>JAJUJH010000080.1 GCA_029265435.1 Clostridiales bacterium
CCTATCAAGTATCCGTGCTTTTTCGGCATCGATACGTCTTCGCACGATCAGCTGATAGGCGCGAAACTGACTGTGGAGGAGATCAGAAAAGTCATCGGAGCGGATTCGCTGCACTATCTGTCGATTGAGGATCTGTTAAAGACCGTCGAAGGCGCGGCATGCAATTTTTGTGTGGGTTGCTTCAACGGGCAGTACCCCGAGGATGTAAGCGCCCGTTTAAAGTGCGGAAAGAAAAATCTACTCGATAATTAAGGAGACGCTATGGGATATACTTATAAGGATGCCGGAGTGGATGTGGAGGCGGGATACAGAGCGGTCAGCCTTATGAAGAAACATGCGGAATCCACATTCAACGCCCATGTGCTGCAAGGCCTCGGTTCTTTCGGCGGCATGTATGATAACGGAAACGGTCAGGTGCTTGTGGCGGGTACAGACGGCGTCGGGACGAAGCTGAAAGCTGCGTTCGTGATGGACAGGCACGACACGGTGGGCATTGACTGCGTCGCGATGTGTGTCAACGACGTTGTCTGCCACGGCGCAAAGCCGATGTTTTTTCTCGATTATATCGCGACGGGCAAGCTGGAGCCCGAGGTGGCGGCGGATATCGTGAAGGGCGTGGCGGCGGGGTGCCGCGAAGCGGGCTGCGCGCTTATCGGCGGCGAAACGGCGGAAATGCCCGGATTTTATTCTGAAGGCGAATACGACATGGCCGGCTTCTGCGTGGGCGGCGTTGAACGAGAAAAGCTGATCAACGGCAGCCGAATCACAGCGGGGGATGTGCTGATCGGATTGGGCTCATCGGGCATACACAGCAACGGGTTTTCGCTTGTCCGGAAACTGATCAGCATGGAAAAGAAAACGCTGAATACGCATATTCACGCGCTTGGAAAAACGATGGGAGAGGAGCTCTTAACGCCCACGCGCATCTATGTCAAGTCTCTGCTGTCGCTGGCCGAACGGTTTGACATAAAAGGCGCGGCGCATATCACAGGCGGCGGCTTTATCGAAAACATACCGCGAATCTTCCCGAAAGGCCTCGGAGCGGATATTGAGCTTGGGAGCTGGGACATGCCTCCCATATTCGAGCTGCTGACGGATGAAGCCAAGCTTGAAACAAAAGACGCTTATAATACGTTCAACATGGGGATCGGCATGGTGCTGGCCGTTGATCCCGGCATTGCGGACGATGTGCTTTTTGAGGCGAGAAACATCGGAGAAAAGTCGTTTTTTATCGGTACGGTGAAGAAAGGCGAGGGAATAAGGCTGTGCGGATAGATAGGCTGGTTGTGATGGTATCGGGCGGCGGCACGAATCTGCAGGCTGTTCTTGACGCCTGCGCCGAAGGACGTATTGAGGCGAGCGTCTGCGGCGTGATTTCCAGCAAACCGGGCGTATATGCGCTGGAACGCGCAAAAAAGGCGGGCGTTCCCACTGCCGTGATTTCACCCAAGGATTTTGAAAGCCGGGAGGCGCACGATGAAGCCTTGATAAAGGCCATCGTTGGATTCGGCGGGCAGGCGGTGGTGCTGGCCGGTTATATGTCGATACTCGGCGGCGCTTTGGTGAGACGTTTTCCGATCGTCAACGTTCATCCGGCGCTGATACCATCGTTTTGCGGCAAAGGCTATTACGGAAGGCGCGTCCATGCCGCCGTGCTCGAATACGGCGCGAAGGTGTCCGGCGCAACGGTGCATTTCGTGGATGAAGGCACGGATACGGGCCCCATTATTATGCAGAAATGCGTGGATGTGCTTGACGGCGATACGCCGGAAACACTGGCTGCGCGTGTGCTTGAGGCGGAGCATGAGATTCTCGTCAAATCCGTGGCGCTGCTTTGCGCAGACAGGCTTGAGCTTGTCGGCAGGCGCGTCCTTATCAAATAAGAACAGTTTGTGCGAGTCCGGCATTGGCAGCGGACAGATTCGATCAATCATTTGGAGGTTTACATATGAAAAGAGCTTTTTTAAGCGTGTTTGACAAGACCGGCATTGTCGAATTCGCAAAGGGCCTTGAAGCGCTCGGCTTCGAGATACTCTCGACAGGCGGCACGCAGCGTTCGCTCGAAGAAGCGGGCGTCAAGGTCACAAACGTGTCGGATATCACAGGCTTTCCGGAGTGCCTCGACGGGCGTGTGAAAACGCTGCATCCAAAGATCCATGCAGGCATACTTGCGATGCGCGCCAACGCCGATCATATGGCGCAGGTCGAAAAACTTGGCGTCGGGCTTATCGATATTGTGGCGGTCAACCTTTATCCGTTCAAGGCCACGATTCAAAAGGAAGGCGTTACGCTTGAGGAAGCAATCGAGAATATCGACATCGGCGGGCCGACCATGCTTCGCGCGGCGGCAAAAAACTGGCAGGATGTCGCGTCGATCGTTGACCCTGCGGATTACGGACGTGTACTCGCCGAGCTGAGAAGCGGCGGCGTGACGAAAGGCACAAAGTTTGATTTGTGCGTGAAGGTATTTGAGCATACGGCGGCTTACGACGCGCTGATATCCGGCTATCTGCGCAAGCGGAACGGCGGAGGGTACCCTGATAAGCTGACGCTCACATTTGAAAAGGTTCAGGCGATGCGTTACGGCGAGAATCCTCATCAGAGCGCCGCCTTTTATAAAGAACCCATCGGCACAAAGGGTACGCTTGCCGAAGCGCAGCAGCTTTGGGGCAAAGAACTATCGTTCAATAACATCAACGATGCCAACGGTGCGCTTGACTGCCTTCGCGAGTTTGAGGAGATTACGGCGGTGGCGGTCAAACACGCGAACCCGTGCGGCGTGGGCAGCGCGGATAACCTATACGACGCGTATATGAAGGCGTACAGCGCGGATCCGATGTCCATCTACGGCGGTATTTTGGCAGTCAACGC
Organism: Clostridiales bacterium; assembly: GCA_029265435.1. Taxonomy (GTDB): domain Bacteria; phylum Bacillota; class Clostridia; order Christensenellales; family SZUA-584; genus SZUA-584. The sequence goes on from JAJUJH010000080.1 coordinate 2,872, forward strand.
GGAAATTGATCTTCGGTCAGCCCAGGAGATGGTGAAAACTTTCTTCGAGATCATCGTGGCGCCCTCTTTTGCGCCCGATGCGCTTGAACTGCTCAAAACAAAGAAAAACCTGCGGCTGCTTGCGTTGAAGGATATAGCATCAAAGGTCAGCGCCGACGCGATGGACATGAAGAAACCGCTTGGCGGATTGCTCGTGCAGCAGCCCGATACACAGCTTTATGAAGGTGAGCTTAAAACCGTGACGAAGCGTGTGCCGACGGCGGAACAGCTTAAGGACCTGGAATTTGCTTGGAAGGTCGTCAAGCATATCAAATCCAACGGAATTGCTGTGGCCAAAGATGCCCAAACACTGGGCCTTGGACCCGGGCAGGTATCGCGCGTGTGGGCGGCTGAGGCCGCGCTTCAGCGCGCAGGCGAAAAGGTCAAAGGGGCGGTGCTCGCATCCGACGCGTATTTTCCGTTTGATGACAGCGTGAGGCTCGCCGCAAAATTCGGCATCAGCGCCATTATACAGCCGGGCGGCAGCATACACGATGAGGATTCCATAAAAGCGTGTGACGAGCTGGGCATTGCAATGGTGTTTACCGGTATGCGCCACTTCAAGCACTAAAGGAGAGCGGCATGAAAATACTTGTGGTGGGCGGCGGAGGACGCGAGCACGCGATCATATGGAAGCTTAAACAAAGCCGGAATCACGATATCTATTGTGCGCCGGGAAACGGCGGCATCTCTGAACTTGCGGCGTGCGTGCCGATTAAGCCGACGGACATCGAAGCGGTTGCGGCATATGCAAAGAGAGAACGGTTTGATCTTGTCATCGTTGCGCCGGACGATCCGCTTTATATGGGGCTGGTGGATAAGCTGCAGTCCGCGGGCATCCGTGCCTTCGGACCCACGGCGCAAGCCGCGCGCATTGAAGGCAGCAAGGTATACGCCAAATACCTGATGAAAAAGTATGGAATACCGACGGCGGAATACGAGGTGTTTGATGATTTTGCCAAAGCTGCGGCCTATGTGAAAGGCTGCCCGATGCCCGTTGTGGTCAAGGCGGACGGACTGGCGCTCGGCAAAGGCGTTGTTATATGTGAGACGGTCGATTCGGCTCTGTCCGCACTGAAGGAAATCATGCTTGACAAGATGTTCGGCGAGGCGGGAAACCGTGTGGTGATCGAGGAATATCTTGAGGGCCCCGAGGTTTCTGTGCTCGCGTTTTGTGACGGCAAAACGATACTGCCGATGCAGAGCGCCCAGGATCATAAGCGCGCATACGACGGAGACAAAGGCCCCAATACGGGCGGCATGGGGACATTTTCTCCAAGTCTCAAATACACGGATGAAGTACGCAATGCCGCCGAAGAGACGATCATACGGCGTACGGTGGATGCGCTGAACGCCGAAGGGGTTTTATATAAGGGCGTCATATTTTTCGGGATGATGCTTACAAAAGACGGCCCAAAGCTGCTCGAATACAATGCGCGTTTCGGCGATCCGGAAGCGCAGGTGGTGCTGCCGAGGCTCAAAAACGATCTGCTGGAAGTTGTTGAAGCGGTTTTGAACGGAACGCTTGATCGCATCACGCTGGAATGGGACGACAATGTAGCCGTTTGCGTGGTGATGGCGTCGGGCGGCTATCCCGGAAAATATACGAAAGGGGTTCCGATCAGCGGGCTGAATAATGTGAGGGAAGCCGTTGTGTTTCATGCCGGAACGGCGGTGAAGGACGGCGCTTACGTGACGGACGGCGGCCGCGTGCTCGGCGTGACGGCGCTCGGTACGGATATTCAAGACGCACGAAAAAAAGCGTATGCGGGCGTAAATGAAATCTTCTTTGAAGGCGCGCATTACCGAACAGACATCGGGCTTAAATGATAACAAACAATATTGGGCGGGGGAGACCTCGCCTTCTTATTTTGCCTAACTGATAAAAGGGCTGATTTATAATAACAAAATACGTTTATGCTAAATGCTTAATCTCGATGGATGGAAAGGATTGGGGGTTTTTCCGCGTCATTGTATTGTGGACATATGGCCGCCTCGAGAAATCGGGGCGTTTGTTTTATTCGTCCAATCACCGTTATCATTCCGGCAGCCGCCCGCGTATATATAATCGAAACGCTTTTGTATGAACGCGCGCCGATTTGAATAGATATATACGGGTGGTGATACGATGAAGATAAGGAAACGGCCGGTTGTCACAAATCTGTGCCTGATAATCATTATGGGGATGGTATACGCGGCTTCGTTCGGGTTTGCCAGAACGGGGCAGGGGCTTGCGCTGAAAGGGTGTACCGGCGGAAATAATGTGGCGCTGCAGATCACCGTGAAAGAGGACAGCGATATTGACACATACATGGATACGATGGATGAGATGGGTGTCGGCGGTACCTTTTTCTTCTGTGAGCAGTGCCGTAAGGATGAGGACGGTATGATCGCACATGTGCTCGAAAGAGGTTTCGGCGTCGGCTATTATGTGTGTGCCCGGCATGAAGGAAAAGAGACGGATATGTATATTGGAAACGGTTACAGCGTACCCGTCATGAGCTATGACGATGGCAGCAGCGTCCGCCACGTGGGGCCGTCTATCGACTTTGAAAAGCTCAAAGAAAAAGAAAACTGGCCGCAGATATTCAAGGAAACCGTAGCAGGCGATATGTTTATCAGAATAGAGGCGGATAACGATATCGGGCAATTTCAAAAAGTAGTACAAATTGTGCGCGATAAAGGTTATACTATCCTGAAGGTGGAAGAAATGCTTTAAAAGGAGAACGACATTAGCCAATGATAAGAACGCTTGAGAACGGTATGCGCGTCATTACGGAGCCGCTGCCGAACTACAATTCCGTTGCCGTCGGTATTTGGGTCAAGACGGGCTCAACATGTGAAAGCGAAAAGGAAAACGGCATTTCGCATTTTATCGAACATATGATGTTCAAGGGAACCGGCAAGCGCAGCGCAAAACAGATCGCTGTGGATATGGACAAGATCGGTGCGCAGCTCAACGCTTTTACGTCAAAGGAATGCACATGTTATCACGCGCGCGTCGTGCCGGACAAGCTCGAAGTGGGGGTTGAGGTGCTGTCGGATTTGTTCTGCGACCCAAAGCTGGACGAAACGGAGCTTGAAAAAGAGAAAGGCGTCGTTATCGAAGAAATCGCCATGGTCAACGACAACGTTGAGGAGCTCGCGCACGAAAAAATTTCGGAAATTTATTTTAAGGGCAGCACGCTTTCCCAGCCGATACTCGGGCCGGAGGAAAACATCAAAGCGTTTACAAGAAACGATCTTGTCCGCTATATCGACGACCATTACTATCCTGCGAATGTTGTCGTGGCGGTGGCGGGAAAATATGACGAAGCTCAGCTCGACGATGTGCTCAACCGCTACATCGGCCATTACAGCCGGGGTACGCGGAAAGAGGTCAGCGACTGCTCGACGCCTTTTGTGCCGAAGCCCAGCACCTTGTACGTGGAGAAGGATGTGGAACAGACGCATCTGTGCCTATCCTTTCCGGGATGCACGTTTGCCGACGACGACCGTTTTGCGCTGGCGGTTTTAAACAACATACTCGGAGGCGGCATGAGCTCGCGTCTTTTTCAGTCCATTCGCGAAGAAAAGGGGCTTGCATATTCTGTTTATTCGTATCCGTCGTCTTACAGCTATGCGGGCATGTTCACGCTTTACGCAGGCACAACGGCGGCCAATGCGGATACGGTGGTGCAGCTCATGAAGCAGGAAATCGACAAGCTTAAAAGCGAGCGCATTGGAGAAGCGGACTTCAGGCAGGGCGTCGATCAGCTCAAAGGGAATTATGTGCTGTCGATGGAAGGCACAAATTCAAAAATGAGCGCGATAGGCAAATCGCTGATATTGCTTGACGAAGTTTATGATGAAGCGGAAACCATCGCAAAGATCGAGGGCGTTACGCGTGACCGCGTCAACGCGATGATAGACGAGATATTCGATTTTTCAAAAATGTCGGCCGTGTTTGCGGGGAAAATTGAAAAGAAAAAAGAACTGGAAAGCTTTTTGGAGGGGTTGAATGGACAAGCTGGAGAACATATTCAAGCATCAGAATCGGTTTGATACCGAACTGGCTGAAACGCGCGGGCTTAAGGACATATCCATGGAGCAGTGGATTCAGAAAGAAACGCTTGCGATGCTTTCGGAGCTTTCGGAGTTGATCGACGAGGTTAACTTCAAATGGTGGAAGAATCCGAAACCCGTCGATACCGACAAAGTGAAGGATGAGCTTGTGGATATTCTGCATTTTTTTGTGAGCATGTGCCTCAAGACGGGTATGGACGCGAATGAACTTCACGAACGCTATTTAAGCAAAAATAAGGAGAACTTTGCCAGACAGCACGGCACATCCGAAAAAAAAGGCTACGAAGTGGGATAAAAAAATCTCCGTCCGGGTCAAACGCCTAGACGGAGACTTTTGTTTTAAGCGATTGTCGTTCGGCGTGACAGCAGTTTTCGAAAGCCCCTCAAATAACGTCCGTTTAAAAGATCCAAAATGCCCAGCATCGTGCTTTCGGACATCTGGCCGGACACTGGCATCGCAAAAAACGCCATTTCAAGCATTGTGGCAAGTATCATGCCTTCCTGCGCCTTATCCGCTTTTGTCGTCTTTTTAGCGATGCGCTTTGCCGCCGAAATGATGATTTTGCCGACCAAAGTATGCTTCACATCGTCCAGTGTGTCGTTCACTGTGAACGGACGCGCCGGTTTTTTATCGTGAACGGGCAGCTTGCTTGCATAAAGCGCCTCAAACTCCGCGTCGGAAACGGTGAACGTTGCTTTGGGAAGGGTATAGTACGAAGGCGCGGCGTGCCTCAAATCGGGCTGAGGCATTGCGGGGCTTGTCATTTTGATACAAGCTTCGAGGGGACAGCTTGCCGATGAAGGACCGACCAAAATCCGATAAACCCCGCTTTCGGCATACCAGCCGTTGACCGACGTGTTATAGTATCCGAAGGAAGAAGTGTCGAGCGTGATTGAAACCTCTTTTGTCTCCCCGGGCTCCAGATATACCCTGACGAATTCTCTGAGCTCCTTTACGGGCATAAATACCGTTTCGCTTTGATGCGCCGAAAACACAAGCGCCGTCTCATATGCGGCCGTTTTGCCCCGATTTTTCAGTTTAAACGTGAGCGTAACGGGTTCTCCGTACCGGCAGGTATCGCGGTCGAGCCGGATATCGGTATAGTCAAAATCCGCATAAGACAAGCCGTGGCCGAAAGGGAAAAGAACAGGCTTCTGCGCTTTTTCATAATAGCGGTATCCCACATAAAGGCTTTCGCGGTATTCCGACGTCTGTCTGCCGCCGGGGAAATAGGCATGGCAAGGAACGTCCTCCAGCCGAAGCGGCCATGTTTCCGCAAGCTTGCCGCAGGGAGATTGAAAGCCGAGCAGCAGATTGGCCACGGCCTGGCCGCCCCCCTCGCCGCCGAGATAAGCGGCCAGCACCGCCTTGACTTTATCGATCCACGGCAGCGCCATCGGCGCCCCGCCAATCAGGACCACAACCACGTTGGCACAGCAAGCGCTGACCGCTTCGATAAGCCGGTTATGCTCGGGCGGCAGTTCAAGGCCCTTTCGATCGAACCCTTCCGATTCATAGCCCTCGGGCAATCCTGCGAATATGTAGACGATGTCCTTTTCCTTTGCCGTTTCGCAGGCTTGCCTGATCAGGCTTTCATCCGAACCTTTGATATCCTCGCCCTGAAGGCGGTAGCCGGGAGCGTATTCGGCTTTAAGGCCCAAAGAAACCAGCGCATCCCAAGGCGTATCAATAAGAAACGGATTGATCTTGGAACTGCCCGCCCCCTGATATCGCGGCTTTTTGGCGAAAGCGCCGATGACGGCGGCTCTTTGATTGACGCTGCCGGGCAGCAGATGGCCGTCGTTCTTGAGAAGGACGGCGCATTGCTCGGCTGCCTTTACGGCAAGCTGATGATGCTTGGTCTTATCGGCTTCAAACGATTCTTTTTTGTTCTGCACGCATGTCAGAATAAACGAGACGACGCGGCACAACACCTTGTCGAGGTCTTCCTCGGAAAGCGCGTTGCTTTTGACGGCCTCCAGTATTTTCGCGTCGTTGTAACCGCCGTTGCCGGGCATTTGCAGATCCAGCCCCGCTAAGATGCCAAGCGCCCTGTCGTGCACGGCGTTCCAGTCCGACAGAACGATTCCGTCAAAGCCCCATTCGTCTCGCAGTATATCGGTAAGCAGTTTTTTGTTCTCGCTGCAGTATTCGCCGTTCAGCCGGTTGTACGCGCACATCACAGTTGCCGGCCGGCCTTTTTTCACAGCGATTTCGAACGAACGCAGATACGTTTCCCGAAGCGCCCTTTCGTCAACCACGGCGCTTATCGTCATACGGCGTTTTTCCTGATTGTTGACGGCAAAATGCTTGAGAGATGCGGCCGTTCCCGTGCTCTGAACGCCCCGAATCATGGCGGCCGCCATTTCGCCGGACAGCAGAGGGTCTTCACTGAAATATTCAAAGTTACGGCCGCAGAGCGGGCTGCGCTTTTGGTTCGCACCGGGGCCTAAAACGATTGAAACGCCCTCGGCCGCGCATTCCTCGCCGATGGCTTCACCGATTTCATATGCAAGCTCGCGGTTGAAGCTGCACGCCAATGCGCTGGCGGTCGGAAAACATACGGCAGGAACACTTTCGCCGAGACCGAACCCATCGGATTTTCCGATTTGTTTTCGCAGTCCGTGCGGTCCGTCGCACATGAGAATCGAATCCAATTTCAAACGTTCCAAGGGTTTTGTGTGCCAGTCGTCAAGGCCGGAGCATAGCGACACCTTTTCTTCAAGCGTCATCTTCGATACGAGTTCTTTTGCCTTTTGCTTTGCCGGTTGACTGATTTCAAACATGAAAACCTCCGTTTTTGGCTGATGAGCCATATTTGGTGCCGTATTGCATTTGAAAAAACACAAAAACACAGCCCGAACCCAAAAAACAAGGCAGATATCCTTTGCTTCAGGATTCGATTTGTCTTCTGAAAGAAAAAAAGATCTGATACGGAACAACGGCGCTTGTAGGCGTAAAAGCCGGCGTCTGGCAGACAAGCTGCCAGCCTTTTTCGGACATGGCCGTTACAAAATCACCCGGAGAAAGCTCAGATGTTTGACGGTTTTGTACGCCGCCGATGACGCACAGACGGGGACAGGCCATATCAGCCTTGGCATATGTACCGCAGCAGACCATATTGTATTCCCAGCGACTCATTGCCATCACCTTCAAGTATCAATGATATATTCATTATACAATATATCGTCATTTTTAGCAATCTTATGAGCGCCTTGTTCCATTCACCCCTGCCGAAAAAAACGCATATGATATCCTATATTGACGGGGAAGGGGAACGTCGATGAAGCGTATTTTGATAATCGGGGGAGACAAACGCCAGATGGCGCTGGCCGCATTGCTTAAGGAAAAGGGGTATAGCGTCTGTATACAGGGTTTTCAGAAGCTGGGCGTTGAAGATGAAGACATGGAGACGCCCGATTATGTGTTTTTGCCGGTGCCGTATCGGAATCCGGACGGCTCCGTTAAAGCGCCGTTTGCGAACGCGAAACTGGAGCTTGAATCCATCGTCAGAAGATATCCGGTAAGCGTGTATGTGCTGGGACGCTGCGACGCCGACGCAAAGCGCGTGATGGACGGCGTTGTCAGATACATAGACGTCAATGATGACGAAGCGTTTCTGATCAGAAACGCACTGCTGACAGCGCAGGCGGCCATATGCGCGTATGCGAAATATGCGGAGACGGCACTCTGCGACGCAAAATGCCTTGTGACGGGCTACGGACGGATCGCCAAATTTCTATGCAGGCTGCTGCACGCGCATGGCGCCAAGGTGGCGGCTGCCGCGCGGAAACCGCGTGATCTGGAACTGATTGCGGACGAAGGCCTTAACCCTGTCTGCATGAACGAACTGCGCCTTGCGCTGCCTTGGGCGGACGTGATTTTCAATACGGTACCTGAGCATATTTTCGGAGAAGAAGAACTGCTTTCGGTGCGAAGGGGCGTTCATCTGATTGAACTCGCATCGCCGCCGTATGGGACGGATCTGAAGCTCGCTGAAAAATGCATGGTGAACGTCCATGTGGAGCCGAGCCTGCCGGGACTGTATTATCCGGTATCCGCCGCCAAAGCCATTGCGCACTGCTTTGAAAGAGAGGAATTGAAATCATGGAACTGACCGGAAAAAGAATCGGTTTCGCAATGACCGGCTCGTTTTGCACATATCAGGCGGTATTGCCCGTGGTAAAAACATTGGTGGAATCCGGCGCGGACGTTACGCCGATATTGTCTTTCAACGCATCAAGGTTAGACACACGGTTTATGAGAGCGGCGGATCTGAAGCTGTATCTGAATGAAACGACAGGCAAAGCAGCCATCGATGATTTGGTCAGCGCCGAACCGATCGGGCCCAAAAAGCTTCTTGATCTGCTCATCATTGCGCCGTGTACGGGCAACACGCTTGCCAAGCTCGCGCTTGGGGTGACGGATACGCCCGTGCTGCTTGCGGCCAAGGCGCATCTTCGCAATCAGTCGCCTGTGCTGATTGCGGTATCCACAAACGACGCGCTTGCCGCGAACGCAAAGAATATCGGCATACTGCTCAACACGCGGCATATATACTTTGTACCATACAGGCAGGACAATCATAAAAAGAAGGAAACATCGATTGTTGCGGAAATGAATTTGATCGTCGAAGCGGCAAAATCGGCGCTCGACGGCAAACAGATACAGCCTTTGATGCTTGACCCGAATTGATTTTATGGACTGATAATCGCGGCATGTTTTGCGGATAATAGTAAATGATTATCACA
>JAJUJH010000153.1 GCA_029265435.1 Clostridiales bacterium
ATCAGTGTGCGTATGGCCATAGCGGTGATCGTTGTGCTGCCTTTGCTGATTTCGTACCCGTTCTTCCAGAAATATTTCGTCAAAGGAATCACTTTGGGTTCCGTGAAGGGCTGATGTCAAAAAAGACGGGCGTTTTTTAAAGCGGCTCAGACTGCCAATAAAGCTCAGAATAAAATATGCGGGCAAGACGGTCTCCGCGCCGCTCATACCTTGCGGTTTTGCGCCGTTTCGAGCTTGCGAGGAACAAGCAAAACCGGAAAACTGTCGGAAAACCGAAGGTTTTTCGACAAGCTGAGGCGGCTTGTGTAGTTCTACGCACGGGGATGACCAAAAACAGCAAAAATGTTCCGAATTATTGAAACAACAGGAGAACGCTGATGAAGAAAGTTGAAAACACGATCATGCTGATCACCTATGCCGACTCGATGGGAAACAATGTTTCGGCGCTGGAAAGGGTGCTGGACCGCTATTTTGAAGGCGTGTTCGGCGGCATTCACATATTGCCGTTCTTCCCCTCATCGGGCGACAGGGGGTTTGCCGTAATCAATTACGACATCGTTGATCCGGCTTTGGGCACTTGGGACGATATTGACCGATTGGGCGAGAAATATTACCTGATGGCGGATTTCATGATCAATCATGTCTCCATACGATGCGCGGAGTTTAAGGACTACATGAAAAACGGAGACGCATCGCCGTATAAGGAGATGTTCATTGACTGGAACCGGTTCTGGCCCCAGGGGGAACCCACGGAAAAGGATCTCGAAGTATTATATAGGCGCAAGGAAAACGGCCCGTATATGGAGTTTGTACGCGACGACGGGAAAAAGGTGAAGCTTTGGAATACTTTTTTCCAGGAGCAGATTGACATTAACCCATACAGCGCCGCAACTCAGGAATATTATGAACGCAACCTCGGGCTGATTGCCAAACATGTGCCGCTCATCCGCTTCGACGCATTCGCATATGCCTCGAAACGTCCGGGCACATCCTGCTTTTTTGTGGAGCCGGAGATATGGGATGTGCTCGAAATCGGCATGAAGCCGCTTCGGGCAACTGGAACAGAGATGCTTCCAGAGATACATGAAAACTATCGCATACAGCTCAAGATGGCGGAACGGGGTTACTGGGTGTATGATTTTGCGCTGCCGATGCTGTTGCTGCACGGATTGATGACCGGCAGAACGGACCGGCTGATCCACTGGCTCAACATCTGCCCGCGCAAGCAGTTTACCACGCTCGACACCCATGACGGTATCGGCGTCGTGGATGTAGAGGGATTGCTCACGGACGACGAAATTGATTATGTCAGGGAAAAGGTCGATGAAATCACGCTTCCGGCAAAACCATATATGAAATTCCCTGGAATCATGATAAAGACATCGGGCAAGAAGGCGCAAAGATACCAACTCGGATGCACATACTATTCAGCGCTCAGCTGCGACGACAGGGCGTATCTGCTGGCGCGTGCGGTGCAATTTTTTACCCCGGGAATCCCTCAGGTTTACTATGTGGGCCTGCTCGCGGGAGAAAATGATATTGAAGCCTTAAAACGGGGCGAGGAGCCGAGAAGCATCAACCGCCATTCCTATACTGAAGCGGAAATCGCCGAGACGGTGAAAAAGCCGATGCTTCAGGACATGTATCGGATCATGCGCTTCCGGAACACCCATCCCGCTTTCAACGGCGAGGTGCAGATCGGAGAGGATAAAAACGACGGAACGTTGGCCGTCACGTGGAAAAACGGTATGGATTTTGCAAGGCTGAATGCGGATTTTAGGGATAAGAGCTTTTGCATCACGTATTCGAACAACGGTGAGGCCGAGGTATTTTATACGCAGAAAGGCAGATAAAATGAACGATATCAAACTTCCGTTGATTTTTCAAAACGGCATGGTTCTGCAGCGAAGACGGCCTGTGTGCGTTTGGGGGCGGGCGGCCGAAGGCAGAAGGATAACGGTGCGGCTTGCGGGAAACAGCGCGTCGGCCGTTGCAGAAAACGGCGAATGGAGAGTCTATCTTCCGCCCATGGAAGCGGGTACGGGATATACGCTCAGTATATCCTCCGACGGATGCGAGATTTCTATCGACGACGTCGCCGTGGGCGAGGTGTGGCTTGCGAGCGGTCAGTCAAACATGGAGTATCTGCTCAGGGACGATGCGGAAGCTGCCGCCGCGTCTCATATTGATGCCGCTGAAGTCCGATGCTTCGAGGTGCCCAAAATATCGTACCCCGGGCAGGAAAATGACAGGGATTATTCCTCTGTGGGGCTGTGGCGCAAAGCATGCGGAAAAGAGGCATTGTATTTTACCGCGGTGGGGTTTTATTTTGCGCGAAAGCTGTATCAAGAAATGAACGTGCCGGTCGGTGTGATCAACTGCACGTGGGGCGGGGTTTCCGCCAGCGTGTTTGTGGCCGAGGAATATTTGACGGGGCGGCTGAAATTCTTCCTTGACGAGGCGAAAAAAGCCCGGCTGATGATAGACGCCGATACCGAGCTTGAGCGGTTCAGGGCGCTTCAGAAGAAAATTGACGCGCTTCCAATCGACAACAGCGTGCCAAACCTTGAGCCTGTCCGTCTTGACGATGCCATGATGGACACATTGGAGGAAATGAATGCGCTTCGTCTTTGCGCATACTCACCTTTCAGGCCGTGCGGACTGTACGAAACCATGCTCAAGACCATTGTTCCTTATACCGTCAGCGGTGTTATCTGGTATCAGGGCGAATCGGACGAGCCGTTTGCGGATCTTTACGAGGAGCTTATGCGCGCAATGATATCCAACTGGAGAAGCTTGTGGTGCGACGAACTTCCCTTTATCATGGTGCAGCTTGCTTCCTTTGAACGCATGGTCGAGCCGCTCAACTTCGTGCCTATACGCGCCATTCAGGAAAAGCTGGCGAAAACCTTGGATAAGGTATGGCTTGTTTGCGCGATGGATGCCGGCATGCGGTATGATATCCATCCGAAGCATAAAAAGCCGATCGGCGAGAGGCTGGCTCTGCAGGCGCTGTCCAAAGTCTACGGGCGGCCGATTCTTGCGGATTCGCCGGCGGTTGAAGGCTGCAAAAGAGACGGTTCGAGCATATGCATAAGGTTTGCCCATTGCGGCGAGGGTCTCCAATGCCGGGGAGACAAACCGCTGACGGTTGATGTGAGGATAAACGATAAGACGGCGGACGATCCAAAGGTCAGCGTATACGACAATGTGATGCTGATAGCTTCGCCGGAGCTGGAAGCGGACGGGCCTGTGACGGTGGAGTTCTGCCAGCATCCATTTTGCGAGGATAACGTGTACAACAGTGCCGGTCTGCCTGTATTTCCGTTCGTCTGCCATATTGAATGATTAAGCTGAGAGGTACGGCCCGAATGTTTGAGCGGGGGTCATAGAATAAACGTTGAATCACAGGAGGATAACATGTCTGTTCTGCAATACACATTTGAAAGCGAATGTCTCAAAAACAACACCCAAATCACCGTCATCCTTCCGGATAAACCAAGAGCGCTGACACCGGCACAGTTTTACGGAAACGGGCGCAAATACAAGGTGCTCTGGCTTCTTCACGGCACATTTGGAGACCATACCGACTGGATACGCAAGACGAATATCGAAATGTACGCCACCGAAAGAAATCTCGTAGTGGTGATGCCGTCGGCGCTGAATTCCAATTACTCCAATTGGAAGGACTGCATGCTCGGTTACATGATGTATGACTTCCTTACCGAGGAGCTGATGCCGCTGATCTACGGGTGGTTCCCCGTTTCTGAAAAGCGTGAGGACAACTTTATCGCGGGTCTTAGCATGGGCGGACGCGGCACCATCAAATATGCGGTCAATCACCCGGAGAAATTTGCCGCGGCCGCCGTGCTTTCCGCAGCCCCGATGGATATGTCTTCCATGGGACCGGACAACGAATGCCCGATGCTGAACACCAATAACGAAAGAATCAAAAACGTTCTCGCGAACGCCGGCGGATTGGATGCGTTCCTCAATTCGAACGAAAACGTATGGGCGATCATTGACAGGCTCGCGGGGACGGGAAAACTGCCGCGGCTGATGTTTGCATGCGGCCAGCAAGACGAGATGCTGTACGAATACTTTAAGATATTCAAGCAGCATGCAAGGGAGATCGGTCTTGAGGCGCATTGGTTCGAGCTTCCGGGCTACAAGCATGAATGGCGCTTCTGGGATTTGGCGATACAGGAAGCGCTGGACTTCTTCGGCCTCGATGAAAAGGGCGGAAATCCATATTGATTCGCAAAACTGAATTATTATGAGGAGGAAACGGTTATGGCGTTTTTCGAATTTAACGCGCTGTCGGTGGTGATGTGCGGTTCGTTTGCGGCGCGCGTGTTTATCCCGGAGATGGACAAGCTTCAACTGGACGATACGGAGCATAAGAAGAAATATCCGGTGCTGCTGCTTCTTCACGATTCCGGCGGAGCGGCGGTTGACTGGCAGCAGACGCCTGCCGAGCGCTGCGCGGCGGAAAACGGAATATTCATCATCGCCCCGGATGTGCAGCACGCATTGGGCACTGACATGGAATACGGCCCGAAGTATGAAACGTTTATCAGCGGCGAGCTGCTGCGTATCTGCCGGAATCTGTTCCCGATTTCCGCCGATTCTGCGCATACGTGGATCGGCGGCGTGGGTACCGGGGCATACGGAGCCGTCAAGACCGCGATTCATCATCCGGATGTATTCAGCAAGGCCATATCCATCGACGGCATTCTTGATATGGCGGCTGTCATCAAAAAGGCGATGAAGGGCGAGGAGACGGGCATACATCACAACGAGGCCTCGCTTGCGGCGGTGTTCGGCGATCTGAACCGTTTTGAGGGCGGCGAAAACGATTTGTTCGCTCTTGCGGATCGCCCCGTACAGAGCAGGTTCCTGTTTTTGTGCCGTGAGGATAGCGCCCATATCGATGAAAGCGCCGCGATTGCGGACAAGCTGAAAACGGCGGCGGAGCTGATACGGATTCCGTCGCAAGCCGACAGCTTCAGTTATCAGCAAAGCCTGCCAAAGGCCGTCGCATGGGCGTGCGATAGAGGGGAGGCGAACTGAAATGGCCAACATACGGCTTTATTATTATTCGGAGGCGCTGCGGACGAAGGTCGGCGTGAATGTGATCATTCCTGAAAACACATGGGGCCATTCGCTGGCGGACCGTCCGGAGGGGTACCGGTATCCCGTTTTGTGGCTGCAGTCCGGCGGGGGGTTCGACTATACCGACTGGCAGCGCTATACGGCGATCGAGCTTTACGCGGCGGAGGCGGGAATCGCGGTGGTATGCAGCGGGACATACTGCTCCGGATATATGGACACGAAGCACGGGGATTTCAAGTACTTTACGCAGCTTTCCATAGAAACGCCGAAAGTGGTGCGGCATCTTTTTCCGCTGTCGGAGGATCCGGCAAAGAACTTTATCGCGGGCTTTTCGATGGGCGGCTACGGAAGCCTCAAATGGATGCTGAGAGACCCGGAGCAATTTGCGGCTTTCGGCCTGTTCTCGGGCGTCAAGAATATTGCGGATCTGCTTCCCGAAAAAGAGGACAATTCCGACAGCTTCTTTATGTTTGCGAGCGCCTTCGGGTGCAAGGCCAATATTGAAAACACCGAGGATGATATCTGCTACATGATCAAGAAGCAGAAGGCCGCCGGCAAGAAATTCCCGAGGGGCTATATTGCCACGGGTCAGGAGGACACGCATTACCGCGAT
>JAJUJH010000079.1 GCA_029265435.1 Clostridiales bacterium
CGAATCGGTTTTTCATATGAAGATATATCGTTGATCGGCTTGCAGCCGTTCTTATCAGGATTTTTGATTATCAAGTCCCGCAATGTTAAAAAAACAGCGGCTTGATGCTTGCAATATTCACCCCTATCGTACGGGCAATCGCATACCGTATAGATAATATCCTCACGATCATTAAGCTCCACAAAAACGATATAGATATCAGAACCTTCGACCTCAGCTTCCCAAATATGGTCTTCCGTTTGCTTTATTGATACGACCGCACCCATTTCATAATAACCGCAGCCCCTTTCAAGTATAACAGGATCGATATAACGCTCAAAATCTCTGAGATTCATTTTTTAATCCCTTTCTCATCAAAGACCGGCTGGTTTATATTGCAAACTTCGATCGATATTAGCTTCCATGAAGCCGACGTTCATAGGCAGATGGGAAATACCTTAGTGTCGGTATGAAAAAGCCGTTTTTCTTTACCATTGTATCAACAGCGTGTTTCTTAACGCCGCCCGGCGCTTTCACCTTCTCTTTGACAACGATCGAACAGCGCTTTGATAAAGCCGCCTCACTTCAGATTGCGGCTGCCCGGCTTGACCGCGGGAATACCCTGCCTGCAAAGCGGGCAGTCCTCCGGCGCATACGATACGACCTCCATTGAAAGCACGGCTTCAAACGGAACGCCGAAATCCACGGCGCCGTTCGACCTGTCCACAATGCTGCCGACGCCCACGACTTTGCCGCCTAAGCTTTCAACCAGCGCCATCACTTCCCTGACCGAACCGCCCGTCGTCACCACGTCTTCCACCACCAGCACGCGCGCGCCTTCGGGTATCGTAAAACCGCGTCGCAGCGCCATCGCACCGTTTTCGCGCTCCGCGAACACATTGGGCACACCCATCTGGCGCGATACCTCATAAGCAAGTATGATTCCGCCAATGGCGGGACCTGCCACCAGATCGAC
Organism: Clostridiales bacterium; assembly: GCA_029265435.1. GTDB lineage: Bacteria > Bacillota > Clostridia > Christensenellales > SZUA-584 > SZUA-584. The sequence goes on from JAJUJH010000079.1 coordinate 956, forward strand.
GCCAGAGAATTTTTCCGCCAGCGCCTTTGAAAATTTCTCGGAAACGGCGGCATTCTGGAACAGCTTGGCGCACTGCATGTACCGATCCGAGTGACGCCCCGATGTCAGCAGAAAATGCCCCTCAAGCATCACGCCCGTTTCGCGGAATATGCCGAGTATCTGTTCTTTATCCATGTCATTATACCTCCAGCGCGCCTGTCAGCGCGGATATGTCGTTTAAACGCATTGCTTCGCCGAACGCCTCGAGTTCGTCAATGATGCGTATGGGCGCGTGCGGATCGAGCAGGTTCGCCGTACCCGTCATCACGGCCGACGCGCCGCACAGCATAAACTCCGCCGCGTCCTCCCCCGTCATAATGCCGCCCATGCCGATCACGGGAATATCGACCGCCCTTGATACATCGTACACCATTTTGAGAGCGATCGGCTTGATGCACGGCCCCGAAAGCCCTCCCGTCACGTTGCCGAGTATCGGGCGTTTGCGCCGCGCGTCCACCGCCATGGCGGGAACCGTATTGATCAGCGAGAGTGCGTCCGCACCCGCGTCCCGAACGGCTTTTGCGATGCGCACCACGTCGCCCGCCGCGGGTGTCAGCTTCACGATCAGCGGCTTTTTGGCCGCGTCCTTGCATCTGCGCACGCATTCCGACGCGAGCCGTTCGTCCGTACCAAAGCTCACGCCGCCTTCCTTCACGTTGGGGCACGATATATTGAGCTCATAAAAATCGATGGCCGTTCCGTTAAGCCGTTCGATGACGGATACATAATCGTCCACAGTGCTTCCCGCCACGTTTGCAAACAGCGCCGTACCCAGCGATTCAACCTTTTCAAGCTCGCTCTCCAAAAACGCCTCGATGCCCGGGTTTTGCAGCCCCACGCTGTTCACGATGCCCGACGGCGTTTCCGCTATGCGCGGCGGCGCGTTGCCGATACGCTTTTCGCGCGTGAGCGACTTTAATGCGATGCCGCCCAGACGCGAAACATCGATGAACCAGCCGTGCTGCGTACCGAACGCAAACGTGCCGGACGCCGCAATCACAGGGTTTTTGAGCGTTTTCCCGCAGAAGCCGACCTGCATATTGATCATAGCGCCACCTCGTACAGATCGAATACGGGGCCTTCCACACAGACTTTCTTATAATCCAGCCCGTCTTTTCCGTAAACGCCGCACACGCATGTGGCGCATGCGCCGAATCCGCAGCCCATGCGCTGCTCCATCGAGACCTGCGCGGAAACGCCGAGCGGCTCGAGCAGGCTTTTGAGCGCCTTGAGCATCGGCGGCGGGCCGCAGGAAAGCACCGCGTCCGGCACGAGTTCTTTGAGCCGCCGTTCGACAAGCGCGGTCACAAGCCCCTTTTCACCGATCGTGCCGTCGTCCGATGCAATATTGACGGCCTTGCACGCGGCAAAATCATTCTGGCAGTAAGCGTAGTCGATGCCGCGGTATCCGAGAAACGCCTCATAATGCCTGTCCGGCCATTTTTGGATCACCGTCAGAAGCGGCGCGATGCCCACGCCGCCGCCCACCAAAAATACCGTCTTATCTGCCGCGCTCAAATGAAAACCGCGTCCGACGGGAATCACCATTTCGGCCCGCGTTCCCGCTTCCGTCTCCGAAAGAGCCGCCGTTCCTTTTCCCTTGACCTGATAGACGATCACGGCGGTATGACTTTCGGCATGCACCTCGTTGAGACTGATGGGGCGCCCAAGCAGCAGCTCCGGATGCGCCGGCACCTTGATATGCGCAAACTGCCCGGGAACGAAATGCCGAAGATCGGCGTCGGGACAATCAAGCGCCATGCGGTATATCCCGCTTGCTATCCTCTCGTTGCTTTTGATCGTGGCTGTCACGTATTTTAACATTGTCACTCCTGTATGTCGGACAGGCTCAACGGCTTCAAGTCCGCGTCCGTCCGTCCGGATTTCATGCTTTGCAGCAGCACCCTTGCCGTATCCAGCGATGTGATGCACGGAATCCTGCGCTCCACCGCCATTCGCCGTATCCTGAAACCGTCGCGGTCCGCGCGCCGCCCCTTTGTGGGCGTATTGAGTATCAGCCTGAGGCGTCCGCTTTCAAACAAGCCGCCGATGCCGTCCGGATCCTTGGAGAGCTTCGACACCGCGTTGGCCGCCACGAAATTGAAATTGAGCACATTGGCGGTGCCGCGCGTCGCGTAAATGTCATATCCCAGATAATCAAGCACCGCCGCGATGGGAATAAGCTCCTGCTTGTCATTATCCGCCACGGTTAACAGCACCGCGCCTTTTTCTTTGGGCAGCGCCATTCCCGACGCGATGATGCCCTTCAAAAGCGCTTCGGAATAATCCTCCGATATGCCGAGAACCTCTCCTGTGGATTTCATTTCGGGGCCAAGCCCCACCTCCACAAGCGGCAGCTTCTCAAACGAGAAAACAGGCACCTTCACCGCCGTCACGCGGCGTTTGGGATAAAGCCCCGTGCCGTATCCCATTTGGCCGAGCGGCTCTCCGAGCGAGGCGCGTACCGCAAGGTCGATCATCGGCACGCCCGTCACCTTCGATATATAAGGGACTGTCCGGCTCGAACGCGGATTGACCTCGATCACGTATATTTCACCGCCCGATATCACGAACTGGATATTGACGATACCCTTGACGTTAAGCGCAATCGCCAGCCGCCGTGTGATGTCGATCAGCTCGTCCTGCTGTTTTTCGCTGATGCGGCGAGCAGGATAAACGGATATCGAATCGCCGGAGTGAACGCCCGCGCGTTCGATATGCTCCATGATGCCCGGAATCAGTATGTCTCTTCCGTCGCTGATTGCGTCTACCTCGAGCTCAAGCCCCAGCATATATTTGTCCACAAGCACCGGATGCTCCTGCTCGTAGCGTCCGATGATGCGCATGTATTCGCGGATGTCGTCGTCGCCGTAGGCGATTTCCATGCCCTGTCCGCCCAGCACATACGACGGGCGCACAAGCACCGGATAGCCGAGCGCCTGAGCCGCCTCCACAGCCTGCGATTCCGTGAAAACGGTACGCGCCTTCGGACGCCGGATATTCAGCGATTCGAGCAGCGCTTCAAACTCCTTGCGGTCTTCCGCGCGGTCGATGCTGCGCAGCGATGTGCCGATGATCGGATAGCCCATCTCTTCCACCGCCTTGGCGAGCTTGATGGCCGTCTGTCCGCCGAACTGCACGATCACGCCCTCGGGCTTTTCCTGCTCCAGCACGTTGCCGACGTCCTCCGGAGTCAGCGGCTCAAAATAAAGCCGGTCGGAGGTGTCGAAATCGGTGGAAACCGTTTCGGGATTGTTATTGATGATGACGGTATCGAAACCCGCTTTTTTGAGCGCCCATATGCAATGAACGCTGCAATAATCGAACTCGATGCCCTGTCCGATGCGGATAGGCCCGGAGCCCAGCACCACGACGGTTTTGTTCTTCGGCGTTTTCGCTTCGTTTTCCTGATCGTAAGTGGAATAATAGTACGGGCTGACCGCATCAAACTCCGCGCCGCAGGTGTCCACCATCTTAAATGTGGGGCAGATGCCGAGCGACAGACGAAGCTGTCTGATTTCATTCTCTCTTTTTCCCGTCAGCCTTGCAATTGCGCTGTCCGAAAAGCCCATCCGCTTGGCTTTCAGCAAGAAATTTCGGTTAAGCGCGCCGCTTTTCTCCGCGGCAAAAGCCTCCTCGATGCCGATGATGTCCTTGAGCTTTGTCAGATACCACGGGTCTATGGCGGTCAGCTCATGCAGACGGCTTACGGAAACGCCGCGCCGCAGCGCCGTGGCAATCAGGAATATGCGCTCGTCGTCCTGCTCCAGTATCCTTGAAATCAATTCCTCGTCGCTGAGCGCCGACGCAAACGGAAATTCGAGCGAATCGAGCTTTAATTCCAGCGAACGTACGGCCTTTAAAAATGCGCTCTCGAAATTCGCGCCGATCGCCATCACCTCGCCCGTCGCCTTCATGCGCGTGCCGAGCTGTTTATCGGCGGTTGTGAATTTATCAAACGGCCAGCGTGGAAATTTGACGACCACATAATCAAGCGTGGGTTCAAAACACGCGTATGTCTTGCCCGTCACACCGTTTTTCAGCTCGTCAAGCCCATACCCAACGGCGATTTTGGCGGCCATCTTCGCGATGGGATATCCCGTGGCTTTGGACGCGAGCGCCGACGACCGGCTCACGCGCGGATTCACCTCGATCACGTAGTATCTCATGCTGTCCGTGTCGAGCGCGAACTGCACGTTGCAGCCGCCCTGAATATTGAGCGCGCTGATGATTTTGAGCGATGCGGAACGGAGCATCTGATATTCGGCGTCGCGCAGCGTCTGGGACGGCGCGACCACGATGCTGTCGCCCGTGTGGATACCCACAGGGTCGATGTTTTCCATATTGCAGAAGGTGATGCAGTTGCCCTTGGCGTCGCGCATCACCTCGTACTCGATTTCCTTGTAGCCCGCCACGCTCTTTTCGATGAGCACCTCGTTCACACGGCTCGCGGACAGGCCGCTTTTGCATATCTCGGCAAGCTCGCGCTCGTTGTGCGCAATGCCCCCGCCCGTACCGCCCAGCGTATAGGCGGGCCGCACGATGAGCGGATAGCCGTGAACCGACGCAAACGCGAGCGCCTGCTCCGGTGTGTTCGCGATGACGCTCTCGATGACAGGCTCCCCGATGGCGCTCATCAGCGTTTTGAACTCTTCCCTGTCCTCCGCCTTCTTGATGGAATCGGCGTTGGTGCCGAGCATTCTGACGCCGTGCTTATCAAGCACACCGCTTTCAAAAAGCTCCATCGCGAGGTTGAGCCCCGTCTGTCCCCCAAGCGTCGCGAGCATGGAATCGGGTTTCTCTTTTTTGATGATGTTTTCGATCACAGGCACGGTGAGCGGCTCGATATACACGCTGTCCGCCAGCTCCGGATCCGTCATGATCGTCGCGGGATTGGAGTTTACAAGCACGACCTTGATGCCTTCCTCCCGCAGCGCCCGGCAGGCCTGTGTGCCCGCGTAATCAAACTCGGCCGCCTGACCGATCACAATGGGCCCGCTGCCGATCACCAGCACTTTTTGAATATCGTTGTTCTTAGGCATGCGCTTTCCTCATACGGCTGATAAACTCGTCGAACAGATAAGCGGTGTCCTCGGGCCCGGGGGAAGCCTCGGGATGGAATTGCACCGTGAACATATCGTAATCGCTGTACGCGATGCCCTCCACCGTACCATCGTTCCAGTTGCGGTGGCTGACCTCGCAGCCCCGCGGCAGCGACCGCTCAATCACCGTATAGCCATGGTTTTGCGACGTGATGTATACGCGGTCTTTGCCCAAATCCTTGACGGGATGGTTCGCACCGCGGTGTCCGTATTTGAGCTTTTCGGTATCCGCGCCCATCGCCAGCGCAAGCAGCTGATGCCCAAGGCATATGCCGAATATCGGTTTTCTGCCGATCAGCATTTTTACATTTTCGATGACCTCGGCGTTCTCTTTGGGGTCTCCCGGGCCGTTGGTCAGCATCACGCCGTCAAAATCCCCCGCGAGTATCGTTTGGGCGCTGGTGCGCGCGGGAAATACCGTCACCCCGCAGCCGCGTTTTTTTAGGCTTCTCAAGATATTCCGCTTCAGCCCGAAATCCAGCACAGCCACTTTCAGGCTTCCGTCGCTAAACACATACGGCTTGGCGCATGTTACCTTATCCACAGGCATATGGCAGACGTACCCGCGCATGTCGGCAAGCTGTGCTTCGGTGGGCTCGCTTTGCGTGATGATGCCGCGCATCGTGCCCTTTTCGCGTATGATGCGTGTGAGCGCGCGCGTATCAATACCCGAAAGCCCCACGATGCCGTTATCGGAAAGGTATTGGTCCAGCCCGCCCTCGCTGCGCCAGTTAGACGGTTCGCCGCATACCTCCCGCGCGATAAAGCCGCTGACCTGCGGTTTTGCCGATTCCGGATCCGTTTGGTTCACGCCGTAGTTTCCGATCAGCGGATACGTCATCGTGACGATCTGCCCGCAGTAAGACGGATCGGTCAGCACTTCCTGATAGCCCGTCATGCCCGTATTGAACACGACTTCGCCGATAATATCGTCTTTTGCGCCAAAGCTCTCGCCCACAAAGCGCGTGCCGTCCTCCAAAGTGAGAATTGCCATTGTCTCTCCTCTCCGAACCTTAAAAAATGATTATTCAATGCCGCGCCGTTTAAGCGCGGCCATGATGTCGTCCTTCATATCGAGCGCAAACGCCCGCGCCGCATCCGGGGCGCTCAAGTGCGCGTATTTTTCCTTTTTGTAAGCCAGCAGCAGCCCGCGCGATGCGTTGACAACCGCGCCGAGCCCTTTGTCGTCGAAATTGACGGCTATATCCTCCGCATCAGCACCCTGCGCGCCGTAGCCGGGCACAAGAAAAAACGTGTTCGGCAGGCGTTCGCGAAGCTTTCGCGCCTCGGCGGGATATGTGGCGCCCACCACCGCGCCGACCGAGCTGTATCCGCAGCTTCCCATGTAGGGCTCGCCCCAAAGCCGTACCTTATCGGCCACGGCTTCATAAAGCTTCCTGCCGCCGATGTTCAGATCCTGAAACTCCCCGCCCGACGGATTGGACGTTTTGACGAGCACAAACACCCCTTTGCCCGTCATCTCGCAGGCCTCAAGAAACGGCTGTATGCCGTCGATGCCAAAGTACGCGTTCACGGTCAGAAAATCCGCGGGGCTGTTTATCAGATGCGCCTGCGCATACGCCTTTGCGGTCGGCCCGATGTCGTTCCTTTTCGCGTCCGCAATCACGACAAGCCCTTTCCGGCTCGCGTATTCCATCGTGTCGAAGAAGCACCCGACGCCCGCCGCGCCATACTGCTCGTAATAAGCCGACTGCACCTTGACGGAAGGAACAATGTCGCAGACCGCATCTATTATATCACAGTTAAATTTCAGTACGCACTTCGCCTTTTCGCTGTCGGTCAGCTCCGCAGCCGTTGATTCGTACTCGGGCGGCAGATACCCGTATTCGGTATCCAGCCCCGCACAGACGGGGCACTGCGTCTCCTTGATTGCACGGCACAGACGATCTATCTGCATGATGAACCTCCTTGATAAACGAGCCGCCCGTCCACGATCGTGTGCGTCACGACGCCGCGCAGCTTCCGGCCTAAAAACGGCGTATTCTTGCCTTTTGATACAAGGCTCTGTTCCGTCAGAGTATATTCCGCATCCATATCCGCCACCGTCAGATCGGCGGGCACACCCTCTTTGATGACGCCGCCCGGCTTTCCCAATATGCGCGCGGGATTCACGCTGAACAGCTCCGCAAGTTTATCCTTATCGCGCGTCAGGTTTGTCACCGCAAGCGAGAACGCCGTTTCAAAGCCGGATATCCCGAACGCCGCGAGCGCGAATTCGATTTCCTTTTCGTCTTTGTGATGCGGCGCATGGTCCGTAGCGATGGCATCAATGGTACCTTCAAGCAGCGCCTGCTTCACGGCTTCCACATCATCCGGAGTGCGAAGCGGCGGATTCACCTTGGTATTCGCATCGTAGCCCATGCAGGCGCCGTCGTCCGCCGAAAAATAATGCGGCGCGCTCTCACATGTCACACGGACACCGCGGCGTTTTGCTTCGCGTATCAGCGCGATGCCGCCGCGCGTCGATACATGCTGGATATGCAAACGCAGCCCGTAGCTCTCCGCGAGTATGAGATCCCGCGCGATCATCGACTCCTCCGCAGCGCGCGGAATGCCGGGCAGTCCCAGAATCGTGGCGTTGACGCCCTCGTTCATCACACCGGCGCCTTTGATATCGAGGTCTTCCTCGTGCGCCATGATCAGCTTGCCGAACGTATCGGCATACTGCATTGCCGCAAGCATCATCGCGCCGCTGCTTATCGGCCTGCCGTCGTCCGAAAACGCGGCGCAGCCCATTGCGGCCAGTTCGCCCATTTCCGTCAGCTCGGCGCCTTTAAGGCCCCTCGTGGCGGCGCATACGGGATAGATCTTCGTGGACGCGGAACGCGCTTTTTCAAGCACAAGCGCCAGCACTGCGGCATTATCCATCACGGGCGATGTGTTGGGCATACAGCAGACGGCCGTATAGCCGCCCTTTGCCGCCGCGCGCGTCCCCGAAGCGATATCCTCCTTGTACTCCTGCCCCGGCTCGCGCAAATGGCAGTGCAGATCGATAAAGCCGGGAAATACGGTTTTTCCCGTCACGTCGATGGTTTCGTCGGCGCTGCCCAGATCCGTTCCGATCGCTTTGACGAGCCCTTCTTCTATCAAAATGTCAAGGCGGCCTTTCTTTTCTCCGGCCGGATTCACGACCTCGCCGCCATACAGCTTAAGCGTCTTCATTCTTCCTCCTCGTGAGCAGATACAGCAGCGCCATCCTGACCGCCACGCCGTTCGTCACCTGTTCGTTGATCACCGAATTTTCCGCGTCCACCACCGCGCTTGAAAGCTCCACGCCGCGGTTGACGGGGCCCGGGTGCATGATAAGCACATCCTTGCCGCACCACCTTGCAAGCGCTTCCTCGTTGACACCGAATCGGTCATGATATTCACGCAGTGTGGACAGGAACGCTCCCTCAAGCCGTTCCTTTTGTATGCGAAGGCCCATGACCACGTCCGCTCCGCGAAGCGCCTCTTCAAGGCTCGACGTCACACGCGCGCCCAATGTCTCAACGCCGAACGGCATCAGCGTTTTGGGACCGCAGAACGTCACGTTGGCGCCGAGCTTCTTCAGCCCCCAGAGGTTGCTTCTTGCGACGCGGCTGTGCCATATATCGCCGATAATCGAGACGTTCAGACCTTTCAAATCGCCGAACCGCTCCTTCATCGTGAACATATCGAGAAGCGCCTGCGTGGGATGCTCGTGCATGCCGTCGCCCGCGTTGATGACGCTGCCCGAAAAGTGGTCGCCCAAAAGCTTCGGCGCTCCCGCATACGGATGGCGGATGATGATGACGTCCGTCTCCATCGCTTCAATGGTATAACCGGTGTCGAGCAGCGTTTCGCCCTTCGAGACGGAGCTTGAGGATACGCCGAGGTTGCTGAACGTCGCGCCCAAAAACTTGGCCGCAAGCTCAAAGCTCAGGCGTGTGCGCGTGCTGTTTTCATAAAACAGCGCCACTACGGATTTGCCCTGCATATGGGGCATTTTTTTCGCACTTTGCTTGAGATACGCCTTCATTGTGGCGGCCGTATCGAGTATATACGCGATCTCTTCCGCAGGCATATCGTAAAGGCCGATTAAATCTTTTTTTGACAGAAGCATAGCTTTTTCCTTTTTTTAAAAGGAGCGGCGAAAAGCCGCTCCTTCATGATTCACGCTGTTTCTTTTTTGATGTCGATTTTTTCCGGCAGCACCGCGTTAAGCACGATGCCGCAAAGAGCCGAAAGCGCCACGCCCGATACGGTGAAGCTTTCATTGACCGGAATCGTCACGCCGATGCCCACAACCAGCGTAATGGAGAGAATCAGCAGGTTGCGGCTGCTCGTGAAGTCCACATGAGCTTCCGCCATTGTGCGGATGCCGATAGAAGCGATCATGCCGAACAGCACGATGCTCATGCCTCCGATAATGGGGCCGGGAATCGTCTGCAGGAATGCGCCGAAGTAGCCGATGACCGACAGCCCCATCGCGTAGCAGGCCGCAATGCGCAGCACCTGCGGGTTATAGTTTTTTGTCACCGCGAGCACGCCGGTGTTCTCGCCGTAAGTCGTGTTGGCCGGACCGCCGATGAGACCCGCAAACATCGTCGCAAGACCGTCGCCGATCAGCGTACGGTGAAGGCCCGGATCTTCAAAGAAGTTTTTTCCGACTACCGCGCCGTTGGTGGTGATATCGCCGATATGCTCCATGAATGTCGCGATGGATATCGGCGCGATCAGCAGTATTGATGAAAGGCTGAAAGCGGGCAGATGGAACTTGGGAAGCTGAATGATCTGCGCGGTTTTAAACGGCGAGAAGTTCATCAGAGAGGCCGTACCCTCCGGAACCGGGACGGCCGCGTTAAGTATCACGGCGACGATATATCCCACAGCCAGTCCGCAAAGCACGGGCAGCAGCTTGAAAAAGCCCTTGATGAATATCGACACCACCACAACCGTTACCACAACGGATGCCGCGACCACCCATTTTGTCCAGAGCAGGCCGCCCACAGAATCATGGGTGATATCGCCCAGTATGACCGTCGGCGCAAGCGTCAGTCCGATAACGACAATGACCGGACCGGTCACGATTGCCGGAAACAGCTTCTTGATTCGGTCAGGCCCCACGAGCTTCACGAGCAGCGCAAACAGCAAATAGCACGCGCCGGCGGCCATCACGGCGCCCGTCGCGTATTCCTTGCCCTCCGTCTTCACCACAAAGGCAATGGCCGACATAAACGCGAAGCTGGAGCCCAAAAAGACCGGAACCTTGCGCTTGGTCAGAAAGTGGAAGATCAGCGTGCCGCCGCCCGCCGCAAAAAGCCCCACAGCCGGATCCAGGCCGGTGATTGCCGGGACGACGATCGTCGCGCCGAACATCGCAAACATGTGCTGCAATCCGAGCAGCGCCTTCGTCCCCCATCCGTTTTTGGTTTGTTCCATGTGTACCTCCGTATATTTATGATAATATCCACCGGCCAAGCTCCCCAACCCCCCGGAAAGCCTATAAAAAAACCTTATCGGAAAGGATAAGGCTTAAACCGGCAAGTCATTGATAACGACGTTATCGAAACCGTCAATCTCCTTCACATGCACGCTGATCACTTCGGTTTTGGACGTCGGAATGTTCTTCCCGACAAAATCGGCGCGGATGGGCAGCTCCCTGTGCCCCCGGTCCACAATGACGGCAAGCTGTATATACTGCGGCCTTCCCAAATCCATCAGCGCGTCCAATGCGGCACGCGCCGTC
>JAJUJH010000037.1 GCA_029265435.1 Clostridiales bacterium
ATATCTGCAAAACCGATACTTTTTTTCGTTGCCATAGCTTTTTCTCACCTTTTTCGTTACTATGGCAGCATTCTACATCCTATACTGACCGTTTTTTGGGACTCTTCTTTCGTGCTTCATCTTAATAGCAATGATTTTTATTTTTTGAGGACTCGGAGTTTCCTTCGTAGAAACGTTTAAACATAGATTACTAAACTGAAAAAAGGTATTTATAGTTTCATTCTGTATTAATGTGAAATCATTAAAAAAGGGCCCCCCCGTTCATGGAGAGCCCCTCTCACGAAGTGGTTCAGCCTATAAGAGCCGTCCACGTTTTTATGCCGACGATACCGTCGGCTTTAAGCGCCTTCTGCGCCTGAAATTTTCGGACCGCCGCGTCGGTAAGTTTCCCGAAGACACCGTCGACCCCGTCCTTTTTCGGACCATATTCTCCGAGGTCGAACCCGAGGGCAACGAGCTTCGCCTGCACCGCCGCGACGTCGTCGCCCTTCATCTTTGTAAGCGGCCTATACCTCAGCTCGCGCTTGAACGCGTGGATTTCAGGTGTCACGTACTGCACCTCTGCGATGCAGCCCCACCTGACCCACTTCTGCGTCGAGAGCTTCGACATTACCACGCCGTAATCATGGCCGCGAGCCTCGACTACAAGCCCGCCGCCAATGTATACACCGATATGCCCGTCCTTGTGCACCGCGACACCCGCGATCTCCGGGAGCGTGCTCATCCCGCCGCCATTCACGAACTTGTCCGCAAAGCCGTTTGCCGTGCGGTCGGCATATCCCGGATGATACGCCCTGACCGCCTGGACAATCAAGCCGGAGCAGTCGACTACCCGGCGGGGAGGCGTGTACCAACGCGCACACTCTTTTATGTAGTAATCGCCGTCCTTGCCGCCGTGCCGCATCCGTGCCCACTTTTCGGCGAGCTCCTTCGTGTACGTCTCGCCCTGACCGCCGAGGACGTATCCCCACCGGTCGCGGTAATACGTGATTCCTTTTCTGACAAGCTCGACCGGCGACCCGTGACCCGCCATCTTGAGACATTCGTCGGCAAGCTGCCGGTTCGTCAGGTAATAGCTCATGCGCCGCCTCCTTCGTCGTCTTCATCATCCGTCCCGGACGCTTTAGTGCTCTGCTTTATTACTTGATGCGCGCCGGTGCTGGCCAGACCGGACACGATACCCGAAGCGACGGCCATGAATACGTCCATGCCCGCATACTCGGGCGATACGAGCTTGTATGCCAGCCCAAGCACGCCGCCGGCCGCGCCGACAATCACCGGGACCCAGCGGATGACTTTCTCGTTATTCCCGCTCCCCTGCTTTACCGCAAAACCGATGAAACCGCAGATGACGGCGATTGCCACGATCTGCACCACATCGCCGTTACTCAACAACCACTCCATTAAAACCACTCCTTTCGTTTTTTATCGGAATCACCCGAACAGATACTTTTTTACGTCCCTCAACGCTTCGTCTATCTCGCCGTTGACGTTCCCGCTCTGCGCCTTGACGAGCAGTGCGAACACAGCTTTGACAAGGCACGGGATTGCTTCGTTGATGCTGTCCACCTTCTCGGCGAGCTCCTTTATAAGCTCCGCGTTCCCGCTTTCTTTGTCGCGCAGGTCCTCAAGCTCCGCAATCCTCGTCTTCAATCCGTCTACCTCCAGCGCCGTCAGCGTCTTAAGAGAGACCTTCCTCGCTATTGCGCGGGCGACACCTGCAACTGCCGCAGACCCGACGCCGATTGCGATGCCAATCAAAATATCCTGCATGAAAAAACGCCCCCTTTCCCGAGAGCGTTTTGCTCTTTATATGCAGCCATTTTTCTGCCCCCCTTAAATCGCAGGCAGCAACGCCCGCAGTTGCTCGATTGCCTGTCTCAGCTTAGCGCCGCTCACGCCTTCGCCTTCGACAGGCGAGACCCACGTAACCGAAATGTCGAGCGTTGTACTCCCGCTGTCCCAGCCGTTTATCTTGCTGATGATCTCCGCAACTGCCTGCTGCATCTGCTCGATAATAGTAACATCGGCAATCTTGGTGACGTTAGGCGTGACCGTTTTCCACGACACCGCGCCAAGGCCGTACGCCGCCCGCAGCGTATTGATTGCCGTCTGAAGCTCTGTCACATGCACCGCACGGATCCTCATGTTCGGAGCGCTAAGGTTCGGGTCGGTGAACGTGAGCGTAGCGACGTTGAATTGCCGCGACGCTTCGTTCGAATAGAGCGTCCCGTCGTACATGCGGGCATAGAACGTGTTCGAACCGACGACCGTGTCATCAGTTACATTGCTTCTAAACACCACTTTCCGCTGCGACGCAAGCGTGTCGTTTACGCCGCATGAAAATACCGCAGGCGTATACGATACGTCCGTGCTCATATATGTGCCGCGCGCGCCTTTGACCTTCAGCGTGTGCTTCGGCCCGTCGTTCGCCGCTGCCGCCGTGCACAAAATCCTCGGCGTGCGATTGTATACTGTCCCGCCTGCAACGGGACAGTTTATCGTCGGCGTGAGCGGCGGAGCGTTGTACTGCACCGCGTTTGACGGGGACGACCATGGCCCGGCAACGCCAAACGGGTCGTAAGGCTGCATATAAAACCTGTAATAACGCCCCTGCACGCCATAGCTCGCGAGGTTCGTCGTCCACGGCGAGGACGCCCCGACATCGGGCAGGCCGACGTCGCCGCCCCAACTGGCGCCGTCGGCGCTCTCCTGATACTTGGTATGATAGCCCGAGACGCCGTTGTCTGGGTCTGAACCGGCCGTGAACGAGATCGACAGGTTGCCCGAAATATACGGCGACGGCGATGCCGACAGGCTCGTTGCCGTCCCCGCAGGTGCTCGGTTTTTGCGCACGCTGGACGAGTAGTCCGAGTATACAGTGCTGAAATATGCAGACACGGACCCGACGCGGAAGCGGACGTACATTCCGCGTTCCCATCCGGATATCGTACTGCTCGGAATATCGTAATACTCAGCGCTTGCCGACACGATTACCGAAGTTTCGGAACTCCAGTTGCTGCCGTCGTTCGAAGTCTGGTATCGCACGTCATATCCCGTGATAGGGTTGTTCGTACCGTCGCTGCCTCTCGTCCACGAGAGCCTAAGCGCCGTTTCAAATGGATTCGGGCTCTGGGACAGGTTTGCAGGCGCCGTCGGCGGAGTGTAAGGCGTATATGTAACGACGATATAAGGGTTTTGTGAATACCCCTTGCTGGTGCTGTTCGAGTTGCTTGACTTTCCGCGCAAATCGACGACGAACGAAGTTGTATTGCTCCATCCTGCCGCCAATACAACCTGCGCCGTACCGGAGCGCCCCTCGATGTGATAGTCATAGACATTTCCGCCAACGGTGGCCTGATGTGTCGTCCCCGCTTGGAATCCCTCGTTTGCGGCGTCGTTATCCCACGGCATATACAGGTCAACCTGCGTGATGATGCCGTCTGAAATCCCAAGCGCAGGAAACGTTACCTGCGCGTTTTGGTTCGTGCCACTGGAGGATTTGCCGATTGTCATCCACCCTGCCTTTGGGATGCGGCTACATACAATCGACGACTTATTTACTGTTTTTGCAGCCATATGCTTCGCTCCTTACGCGCCGTACGTCGCGCCGATGACAACTGAGCCCTGTATCGTGCCGGCTGCCGTTATGTCGCCGGACGCCGTGATGCTGCCGCTCGCGTTGATATTTTTAAAATTCTCCGACAGCTGAGGAGCGGTGCATTTCACGCGGCCGCAGTATGAAGCGCTGTCGCGCTCGTCGGTCAGGTCGCCGGCAACGATGGTCGTGCTCCCTGCGCGGACGAGCACCTTGCACAGCGACACCTCGTATTCGTCCGCGTCTCTGGTCAGGTCGGGCGGCGCAGGCGTAACCGACGCGATCCCTTCCCGGTACAGGATGCTGATCCGGCGCTGGTCCGACTGGTTATCCCATTTTACGATGACCCTGTCAAATCTGTTGTTCACCGGGTCTGCCGGCGACGGGGTGAACAACACTTCCGGAACGCCGTCCTCAAAAAAGAACCGCCCGAGGATGCACCCGCCCCCGGGCAGCACCCTTACCACGCGGTCGTTCCCGTTTACGTAAACGCGGAGGTTGTCCGCGCCGTCAAGCACACCCGTCGTGAAGAAATGCGAAATAAGAAAAGCGAAGTCGTCCGACGTGTACTTTCTGTCGCCGTTGACGCTTCCGAAAAACATGCTCCTTATTGCCATACCGACACCCCTTTATTTCTGTACAACCTTGTTTGCTTTTGACGTCTCGCGCCTGATAGCCTGCGCCAGCGTCAGTTCGCCCGTGCCGAAAACGGCCGACAGCTGCCGCCCGTTCCGTTCGACGGTTTCCACCACCTCGATGATCTGTGCGTCCATCGAAACGCCCCAGCCCGTGTTCTGCACGACGACCACGTCGCCCAGATCCCAGTCTTTCCTGTACTCGGTCGTGCTCTTTGTAAGTATCTCCGCGCTCATCGTGCGGCGGAGAGGATACTGCGCGAGCGCCTGCTGTCCGCGCCGCATCAGGTCTCCCGCGGCCGATATGTCCCGCGCGTCGACGAATATTTCGCGCTGTTCAAGCCCTGCCGGGTCTCCGGCGGCCACGGTAACGATGGTACGCTCCGCACCCTCGCCCTGACCGCCCACGATAGCGACGTTACGGTAATCACGGTCGCTTTCCGCATAACCGACTACTTTCAGGTTATCGTAGTCCGGCGAGAATATCACCGGCGAGCCGGAGCCTTCCACGCGGGACTCGCCCTCGAGCACTTCAAAGACGAACAGCCCCGCTTCCGCGTTCATCCGGACGTCCCACCCGAGTCCGGTAACGATGCTTATCTGTTCCAGCAGGGCGTCCAGCGGATCGTAGCGTGTCTCCCACGCGGTCTGCACGCCGCGCTGGCGGTCGGGCGCGACGGCGAACCCCGCGACGCCTTCAAAGCAATGGCTCACAAATGCCTTCATCACGGTCTCGGCCGCGCCGGACACCGTGTCATTCGCCTCGCCCGCCGGCGGCTTCGTGATTCTCCGCCCGATTATGGATGCGGTCGATCTCGCCCGCACGGTCAGCGTTTCCTTGCCTCTGCCTCCGTCGTCCTGCTTTAACTCGATGTTGTCTATGATGGCCGTGAGGTCTCCGTATTCGAGGATGTTGCCCCGCACAAGAAGATCCGCATACGGCAGGTTGTAATTCAGCGTCAGCTCCGCCTCGCCGGGCTTCTGCCATCGCCGTGTCCATCGAAGCGACGTGTATTCGTCGATCTCGCCCAGAAGCTGAAAGTCCGTGCCGCTGGTGACTCGCAAAGGCTTAATCATGCCTTACACCCCCACATAGCGGCAGCGGAACTGCACGGTAACCTTGGTGCCGAGCCCGCTCCCCGCCGGGTCATAGCTCACCAGATTGGCGCCGGGCACCAGCTGCCAGAACGCCGAAGTGCGGTCGAGGTACCCAAAGGCGTTTATGACTTCGCCCGTATCGAGGTTTGTAAGCAGAACCTTTTTGTTGCCTTTCTCGGTGCAAATATAAAGCTCCTCGTTTGCCGCAATCACGCGGTTCACCCGGATGCACTCTCCCGTGGTCTCGTTCGTCACGATAGCCTGCGCCATAGCGCCCCGCATCCATATCTCGACAGGCGTTTCCTCGTCGCCGACGTTATGCAGGTATATCTGCGCGTTGGACGCCTGGACTTCGAACTCGATGCCCGCTTCAACGCCGTCCAAAACGGGAAACTCAAGCCCTGTTTCCGTTTCTCCCGCAATGGGGAATTCGAGGCCGCCCGTCCAGCCGCCGAGATCAAGTTTTGTATAGCTGGTCTCGTACCAGTACGGGTCGATGCCCTCAAACCGCACCAGAAAACCTTGAGCGTTGTCCTCACGCTGCGGGAAGGACGGCAGGTATGGCAAAGCCTTTCTGATCATCCGCACCACCTTGCTGCCGCCGTAATACGTCAGCGTCCCGCAGCCGTTCTTCGGGTTCAGTACCGAAGCCAGCGCGGTGCGGGCCGCATATATCCCATCCTCGCCGCCCATTGTGTTGATAATGCCTTCGACGGTTATCATTCGGGTGTCAAATACGGCGTCGAGCCACGTCGCACCGTCCTGTCCGGGCGCTTTCTGCGTTTCATTTGCGACCGGTATATCGCCGAGCCCCGTTATCGAGGTGGCGATAAACAGCCCGTAGTCGTTGAAAGCGACGCTCTTGCCGAGCGCATTCACGAAAATGAGCTTTCTCAATCTTGCACCCCCTAAAACTGAAGCGCCAGCAGCCGGCTTTGCAGATCTATCTGCCGCGCAATCTCGATCGGCGAGGCCTGCCCGTTGACGGTGATATTGATCGTCTGGTTGTACGCCATGCCGGCCCGGGCGGCGGGCGCCGCCGCATCCGCCGTGAAGGCGCCGTCCCCGAAATCAAGCAAGCTGCCCACTCGGTCCATTTCCCTGCCCATCATGCCGCGCACGCTTTTCATGGCGTCATCAAACCCTACGCCCAGTCCAAGCGCAATGTTCCGGCCAACGTTCATCATCCTGCGCGATGGCGAATGTATGCCCCAGAATTTATTCCATCCGTCGGAAATCCATTTCCACGCGTCCTCAAACCATTTCTTCACCGCATTCCAAGCGGATTTCAGGCCGGACAATATGCCGTCGATGATGTTTTTGCCCCATTTCACGAAGCCGTCCCATAACCCCGAAAACCATTTGCCAAGACCGTCGATCGTGTCCGAAAACCACTTTTTTACGTCCTCCCATGCGTCCTTGATGCCTTCCCACAGCTTTGTGATGATGTTGACGCCTGCTTTCACGATTTCCAACAGCGCCGTGCCTATGCCCTTGATTATCGCCCATATGATTTCCGGAGCGTTTTCCACAAGCCGCCACAAGTTTTCGCCGATGCCGGTGATCATTGCAGCGATAACGCGCGGCATCGCCGCGATCAGCGTCGGCAGGTTGTCAGTGATGCCCTTGATAATAGCGATGATAATTTCGGGTATCGCCGCGATCAGCACGGGAAGGGCGTTGATTATGCCCGTAATAAGCGCGTTTATTATGTGGATAGCGCTCTCAATGATTTTGGGCAGGTTCGTTATAATCCCCTGTATAATCGCTTTGATGATCTCCGGTATGGCATCTATCAGCACCGGTATAGCTCCAATCAAGCCGTCGACGAGCGCCGTTATCATTTCTGCGGCGGAATCCAAAATCAGAGGTATTGCCTCCATGAGCGCTCCTATAAGCGCCTGCACTATCTGCGGGAGCGCTTCTATGATCTGCGGAATAGCCGCCAGCAATCCCTTTATATACGCGAGTATCGCTTTCAGCCCCGCGTCGATGAGAAGCGGGAGGTTCGCTAACAGCGCCTGCACTATCTGCAATACCGCATTGACGGCCGCCGGTATCAGCCGCGGGTATGCCGCAGCCACTCCCTGTATCAGCGCTAAAATGATTTTTATGCCCGCGTCGACGAGCGTCGGCAGGTTATCGATGATGCTCGTCGCGATGTCCATCACCGCCTGTATGATGATCGGCAATATTTGCGGAATGATCTTGTTTATATCCTGCAGAAGTGACGAAAGCACGGACGTGACTCCTTTTATCACGCCCGGAAGCGCTTTTACGAGATCGTTCAAACCCTGCACAAGCATGCCCGACACCCCGTCGGCAAACTTCGCGATGTCGCCGTTGGACGAGGCGATCACATCCGCAAACTGCTTGATGTACGGAAGCACCTTGTCTGCTATGCTCTGCGCGAACGGCAGGAAAGCGACGCCGAGCGCCTGCTTGACTCCTGTCAGCTGGTTCTTGATGCGCTGCATCGTGTCGTCAAACTGTCCGAGCTTCTCCACGGCGTCATCGCCCATCACGTATCCGGTACGGACGGCTTCGTCGCCAAGCTCGCGGAGCTTCGCGCTCCCCTGCTCGATGAGAGGGTTCAAGTCCTGCGCGCTTTTGCCGAATATGGCCATGGAAAGGGCGTCCCGCTCGGTTTCGTTCTGTACCTTGCCCAGCGCATCGATAAGGTCGTAGAAAACCTCTTCGTTGTCCCTGAGATTTCCGTTGGCGTCCTCGACCGATACGCCGAGCTGTTTGAACGCCGATGCCGTTTGTTTGTTGCCCTGCTCTGCGCTGGCCATCGAACGGACGAGCTTCGCCATGCTCCCCGTCATCGTCTCTAGAGGAACGTCGACAAGCTCCTCGGCGTACTTGAGCTTCTGCAGTTGCTGCACCGAAATATGCGTCTGCTGTGACATCGTGAGAAGCCCGTCCGCCGCTTCCGCGGCGTCGTTAATAATTTTAAACATGCCGGCCGCCGCCGCCCCCGCCGCCGCTCCGACGGCCGCGAGCGCCGCGCCAGCCGCTTCCGCAGCCGTTTGCAGCCCCGACGCGAACTTGCTCCATCCCTCGCGCGATTTCTCGGCTGCGTCGCCGCTTTCTTTCGCTTTTCTGGCGTTGTCGTCAAGGGCTTCGTTGGTATGCCGCAGCTCCGCCGTCATGTCGTTCAGGACGGTCTCCGCTTTCTTCACGTCCTCCGCGAGCTTCTGCGTCACGGCGGAATCCTCGCCTTTCTCCTGTTTGGCCTTTTCAAAAGCCTCCCTCAGCGTATCCACCTTGCGTTTCTGCTCCGCTATGTTCGCGGACAAATAGTCGGCTTTCGCTTTCAGCTCGTCGGTTGACGAACCGTAGGCCCTCGCCGCAGACGAAGCAAGTCCATATTCGAGCTTGTTTTCTCTCAGCCGTTTGGTAATCTCGCTGAGTGTCGCACTGAAACCGCCTTCGTCAAGCAGCATGCGCACGCTCAGTGTTTCGGATCTCGCCATCTTTATCCCTCTCCCGGCATGTGGTTATTCCGCAGCCTTGCCATCGAAGAAATAAACCGGGGCGTAAGCCGCCACGCCTCGTCGAGCCGCACCCGCAGAACCTGCGTCGCATAGAAATACAGGACGGCGATGTCGTCGTCCTGTATCCCGCCGCCGCTCATTCCTGCGCCGGTGCGGCTTCGGTAGGGCTTTGGGACGCGTCGGGCATCGCCGCCATAAAAGCGTCCATTGCCTTTTTAAGCACCTCGGACATCTCTCCCAAACCCACCATGTTGGCCACCTGTTTCGGCGTCAGCGTGTCATCCTCATGGATCAGCCCCGCCCACAACAGGAGGTAAACGTCCTTGAATCGCGGCTCTTTCCCCTGAAGCCGCTCCATCAGCGCATCGAAGGATCCGACCGCCTCCTGAAGCTCGCTCAAACCGTAAAGCGTATACAGAATGTTGCGGGGCCTGTCCAATTCGATGGGCACGGGCTTCATTTTTAAATCAGTACTGCTGACCGGCATACATCATCCCTCCGCCGGCAGCGAGCCGTTCAGCGTCGCCGCCGTAAAAAAGTTTTCAAGTGATGCGCCGCTCGGCAGCTCGTTCTCGTCGGCCTTCAGCCGCAAAGCGCCGTCGATGGGGCGGGGAATCCCCTTGAATTTGACCTTCCGCGCCTTGAAAGATATCTCGCCCTGATAGGTCTCGTATTCTTCGCCCGCAGGCTCAAACTCGCCCCACAGGCACCAGTAGCCGCGTATATGGTCGTCGGCGAGTTCCTCGATCCACCCGAGCGCGTACCACGGGGGCGTGTCGTTCACGTTTTCGGTTACGATGCCGGTTGCCATGTCTTTCGCCGCTCCGAACATGCTGGCTTCCTGTTCCATCGAAAGGCCCGCGACCTCGAGATTGATTTCCACGTCGCCTCGCTTCCTCTTGATAAACACGGGCTTGCCGTCGCCCCATTGCGTGGTGGTCTTAACGTCTTCATCGTAGCTGAGCGTCCGGGCGTAAGGGATACGCTCCGGCTCGCCATACGCCGGGCGTCCTGTCACCGGATTGATCGCGATTTTCGACATCACAAAATCGCGCAGGCTCGTTCCCGGTTGTACAACCTGTGCCATAATTCACACCTCACTTAAGTTTTATTTGGCCGGAAGAATTTCTTCCGATACACGAAGGACTTCTCGAAAACCGAGTGTTCTTCGAGATAATTGTCTTCCGTAACGCTGACCCGTGCCCACTTGTCGCCTGTCATAGCCTCGTCGATAGCCTCGCCGAGCGCGAAAAAGTGGTCGTAAGTCTTCGTCCAGAACCACACGCGAAGGTCCACCATGCCTTCATACCCCTTGCCGTCAAAGCGGGGCGCCGCGGCGTTGGCCGCCTCGCGCAATACGATCCTCGGATATCTGTTCACGTCGGTCGCGGTTATCAGGTAAACCGCGTCGCCCACGATACCGGACACCGCCGCGTCATTTTTCAGATACTCGGCCGCAGCCGTCCTGACATCAACCATTCAAACACCAAGCCCCTTTCTGATCTCCGCCTGCATGGCGTCAAGCTGCCGGTCCGCTGTCGCGTTGAACGTCTCGATGAAAAAAGGCTTTTTCCGGTCGACGATCGGGGCGTAAGCGAACCCATCGCCGCGCCGCAGCTGGATGCCCGCCTCGATGCCTCTGGCCGTGCCCATAACCGCCGGTGCGAGATGCCTCGCGTGGTCGAGCATGTGCCCCTTCGGGTTCCTGCTTTTGCCCTTTGAGCGCGGAGCGGGCAGCGCCGCCAGCGCCTTTTCAAACACCTGCGCTCCGGCTATAAGCGCCGCGTCCTCATAAGCGTCGCGCCCGGACTGGATATCGCGCAGCATCTTTTCGATTTGCTCGTAGCCTTGAGTCTGTGTGGTTATCCTCATGACATCCTCACATCGCAGGGCGCTCGGACGCAGCCGCCGCGCCGGATTCTTCGGTGCAAACGAGCTCCATTTCCCGGTGCGCCGCGCCCACGTCGATGACGGTCTCGATGTTAAACACCTTGCCGTTGTATACGAGCCGGTAATCCTGCGCGCTGACGTCCGTTCTGTACCACGTGCGCACACGGATGATGTCGGGAGACGCCATCGCGCCCGCGAATATATACTCGCGCCCCGTCATCGGGACAACGCTCGCCCACACGTCAAACGCGTCGTCCCTGTACCATACGATTTGATTGTCGCCGCCCGGTCGCACAATTTCCGTGCGTTTCTGGAACGAGACGCGCCGGTTATAACTGCCCGGATTCACCGCTTTGTCCGCCATCACGTCGCCTCCTCAGGGGCGGCATACTTCAGCTGCTTTATTACAGCCGTAAACGCACGGACCGCCGCGCCCTGCATTTCAGAGCTCCCGTCGGGGGCGGTATACCATGCCGTCACCAGCATCAGTACGGCTTCCACGTCGAGCGGCCTTTTCGGATCGAGCTTTCGCCCGATAGCGGCCGCGACAAAAGCCTCGGCCGCCGCAATCGTCCTCTCAAGGTCTCCGGTGGGCACGCCTTCGTCCATCCGCAGCCTGTCCATCGCCTGCTGCAACGTCACTACCGCCACGGGGCTTCACCTCGCTTTCCTCCTTCGGCCTCGGCGGCCGGACCGGTTTTTTCACACTCGGCGGCCGGACCGGTTTTTTCACATCCGCAGGCGCAGCTCTTGCCGCCCTCGGCGGCTGCAGCATCAATCCCATATACTCACCCCCATGCAGGCGAGGGCGCAGTTTCCCGCACCCTCATGGCCTTTGCTCATCAGCCGCCGACCGTACCGATCTGCATCGCGCACACCGCGGTCGCGTCGATCTGCACGGCATCCAGTCTAGTGATGCCGCGCACCAGCGTGGTCGCGTTGACGAAAGCCGTGCCGCCTACGTTCGTCGAAGCCATCTCCAAAGCGCCCCTGCGGAACATATCGATGCACTCCTTAAAGTCACCCACGAACAGCGGGAACTTTCCGGACGCGGCGTTCGGCATCAGCGCGTCGGACAAAACAACGACAGGACGGCCGAGCGCCTTATACTGTGTCGGATTCGTGAGATCCGGCTGCAGGAGCGGCCTGCCGGTGCTGTCTTCCTGCTGGTCGAGATAGTCGAACCCGGACTGGTTCGTCAGTATGACCGCTCTCCTGCTGATGGCCGGATCGAGCGTCTTGTTCAGCGCCGTTTTGAGCGGAGTAATCTTCTTCGTGCTGTCATAGGCCACGGCTGTCAGCGCGTTGAGTATCCCGAGGATCAGCGCGTTCTCGGTCAGCACGGATTTCCGGGCAAACCAGTTAGCGAGATAGCGCATCAGGTTAACCGGCGAATCGTTCAAAAGGTCGTTCGATACCTCGATCAGCCCGCCGTACCCTTTCAGCGTATACGGCACCTTGACGAACTTCGGCTCGGTCGTCGTGGGTATCGGCTGCGCCTCGGTCAGATCCGCAAACCCCGTGGTGAGCGCCGATTTCTCCACAGCGCGCCATCCGGTCAGCCCGTTGACGGTCTCGACCGTTACAAGGTCCGCCAGCGCCGTATAGTCCCTGCGCAAAGTCCAGATCATGTTGTCGAACTCGATGGGCACAAGGAACCCTCCGTCTTCGCCGACCGGGTCACCGCCGGTCTCGGTCAGGGCGTTTTTCAGCGGAGCGTACCCGGGTATCGTCATGATGTCCTTAATGGTCGCATGGTTGCGTATGGCATGTATCCACGCGTTTCGGTACTCCGGAGTTTTCCGGATGGCTTCCACCTTTTCCGCCCTGGTCATGTCCGCCGTTTTGTTGGCGTCGATCTCCTCCTGCGTCAGCTGTTCGGTTTTGCTGTTCCGGGCAGACTCCGCCTCAAGGTTCTCGATCGCCTCGATTTGGTCGTTGATGGACGCGATCTTGGCGTTTCTGGCTTTCGCCTCGGCGATTTTGCCGTCGGCGATCAGCTGCTGCGCCTCGTCCACAAGACGGGCCTTCCGGTCCCGCAGCTCGCGAATGATTTTGTTCATGTCGTTTACCTCCTAAAATAATCTGAGTAATTCAAGCTCGACGGCTGCTTTTTCAGCGTCGAGCTTTTGGTAGTCGATAACTTCCGGCTTCTTCATTTTTGCGGCGACGGACGCCCGGAGCTCCGCCATGCTCCACGAAGCCGCCGTGAACCGCGCCGCGGCGCCCGCGACGTTTTCGGTCAGTTCATCTGCGAATTTCAGGTTCACCGCTTCCGCGCCGTTCATCCACGTCTCGTCGGCCATCATCCGCGAGAGCTCCGCACGGTCGATGCCGGTGCGCCGTTCGTAGACATCGAGGATGCTCTCCTTTGCCTTCCGCAGGAAAGCCGCCGCCTTGTCCATGTCCTCGGCCGTGCCCGACGCATAGCTCATCGGATCGTGTATCATGATCATGCTCTCCGGGGATACGCGGACATGGTCGGCGTTGGCCATTACCAGCGTCGCCGCCGACGCGCACAAGCCGTCCACCTGCGCGATTATCCTCGCGGGACTGTCGCGCAGCATCCCGCTGATTGCGATCGCCGCGAACACGTCGCCCCCCGGGCTGTTGATGCGCACGATTATCTCCTTGACGCTTTCAAGCGCCTTGAGGTCGTCCGCGAACAGCTTCGGCGTAATCTCGTCGCCCCACCACGTCTCGTTTGACAGCACGCCAAACAAAAAAAGCTCGGCCTGCGCTTCGCTCAATTCGTTGAAAATCCAGAACTTCTTTGGTTGTCCGTTCATTGTTTCGCTCCTTCCTCCGCATCTTTTTCACCGGGTTCAGTCCTGCCGTTTGCGGCGGTTCCTCACGCGACGGCCTGTTTAAGCGTGGTGTAGTTGCGCGTGATAAAATGCTCGTCGCCGCCTTCGATTCCGTTCATTTCCTCGAGCGCCCGGCACTCGTTTATGGAATATATGCCGTTGCGGAGCATCATCTCGTAATATCTCGCCCGGCTCTCGTTGTCACCGCGCATCTCCGCGGCGAGGTTGAACCGCAGATAATATCCCGCCCGAAGCTCCCGCTCAAGGAACAGCTTATACCCGAGCTCCTGCTCCCACTGCGTCACGATCGGCTGCAGCGTGTTCGTCACATAATCCAGCCCCTGCTGCTCGTTGCTCTGGTAGCTCTGCTTCCCAGTCTGCAGCTTGTACGTCGGCACGCCCGTAAACCGGGCAATCTCCTCGACGGAAAAACCCCGGCTCTCGATGAACTGCGCGTCCCTCTGCGGCAGCCCCAGCTGCGTATACTTCATCCCGAGGTCGAGCACGGCGACGCGAAAGGCATTGTCCACGCCGGACACCATGCGCTCAAACTCGCCCCGCACGATGTCCTTGCTCTCCTTCTCCATCTCGGTCGGGACTTCCACAATGCCCGACGGCCGTGCGCCGTTCCTGTAAAACTTTCCGGCGAATTTCTGTGCCGCGATGTCCGTCGCGATCGTTTCTTTCGCGTACTGCACCAGCCCTTTGCCCACGATGCCGTCCGTCGTTATCCACGGGATATGTATGACCTCATGCCCGGACAGCCGCCGCTGTACGCCGTTCACGGTGAAGATATAAAAAAGAGCGCCGCTCTCATCGCGCTCAATTATCGCGCCGTCGCTCGGCATGAGCAGCAGTTCCTGCGGTTTGCCCCGGGCGTTGTACCTGACCGCGATATACGCGTTCCCGTACAGCATCTGACACACGGTCGCCGCCTTTTTGAGCATCATCGGCGTCATGGCTTCGTTCGGCCGGACGTTCAGCAGATAGTTCAGCGGATGCTCCCGGTCGGCTTCACGTCCTTTGCTTGTCGCTCTGAACACATGCACCGGCAGCTTCCCCATCGAATCGGAAACCACCCTGACAGCGGCATGGACGGGGGATATCTGCAGTGCAGTGTCCGCTGTGACCGTATCCGGCGACTGCGTGAATATATCGAACCATCCTTCTGTCGACGTCAGCGTCAGCAGAGTCTCGTTTTTCAGGCTGACCAGTCCGCGGCGCACTATCATCTGCGCACACCGCCCCGTGCCGCGAGTATGCCGAGCCATATCAGCCCCGCGCCGAGCAGCCCCAGCCCCGCACAGGCGTGCACCGTAAACCCGCCGCCGCTCAGGCAGCCGATGCCCGCCAGTATAAGCAGGTCGTCGAGATATACGGCAAATATCCTTCGTATTTTCTGCTTCATAAGCTCCATCTCCCGGACTTGATGATCTTGTTTATGTCTGGATGTTCCTCCCACACCATCGCCCGCGCGTGCGCGTCTATCGTCGCCGCCGCGGGGTCTATGCGCTCACGCGCCTTGCTCTTGTCGAGCATGATGTTTAGATTCGTGTCCGTGCGCGTGACACAGTTCGAAAACGCCCACGACAACAGCGGGTCGCCTTCGTGCACGACGTTCCCCGCGAGCACCTGGTCTCGGAAATCCGACGTCGGGGCGCCCAGCGTGGGTATGCCCTGCCGGATCTGTACCACCACGTATCCCGCGTCGCGCATTTCCGTCGCCCATTGTGTGGCGTTGTACGGATCGAACGCAATCTCGCGTACGACCCAGCCGCACCCGAGCTCCATCTCCTGTATATACGCGGTGATTGCCCTGTAATCCACGATCGCCCCGTCCGTCACCGTCAGCCAGCCCTGCTTCTCCCACAGGTCATAGGGCACCTTGTCCTGCCGCATGGCCCGCTCAAACCGCTCCCGCGGCATGAACGAATGCGAGTGGATATAATACCTGCGGTCGCGCTTGAACTCGAAGGTAATGCTGGTCAGGTCGTTCTTCGCCGACAAGTCCACCCCGACGACGCATTCCGTAAGGTCGTCCGGCAGCACGCCTTTGCAGCGTTCCCACGCCTCCATGTCCATGTAGCCGTCGACGCGCGTTGCAAGCCACATGTTCATGTTTTTCGTAATAAAATTGCGCCATTTTTCCGGCACGTCCCGAGCCATCTGGTGCTCGCCGCGCAGGTATTCCATGCCCTGTTCGGTCGAGGCGAGCAGCGGGTTCGGCTTGATCCACATCGCCTCGTCGCTGATCTCGTCCTCGCTGTCCAGCGCCGCTATGACGGCGAAGTAATTCTCGTTCACAAGCGTGCCATCGATGACCTGCTCAGCGTACTCGTCCTCCACCTTGCAGGGGGATGACAGCGAAAACCCCGCCGTCGTGATGACCAGCAGGAGCGGCTGAGCCCGCTGCCCCATGCCCGAGGCAATGACGTCGTACATCTCCGAGGTCAGGTGGGCGTGGTATTCGTCGATGATGGCGATGTGCGGGTTCAAGCCGTCAAGCGTTTTCGTGTCCTTTGACAGCGCCTCGATTTTGCCGCCGAGGAACGGGTTGTATATCCTGCTCTTGCCGATTTTGACCCGCTTTTTTATGTCCGGCGAAGCCGCCGCCATGGCGCACGCGTCGTCGAAAACAATCTTAGCCTGCTCGCGTTTCGTCGCCGTGCAGTAGATCTCCGCGCCTATCTCGCGGTCCGCGCACAGGCCGTACAGCGCGATGATGGAGCAGATCGTGGACTTGGCGTTTTTGCGTCCCACGCGGACGTAGCCTTTTTTGAAGCGCCGTTTCCCCGTGTCCATATGCACCCACCCGAACAGCGAGCCGCAGACGAAAGCCCAAAAGTCGGACAGCACTATGGGCTGCCCCGCCAGCAGCCCCTTGACGTGGCGGCACAGCTGGCTGAACTTGAAAAACCGTTCGGCAAGCGCGGCATCGAACACATACGGAAAATCAGGCGTGCCTTGACGCTCCAAATCCCGTAGATGCCGCAGGCACGCCTGACGCACGCGCCGCCCCGCGACGATTTTCCCGGCCGTAACGTCCCGGGCGTATTGATGAACCGCCTCAGCCTTTAACATCCGAACAGCTCCCGCTCAAAGGGACTGAGCGTCCCCGTGTTGTCCGCGCTGAT
>JAJUJH010000206.1 GCA_029265435.1 Clostridiales bacterium
CAAATCAAACTCTTTGCGGCTTAATACCACAGGTTCCGCGTCCACGGTCACTTCACGCCCGTCGGTGTCGATACGGATGCTGCCGAAAGCGCTGCGCTGCTGCCCCTGGCTTCTTCGGAACAGCGCTTCCACGCGTGCCACCAGTACCATAGGCGTAAACGGCTTGATGATATAATCGTCGGCCCCGCACTCAAACCCTTTCAGCTGATCGTAATCCTCGCCCTTTGCCGTCAGCATCAGTATCGGGCATGACGTGACGGCTCTCAGGCGCTCGCAGCAGACGAACCCGTCCATTTCCGGCATCATCACATCGAGTATGACCATATCGGGAGCGATTTCATCAAACACCGCAAGCGCCTGTTTCCCGTTTTCGGCTTCCGCCACGCTGTAGCCGCGGTTTTCAAGAACAATCCGCAGCAAATCGCGCAGACGAGCCTCGTCGTCCACCACCAAAATCGTCTGTTTTTTCTGCTCTTCCTGCTTCATATCAACCTCACAGCTATTATACCACGCAGCAGCCACCGCTTATCGGTTGTTTCGCCGGAAACCTGCCGGCTGAAACGCTCCCGGTACGATCGGTATTATAGGATTGCAGTCTCACATCATCCTGTTTAAAAAATGAACATTTTATGAACAAGGGAAGGAAGCCAGCCCATTTAGCGGTTTCCTTCACGACGCCGTCGAGCGTTCATGCTTTATATTCCTCTATCGAGCGATGCCCAGACAAAAAAAGAGCCGCCGCGAGGGGCTCTTTTCTCAAATCGTCAGGCGGTTATTTCTTTGCCCATAAAAATCACGGCAAGCACACCCGGGCCGGTATGGCAGCCGATCACGGGGCCGACATCCTGAATCTTCACTTCCCTGAACGCAAAGCTCTGCTCCATCAGTTCCTTCATTTTGAGCGCCGCTTCCATATTGTTGGCATGAAGAACATAAGAGGTCTGTTCTTCGGGGTTGACCACATTTTCCTGTATCACGTTCAAAAAGAACTTCATGATTTTTTTCGTGCCCTTCACCTTATCCGCCGCGACGATCTTGCCGTCGATATTGATCTTTAATATCGGCTTCACATCAAGAATCGTTCCGATTGCCGCCGCCGCGCTTGAAAGGCGCCCGCCCTTTTTGAGGTAGTTCAAATCGTCCACAGAGAACCAAGCGTGCGAATACTTCCGGTTGTTAACGACCCAGTCTTTGATCTCATCGAGCGATTTGCCTTCCTCTTTGAGTTTCTGCGCATACATCACGATCTGCCCCGCGCCCATGGAGATGCTGAGCGTGTCCACGATCTCGATACGCGCGTCGGGATAATCCTCCAGCACCATCGTTCTTGCCATTTGCGTCAAATCGTAATGGCCCGAAAGCGCCGACGAGAACGACAGATACAGCACATCCTTGCCGTCTCTGACAATGTCGCGGAAGAAATCGGCAATATCCATCGGCGGTCTTGTGGATGTGATGGCATCCGCGCCGTCCGCGAGTTCCTCATAGAATTTAACAAAATCCGTATTTCTGCCAAGGTCAAACAGCCTCTCCTCCCCGTTTACGGTATACGGCATTAAAAAAACGGGAATGTGGTGCTCGTCGGCAAAGGTGTAGGGAATCTCAGTATCCGAATCGGTGGCTATAAGAAATTCGCGCATCTGATTCCTCCTGAAAAAAAGTAATGGATAAGGACATAACGGCAAAAACCGCGCCGTTTAGACTCATCTTAACATTTATCCGCGTTTTTTACAAGCCGGACGAAAAACTCGACGCCTTCACGCAGTGATTCGATTTTCATCCTCTCATTGGCGGCATGCAATGTGTCAAGATCGTCCGCCATAGAGCGAAACGGCTGAAACCGGTATATGTTATCCGCAACCGCCGCATAACGCCGCGAGTCTGTCGCACCGATCATCAAATACGGCGATACCGCGCATTGCGGAAACATCGTTTCTATCGTTTCCTTTATCACGCCGTAAGCGGAGCTGTGCGTATCCGATATGCCGGAAGGTTCATACGCCTGTATGATCTCAAGCTTAATATCCTTGCCCGCCGTTTTCTTGATGTGCTTGAGCAGACCGTCCAGCGTATCGCCCGGCGCGATGCGGAAGTTGATCACCGCCTCCGCCTTTTCCGCCAGCGCATTGGGCGCGCCGGAGCCTTGAAGCATCGTCGGAGCCGCTGTGGTCCTAACCATGGCTGCACCGGCGCCGCCGGCGTTGAGCCCAATAAGCAGCAGCCGTTTTGTGATAAAGAGGTTCGCCGCAATCACATTGAGCGGGAATTTCATATATCCGCCGATTGCATCAAGCATTTCGCGGAGCGGCTTGTTCAGAGCGGGCTTCATATGCTTTTTCTCGATCGCTACAATCGCCTTGGCCAGCGCGCCCACGGCCGTCTGTTTGGGCGGTCTCGACGCGTGCCCGCCGGGCGATTCGGCAATCAGCCGGATGTCCGCATATCCCTTTTCACAGATGCCCACGGCGGCAACCGTTACGTTCACATTCATCAAGCCGCCGTCCATCACGCCGCCGCCCTCGTCGATCACAAAATCGAGCCGAACGCCCTGCTCCTTCAGCCTGTCCACAATCTTCTGAGCGCCAAGCACTCCCATCGATTCCTCGTCGTGCCCGAAAGCGAGGTATATGTCGCGCTTCGGTTTATACCCTTGCGCAATCAGATAC
>JAJUJH010000162.1 GCA_029265435.1 Clostridiales bacterium
CCGGATATATGCGGCACGGCGTTTGCGCTCGACGCGAACAATACGCTTCTCGCCGCCGCCGTCATCGACAGCTTTTTGGACGCATACAGCCTGTTTGCCGAAAAAGGGCTTGTTCCTTTTATGGATATGTTTCGCACACGCGGCGCGATATCCGGCACCGTCACCGTAACGGGTACAGGCGGAAGCGCAACGGGCGTGCTTTTGGGATATGGCGACGACGGCGCGATACTGCTCGACTGCGGCGGCCAGACAAAGCGCTTTGTGGCCGGGGAGGTATCGCTCAGGGGAGAAAACGGTTATGTATAGCGGAAGCATTACGGATATATCCGGCGTTTTGGCCGGTCATTATACGGATCCGGAGGCGCGCACGGGCTGTACGGTGGTGCTGCCCGGCGGCGGCGCGGTCGCGGGTGTGGATGTGCGCGGCAGCGCGCCGGGCACGCGCGAGACGGATCTCCTGCGGCCCGTCAACACCGTGCAGCATGCCGATGCGTTTTTGCTGTCCGGCGGCAGCGCTTACGGGCTGGCCGCTGCGGACGGCGTGATGCGCTGGCTGGAGAAAAAGGGGATTGGCTTTGATACGGGCGTCGCGCGGGTGCCCATCGTACCCGCCGCCGTGCTGTTCGATCTCGCCGTGGGCAGCGCGTCGGTGCGGCCGGACGCCGAGGCGGGATATCGGGCGTGCGAGAACGCGGCGGAAACGCTCGCGCAGGGGCGCGTCGGCGCGGGAACCGGCGCGACAATCGGAAAAGCGGCGGGAATGGAGCGCGCGGCCTTTGGCGGCTTCGGAACGGCGTCGCTTCTTCTCCCAAACGGCGTGATCGTCGCGGCGGCGTTTGCCGTCAACGCGCTTGGCGATATTTTCGACCATACGACGGGCAGGAAAATCGCCGGGATGCGCGGCGGAACCGTGAGCGGCGTGCTGATGGGCGGCACAAGCCTTGATTTTTCTGGACAGAATACGACGATCGGCATCGTGGGCACGAACGCCGCGCTCACAAAGGAGCAGGCGAACAAGCTCGCGGCGGCGGGGCAGGACGGTATCGCGATGGTGATACGCCCTGCGCACACCATGTTTGACGGCGATACCGTATTCGCGTTCGGCACGGGCGAAAAGACCGCCGACCTCAATGCGGTTCTCGCGGCGGGCGCGGAAGCGGCGGCTCGCGCGGTCATCAACGCGGCGGAGGCGGGCGCATGATACGGGGCACAGGCGTCGATATCGTGGAAATCGGGCGCATCGCGAAAGCCGCAAAAAACGAGCGTTTTTTTGAAAAGGTTTTTTCCGACGGCGAAATCGGGCTGTTTGAAGCGTGCCAATACAGGATGGAAACGGTGGCGGGGCGGTTTGCGGCCAAAGAAGCGATATTGAAAGCGCTGGGATGCGGCCTTGGCGATATGCCGATGAAGGACATCCAGGTGCTGCGTGCGCCGTCCGGGCAGCCTTATGTGAAGCTCAGCGGCGTTGCCGGCGAAAAGGCCGGCTCGCTCGGCGTCACGTCGATACACATTTCCATTTCACATTCGGAGCATTACGCGGTGGCGCAGGCCGTCGCGGAAGGAGAAGCGCCATGATACACGTGCTGAATAAGCGGGACATGCAGGCTCTCGACCGGTACATGATCGAAAAATGCCGCATCCCTTCGGCTTTGCTGATGGAAAACGCGGCTTTCGGCATCACGACGGCCGTATCCGGCCGCTTCGGAACGGATACGCGCATCGTCGCGGTATGCGGCGCGGGCAACAACGGCGGCGACGGCTTCGCCGCGGCGCGCCAGCTTGAGGCAAAAGGGTATCATGTGACGGTATGCCTTGTCGGCAGAACGGCGGAACTGAAAGGCGACGCGGCAATGAACGCGGCGTTTTTCGGCCCGCGCATTATTGAAATCACGGACGAGAATACGGCAAAAGAACAGCTTTCGGGCTTATCGGGCTGTGTCTTGATCGACGCGGTTTTCGGCGTGGGGCTGTCGCGCGAAGTGACGGGACTGTACGCGGCTGTGCTCACGCTCATCAACCAAAGCGGCGCTTACGTTGTCGCATGCGACATCGCGTCGGGCATCGACGCGGATACCGGCGCCGTCCGCGGCGCAGCGGTGAAAGCCGATGAAACGGTGACTTTTCAATGTGCCAAGCCGGGGCACCTGCTGTTTCCCGGGCGCGCTTATACGGGCGCGCTGACCGTCAAGGAAATCGGCGCCGCGCACGGCTTTTCGCAGGGTTATATGGGCTGGGCGAATACGATCACGCTGCAAAAACGCCGCAAAGACACGCATAAGGGAAGCTTCGGGCACCTCGCCTGCGTAACGGGCAGCAGAGGCATGACGGGCGCGGGCGTCATGTGCGTGCGCGCGGCGCTCAAAGCGGGAGCGGGGCTTGTTACGGCGGGCGTGCCGGAAAGCGTCCAAGGCCTTTTCGCACAGAGCAGCCCCGAAAGCCTGACTTTTGCGCTCGACGATTTTTCAGGCGGTTTGTCGGAAAGCTGCGTCGGCGGGCTTGACAGGCTGATGGCGGGCAAAACTGCGCTTGCGGCCGGGCCGGGGCTGTCTTTAGGCGGCGGTGCGGCGGCGGCGGTCATACATCTTGTCACGCATTATGATATCCGCAAGGTGTTCGATGCGGACGCGCTCACCATCATCGCGCGGGACTTAAATGTTTTGGAGCGGAAAGCGGGCGATATCGTGCTGACGCCGCATCCGAAAGAGTTCTCGAGGCTCTGCGGCATTCCGTTGGATATGATTTTGCAGGACCCGCTTGAATACGCGCGAGGCTTTGCACTGAAATACGGCGTGACGCTGCTGCTGAAGGGCGCGACGACAATCGTGACGGACGGCGCGCGGACGGTATTCGTGACAGCTGGCTCGCCCGGCATGGCGCGCGGCGGAAGCGGCGATGTGCTGACCGGCGTCATCGGCGGTCTCATGTGCGGCGGGCGCGAAGGCGGAAAGTCCGCGTTTGAAGCGGCAGTGACGGGCGCGTATATCTGCGGGAAAGCGGGCGAAGCCGCGGCGGCTCAGCTTGGCGAACTGTCGATGACGGCGATGGATACGCTCTCCCATATTGCCGAAGTGACAAAAGCGATGACGCGGGAAGAGGATATATAAAGGCCGCACTAACCGGAAACCTCTCCGGCATCGTCGATGAGGCGTTCGATATACCGCCCTTGTTTAAGCAGCGCCTCGTTTCCGGATAACGGCGCATGTTTGTCGAGCAGTTCG
The DNA here is from genome assembly GCA_029265435.1 of Clostridiales bacterium. Taxonomy (GTDB): domain Bacteria; phylum Bacillota; class Clostridia; order Christensenellales; family SZUA-584; genus SZUA-584. The sequence continues at coordinate 3,219 of JAJUJH010000162.1, forward strand.
TCGATCATGCGATTAAGCTTTTCTCTTTCTTCCCGGATCATCTTTTGTATACGTTCTTCCATATGGCATCCCTCATTCATTCACATGCTTTCACCAATATATAGATAAATATGCCAATTGTCAACCGCAAACGGGTAATCATTTTTAAGCGGTTTTGTTATGATATGAATATCACAACATGTTGCATGATCAGGAGACATCAATGACTTATGCTCAAGCGGTTGCCGACCGTATATCCGGCATCTGTATGGAAAGAAACCTCACATTAAACAGGCTGGCCTCGCTATCCGGGCTCAGACAGTCCACACTCGAAAACATCGCCAAAGGAAACACCAAAAATCCCACGCTGCGCACGCTGCACCGGATCGCCGTGGGGCTTGATATGACCGTCGCCGAATTTCTTGATTTTGAAGCGCTGAACGAAACCGTTTTTGAAGACGAATAAAGTAATTTGATCTTCTGGCGAATAATATGATCAAGCCGCGGCTGCGGCCCTTAAAAGGCTCTGTTAAAATTCGGTGTTGGCATTTCCCAAATTCTGCACATCAGAAAGTGAGGAACGAGCCATGACTATCAAAATAAGGATTCTAAGGACTCCACAGAGTTAGATAACCTACGCAAAGAAGTAAGTGAAGCCCGTTTAACAAAGGCTCCTTATGTCCTCACAGTGGTTCTAAGCACGTTGTACGTCATGGCACATACAAGGGCAAGCAGCGTTATCTTTGCCGTGATTGCAATTCTACCTTTGGCGGTATGACCAACACACCGATGAGCCGCACCAAGTTTCCTGAGAAGTGGAATCCGTTTGTCGAGTGAATGTTGAAGGGTTACTCTCTCCGCAAGTCGGCTGAGATTGTTGGCGTTTCCTATGTGACGCTTTTTTACTGGAGACACAAACTCTTAGAAGCGCTAAAAAAAACGAATGATACAGCCTTTAACGGCATCGTAGAGATGGACGAAACTTTCTTCCTATACTCAGAGAAAGGCAAGAAGGGTATCACATATCGCAAAGCCCGTAAGCAAGGTGGCGTTGCTAAGAAGCGTGGTTCAAGTGCCGAACAAGTCTGTGTACTCGTTGCCAGAGACAGAAGCAAACATACGGTTTCTAAGGTTGCTAACCTTGGCAGAATCCGAACTGAGAGAGTGCGTGAAATGGTTGGTGGTCTTATGAGCCACGATAACATTCTTTGCACAGACGGGTTTAAGGGTTATATGACCTTTGCCGACAGCAAAGACATGGATCACTATGAGATTATCGAGCACAAGACATACAAAGGCATCTTCCACATACAGAACGTCAATAACTATCACAGCCGTTTGAAGAAGTGGGTAGGGCACTTTAACGGCGTGGCTACCAAATATCTTGATAATTAGGCCTTCCTTCGCAAGGGTAAAAGTGCGATAAATACTGAATAAAGGGTACATATCTGGTATAATAAATGCAAGGAAAAAGCAGAAAACAGGCGAAAAACCTTGCATTTGGAGGACAGGATGTATCGTTTGGACAGGCAG
>JAJUJH010000109.1 GCA_029265435.1 Clostridiales bacterium
GTGAAAACGCGGCTCACGAAATCGGTTTTTCTCAACATCCCGATACTGAGCGCGGCGATGGATACGGTAACCGAGGCGCGCCTTGCCATCGCGCTCGCAAGAGAAGGCGGCGTGGGCATCATCCACAAAAACATGTCCATTGAGGAGCAGGCATCGGATGTGGACAAGGTGAAGCGAAGCGAACACGGCGTCATCACAGACCCGTTTTCATTGTCTCCCGAGCACCTCATCTCCGACGCCAACGCGCTGATGGAAAGATACCGCATCTCGGGCGTGCCCATCACAAAAGACGGAAAGCTTGTCGGCATCATCACCAACAGGGATCTCCGTTTCGAAACGGATTACACGAGAAAAATCAGCGAGGTCATGACGTCGCAGAACCTCGTGACGGCGCCCATCGGCACCACGCTCGCCGAAGCCCAGGAAATACTCAGACGGCATAAGATTGAAAAACTCCCGCTTGTCGATAAAGACGGCATGCTCAAGGGCCTTATCACCATCAAAGACATCGAAAAAGCAATCCAATACCCGAACAGTGCCAAGGATGAAAACGGACGGCTGCTGGCGGGCGCGGCGCTCGGCGTGACGGACGATGTGCTTGAGCGCGCGGCGGCGCTCGTGGCCGCGAAGGTGGATATCGTGACGGTGGACTCGGCGCACGGCCATTCCAAGAACGTGCTCGACACGGTGGAGAAGCTGAAGAGCCATTATCCGAAGCTTCAGGTGATTGCAGGCAACGTGGCAACGGCCGAGGGCACCGAAGACCTGATCAAGGCGGGCGCCGACTGCGTGAAGGTGGGCATGGGGCCGGGCTCCATATGCACCACGCGCGTGATCGCGGGCATCGGCGTGCCGCAGTTTACCGCCGTGCTCACATGCGCCGAAATCGCCGCAAAATACGATGTTCCCATCATTGCGGACGGCGGCATCAAATTCTCGGGCGATATCACAAAGGCGCTTGCGGCCGGCGCGCATGCGGTGATGATAGGCAGCCTGTTTGCGGGCACCGAAGAAAGCCCGGGGGATACGGAAATCTATCAGGGCAGGAGCTTCAAGGTATACCGCGGAATGGGCTCGCTCGCGGCGATGCAGAAGGGCAGTAAGGACCGGTATTTTCAGGAGAAGGCCGACAAGCTGGTTCCGGAAGGCGTGGAAGGCCGCGTGCCTTTCAAAGGCCCCTTGAGCGATACGGTGTTCCAATTGGTCGGCGGTCTCAAATCCGGCATGGGGTACTGCGGCGCGGGCAACCTTGAGGAACTGCGGGAAAAAGCGCAGTTTGTCAGGATCACAGGCGCGGGGCTCGCGGAAAGCCATCCCCACGACATATACATCACAAAAGAAGCGCCAAACTATACAGGAAGGTCTTAAATCACGTGAGAGAAACAATCATCGTACTGGATTTCGGCGGACAATACAATCAGCTGATTGCGCGCCGCGTGCGCGATTTGCGCGTTTACGCGGAAATACTGCCATACGACACACCGCTTGAAAAAATACTTGAAATCAAGCCCATCGGCATCATACTGACGGGCGGCCCCAGCACCGTTACGGACGAGGACGCGCCGATATGCGACAGGCGCCTTTTTGACGCGGGCATACCCATACTCGGCATATGCTACGGCAGTCAGCTGATGGGCAGCGTGCTGGGAGGAAGCGTTAAGCGCGCCGACCGCCGCGAATACGGCAAGACGGATATCCGTTACAATACGGACTGCCCGCTTTTCAAGGGGCTGGAAGCGGATTCTGTCTGCTGGATGAGCCATACGTATTATGTGGACAAGCCGCCGAAAGGCTTTGAGATTATCGCGTCAACGCAAAGCTGCGAGGTCGCCGCGTACGGCAGCGCCGAAAAATCGCTGTACGGCGTGCAGTTTCATCCCGAAGTGGTGCATACGCGTTTCGGCAATGAGATACTCGGCAACTTCCTATACGAGATATGCGGGGCGAGCGGCGGCTGGACGATGGAGAACTACGTGGAAACGGCTGTCGCGGATATCCGGCGCAGAGTGGGGGACGGGCGCGTGCTGCTCGGCCTTTCGGGCGGCGTGGATTCGTCGGTGGCGGCGGTGCTGCTTGACAAAGCGGTCGGCAAGAACCTCACATGCATTTTTGTTGATCATGGCCTTCTTCGCAAGGATGAAGCCAAGCAGGTGGAGGAAGTCTTTAAAGGCGAGTACGATATGAACCTCGTATGCGTGGACGCATCCGAACGGTTCTTAAGCAGGCTCGCGGGCGTCACAGAGCCCGAAAAGAAGCGCAAAATCATCGGCGAAGAGTTTATCCGCGTGTTTGAGCAGGAAGCCGCGAAAATCGGCAAGGTGGATTTTCTTGCGCAGGGCACCATATATCCCGATGTGATCGAATCGGGCAAGGGCTATGCGGCGGTCATCAAGAGCCATCACAATGTGGGCGGGCTGCCCGACGCGGTGGATTTTCGGGAGATCATCGAGCCGCTGCGCGAGCTGTTCAAAGACGAGGTCAGGGCGCTCGGAGAGGCGCTCGGCATGCCGCACCATATCGTCTGGCGGCAGCCGTTTCCCGGCCCCGGTCTTGCGATACGCATTATCGGAGACGTGACGCGCGAGAAGGTGCATACGCTGCAGCTTGCCGATGCGATATTCCGCGAGGAGATCGCGAACGCCGGCCTGGATTCCGAAATATGGCAGTATTTTGCGGTGCTGACCGATATGCGCAGCGTGGGCGTGATGGGTGACGAGCGCACGTATGACCATACCGTTGCGCTGAGGGCCGTGACCAGCGTAGACGGTATGACGGCCGATTGGGCGCGCATACCGTATGACGTGATGGAGAAGATCAGCAACCGAATCATCAACGAGGTGAAGGGCGTCAACCGGATCTGCTATGACGTCACGAGCAAGCCGCCCGCCACGATCGAGTGGGAGTAAAAATAACGATATGCCTTGCAAGACGGCGGATCGCATTGCGGCCCGCCGTTTGTATGCCCTATCCGGCTTAAAAGAGCGCCGATCGCCGCAATATCGGCTCAAATGGGCTTGCGGTTGAAAAGAGCCGAAAAATCGGCTATAATATGACTGTTATATTATGGCGCAAAGGCGGTGCAAAGATGGAGTATCTATCCGCTTTGGAAGTTTCCCGAAAATGGGGCGTGTCCTTAAGACAGGTGCAGAGGCTTTTGGCCGGCGGACGGATATCCCGCTCGAGAAAACACGGAAGAGTATGGATGATTCCGGCCGACGCGGAAAAGCCGGAGGACCCGCGCAGGGAAAAGATGCTGACGGGGAAACGGCTGTCATCCGAGCTGTGCCGGGTAATTGAGGCCACTTCCGTTCCGATGCCAAGCGACAACCCCGATTCAATTTTGGAAACTGCGGACGAAAGGGCAAGGCTCCAGTATGAAGCCGATCTTGCGTATCTTCGGGGGGATTTTGCGCACGTGCTGCGCTGCTATGAGCAAACGGAAGGGAATATTGCGGACAGGGCACGCGCGTCGCTTGTGGCAATCGCGGCGGCAATCAGCTTAGGAGATTACCGGAAATACGCCATGATCGAGGCGCAATTGAAGAGCTGCCTGCCCAGAAACGATATATTGGATTTGTTTGCGGAATTGGCGCTGGCCAGCGCCATGGTGAGCGTATCCGCGCCGAGCATGGCGCCCGATTGGCTGAAGGAGGGGGATTTTGGTGCATTTCCGCCGCAGGTCAGCCTGCCGTATTTGTTCTATCTGCGCGCCAAATATCTGGTGTGTATCGGCAAATATGAAGCGGCGCTGGCCGTAGCTCAGACTTCGTTGGCTTTCAGTGCAAGAGAACGGGGGATCACGTTTCCGGACATTTACCTGCGCGTTGTCTGCGCGCTTGCATGCCGGCGGCTTGAACGCGAGGACGAAGCCAAACGCTGGCTGATGGAAGCCATGCGAATCGCTTTGCCGCACGGTTTTGTCACGCCCTTCGCGGAGTCCGTATCCGACTTCGGCGGAGTCGTGGAACAGTGTCTGGAGCAGGCTTTTCCGAAATACCTGGACGCCGTTATCGGACAATGGAAGCATACGGTTAAAAACTGGATCGCGTTTCACAATCAATTTACAAAGGATAACATCACATCGATACTCAGCCTCAGGGAATTTCATTTGGCTCAAATGGTGGCAAGGCGCGTTCCGTACGCCGAGATTGCAAAGCAATATAACATTTCTGTGGGCCGGCTCAAGAATATCATGCTCGAGATTTACGGCAAGCTCTTTATTTCCGGCCGCGATGAGCTTGCGAAATATGTGCTGATTTACAAATAGATGCGCTCAAAGCGCATGAATTCGCTTTATCTTGGCATTTTTAACTGAAATGACCGTCTCAAAATACGTCGTTTGAACGACCACTTTGATCACTGTGGTATATTCAGACTATGCCATAAAAGTGAAATGAAAGAATCAATATCATATCTATTATATGGAATCACAATCACATATACCTAAACAAGGGAAAACGCATATTGTGACAAAGCGAAAAAAATGAGATAAACAGTGCTGAAAAACGTGACTTTTTTTCGGCAAAAGTCACTTCAAAACGAATGATAGTTTTCTTATCATGGTAATATGAGCGGTTGCTGTGTGATCGTATTCGTCTCTTGGCCAGAGCAGCAAAGGTTTTTTGGCTATGAACATATTTTTGACTCGAGGATTGAAGATCGGAGGAAGGAAAATGGCGTCTCAAAATACCGGCCATAATAACAGCTTTATCACAGAGGAAAAACAGAATCATACCGCCGAAGGTATGAACGGAAAAAACAGAAGAAGCAAAACGGTTTTGCTTATCGGTATTCTTGCCATATTGCTCGTGATAGGCGCAGGCAGCTATTTTCTTTTCAGTTCGGGCATCTTTTCGGTTGGTGGCCAGGTGACGGTTTCGTTCGACAGCACGGGCGGCAGCGAGGTGGAGAGCCAATTCGTGCCGAGAGGCGGAAAGCTGCCTCAGGTTGCATCCCCCTCGCGCAACGGTTACGTTTTTGCCGGATGGTATTATGAAGAAGCGCCTGTTCACGCATACCGTGCGGACGACGTTTTTAATCAAAATACCACGCTGTACGCCGAGTGGTATCAGCCGGAAATGGAATCGTATATCTAGGAGTATTTAAGCAACTGCAGCAGCGACATCACATTTGCCGTGCAATCCGACGTTGAGCTGACGGACGACAACCTGTCCGATTATGTCGGTTTTTCCTGCGCCGACGGCGAAGAAGGGAAAACCCTGTCCGTCAAGCCGCAGGACGGCGGATATCTGCTGTATTCAAAGGACGGGTTCACACCGGGTTTCACTTATTCCATCAAAATATCGGATACAAAGACGGTCCGCTTTATCAAGGCCGGCGGTCAGGACGTTTCCAATCCCGGAATCAAGGCTTATAACTTTACGATCTACAGGGAGAACGTCAACAATATTGTGATGAAGGCCCATCCCAAGCTTCTGTCCTCCGGCGACATATCGAGCATGGAGGAAACAGAGGAGGCGGTAAACGGGGAAACAGGCAATGCGGACGATGACGGCAAGCCCATCTACCGTGCGAAATTGATAAACGACAGCGAAGATTTTACGGCCGGTGACATTATTAGCTTCGGCAGCGGCGATACGGATGCGCCTGAAAACCGATACTATAAGGTGATCAAAGTTGCAAACGAAGATTCGGGCCGGTTTTTGTATGTGATCACGCCGAATATAGAGGATATCTATTCGCAATTCGAGTTCTATTACAGCGGGGACGCGGTTTATTTCGAGGACGAGGGGGAGACCGAGGAAACGCAGGCCGCCGAGAAAGAGCTTCAGACGTCGATCAAGGAAAGCGAAGGGTACGACTACCTTTGTACGGCCATCGCCAAAGGGATCAAGCAAAGCCCTACGCTGCGCAACACCGTCGCGTCGCTCGATATCAACAGCCAAAAAAGGTTTGAGAACCTCGGCATCGAAGGACTAGCCAATCTGCTCAAAAATGTGAGCGTTAAAATCAGCATCCAGAAGACGTACGACATTGCAAACAAGGAAAACGGAGTGCGCGGCAGCATCAGCTTTTCGACGGGAGACATCGACATCAAGCTGGACGAAAAAATCAAGCTGACGCTGAATCTGACGCTGCAGGATGAACTGACACAGACCGTTTACGGATACAGCGCGTACAACAAAGATAAGAAAAAGCTGGATATCAACCACGGCGCGTATTTGACAAACCATTGCAATCTGAATTTCAGCGCGGTAATCGCCACAAGCGGCGGCGATAAGAAACTTAACATCACCGAAGAAATACAGAATCTGATCAATTCGACGGATGAGAATAAAACCGAAACCATTGTTGACAGCCTGAACAGCGAGAATTTTTTCGGTGACGATCTGGATTATGTGGAGATATTCAACAAAGAGCTGGGAAACAAAACCGTTTCGATATACGAGGTTCTGACCGTTCAATTCAAGCTGAATTTCCATGTGGATATCGGGATGCGCGTGGGGCTGAATTTGAACTTTGACAACACGGAAACGCGGAAGATCGGCTTGTGCAACATGGAAGAACTCACCGGAACGAGCGGCATGGTGCGGACCAACCAAAGGCTGAGCTCCCAAACGCATTTCTCCGCCACCCTCAAAGGGCAGATGGGTATCCGCGCCGGCTTTAAGGCGGAAGTGAATTTCAGCTTTGTTCATTTGAACGATGTTTTGAATTTCGGTTTTTCGGCCGATCTGGGGGTGTATGAAGAGTTGTCGGGTTTTGTCCGGTTCGATTATGATTCAAAAACCGGCATCACGCTGGCCGGCGGTCTGAAAAGCGAAACGGGCATATTCCTCACGCTCGAATTCACATGGAACGTGTTCGGCTGGCAAGACAGCGTCACGATTGCGGACCTCAAATTCCCGATACTGACGATCGGCACGCTCGAGTTTGCGTCCGAATTTGAAAAAACCGAAGACGCGGTCACATTCAATACGACGTCCTATAATATCAAAGGCGGCGGCGACAACCTGCTAAAGCTCAAGTATGTGAATATTTCGACCGGCAAAAACGGCGTCTCCATTAACGTAAGGCCCGCGTCTTTTTCGGGGGATTACGCATTCTTCCTTGTAAAGGATCAATCGGGCAAAGGAAGCGATGCCGATTTGAAATACGTTTCACTGGATAAAGAAACCGGCGTCGTCACCATAGCAAACAATGCGCCCGAACGGCTCGATTTTTCGATCGTTGTCCAGTATACAAAAGGCTGTTCGCTGTTTTCAAAGGACCTGACGCCGATCACCAAAACCATTAATCTCACTTATATGAAAAATAAGGTGGACGACAGCGCCAAAAAATATAAAGCGACCTTCTACAAACCGGACGGCAGTGTTCTGGAGCAGAAGGAGTATTACGTGGGGCAGACACCCGTACCGCCTGCGGAAAATACATACTGGGATCTGTTCACGTTGACAAAATACAAGCTGAAATCGTGGGCAAAACCGTGGAAAGAGGAAATAAAGCCCATTTATCAAGATACGGGATATCATTTCGACACAGAATTGAATTATGTGGATATCATCTTCCGCGGATACGTTTACGACCAGGCGACAGGCCAATATCAATACGGCGTGATTGCCGTGGTTCCGACGCTTGTCGGCGAGATACCCGCCGCGCCCTCCGCCGCCGCGCCGACGCCCTGGCGGTTCTATCAATGGGACCGCGCGCTGACCCCAGCCGATGCCGCAACGACATACTACGCCGAGTATATACAGAGCGATGACATTTGCTGGACAAATTTCTATGCGGACAATCAACTGATCGCGAATGATTTTCCGAAAAAAGGAACCATGCCCAAAGCGCCGGATATGAGCAAGTACAACAATGCGGACAGGAAATTTATGTACTGGTCGCCGTCCCTTCACGCCTCGAGCGAAAGCCACACCTCTTATTGGGCCGTTTTCTGGCCGTATTTGAATGTGACATTTGAGGACAAAGACGGAAAGGTGATCTCGAAAGTACGGGTGTTCACGGGAGAAACGCCCAAGGCGCTGGAAGTGGACAAAGTGATAGAGGGAGAAGAAGACTACTACGAGTATCGCTTCAGCAAGTGGCAGACGAAAGACGGAATGCCGCTTTCCGCGATATACAAGAACGATCTCGTCTTTCAACCGGTATACGAAAAAACGTATCTGGAGGTGAAGACCGTATTTGACGCGGGCGATCATGCTTTTGCGGACGGAACCAAAACAAAAGAATTCAAGGGCTTTTACGCAAAAAGTCTCAATGCGTATCCGAATCGTCTTGACCTGCCCGAGTTGACATACCGCGAGGACGGATATATCTATACGGTCGATTACTGGCAATCGACAAAGAAGGTAAACGGTTCATATGTGAAGCTATCCATGGATAAGGGTTACACATATTATAAGTACAACCTGACGTTCACACCCGTATTCAAATCGACGCCAATCGAATTTACGGTGTGCTTCGCCGGCGGGGATGAACGGATCTATTTTAAGGGACACTACGGGGATATTATCACCGCCGACATGCTGACCGGTCTGAAGAAGACTTCGGAGATTCCAAACTATGTTTGTGAGCTGAGAGACTACGGGCTGACGCTGCCGTACCGTTTTGGAACCGTGTTGGGAACGGACGGACAGCCTGCGGAGTATGTCAGCGTTTTGGCCAAATTCGAGTATGTGGGCGTCCCCAAAACATTCACGTTCGATGCGAACGGCGGACGGTTTGCCGACGGCCAAACCGTAAAAACCGTCACTGCGCCGTACGCCACGAGAGTGTCGTTCAGCGAAACGCCGACAAAAGATCCTGACGAAGAGTATACGTATACTTTTGAGGGCTGGTCGCTCAACAAAGACGCGGAGACGGGTACTAAATTCACCGAAGCGGTCATCAACGGAGATGTCACTTTCTATGCCGTTTACAGCAGCACGCCGAAGTATCTTTGCACCATCACATTCGATGCCGGAGAGGGGACCTTCGACGACGGGAGTA
>JAJUJH010000020.1 GCA_029265435.1 Clostridiales bacterium
AGCTGTTGTGTCCGCCGAAACCAAAGGAATTGGAAATCCCGTATTTGGTGTTCATTTTGCGCGCCTTGCCCTTTACGTAATCGAGATTGCAGCCCTCGCCTTCCGTTTCAAGGCCGATGGTCGGAGGCGCAATGCCCTGAGCCACCGCCATCGCGGTTATCACCGCTTCAAACGCGCCCGCCGCGCCAAGCATATGCCCCGTCATCGACTTTGTGGAGCTCACAAGAAGGTTTTTGGCGTGCTCGCCGAAGCACAGCTCGATGGCGGCGCTCTCGCTCACGTCGTTAAGCGGCGTGCTTGTGCCGTGCGCGTTCACATAACCGATCTCGTTTTTTTCGAGGCCCGCGTCGAGTATCGCGAGTTCCATCGCGCGTGCCGCGTATTTGCCTTCCGGCTGCGGCGCGGTGATATGGTATGCGTCGCAGGTCTGTGCGTATCCCGCCACCTCGCCGAGTATTTTCGCGCCGCGTTTTTTTGCGTGCGTTTCGCTTTCAATCAACATGAACGCCGCGCCTTCCCCCATCACAAAGCCCGAACGGTCCTTGTCAAAAGGAATGCTCGCGCGTCGGGGATCGGCGCTTTCCGTCACCGCCTGCATCTGGTGGAACCCCTGTACGGCGATATCGACCATGACCGATTCCGCGCCGCCCACCAGCACCGCGTCCATCCGGCCTTCTCGAACCGCGTACATCGCCTGCCCGATTGCGTCGGTGCCCGTCGAGCACGCCGTCACGACCGCAAGGCACATGCCGTGCAGCCCGTAGCGCATGCTGATCACGCCGGCGGTCGTGTTGATGATCGACTTCGGGATAAACAGCGACGATACCGAACGCGGCCCGCCGGTGCGAAGCTCCTCCACCTGCTCGCAGATGGTATCAAGGCCGCCCATGCCGCTGCCCAGCACCACGCCTACGCGTTCGTCGTCGAACGAATAATCCCCCATGCCGCTCTGTTCCCAGGCTTCAGCCGCCGCCGATACCGCAAACAGCGTGAACCGCGCCATGCGTTTCTGCTCACGCTTAGAAATGTACTTTTCGGGATTGAAATCTCTGACCTGCCCCGCCACATAAATGCCTGTGCGTTCCGCATCAAAGCAGTCGGCCCGGCTGATTCCGCATACCCCGTCTACCGCGGCCTGAAAAGATGAAGCCGCATCCAAACCGATAGGCGACACGGCGCCCATTCCGGTAATCACTACTCTGTTTCTCATATGACCTCCGTCGCGTTTTAAATCACCATACCGCCGTCCACCACAAGCACCTGTCCTGTGATGTAAGACGCACGGTCGCTGCACAGGAATGCCACCAGATTGGCCACATCCTGCGGCACGCCAAAACGTTTCAAAGCAATGGACTGTTTCATTCTGTCTTTCAGTTCGTCACTCAGATCATGCGTCATCGCCGTTTCGATAAACCCCGGAGCCACCGCGTTCACGCATATGCCGCGCCCGCCCGCTTCCTTCGCGCAGGATTTCGTAAGTCCGATCATCGCCGCCTTCGACGCGGCGTAATTCGTCTGCCCCGCGTTGCCGGACACGCCGACGACCGACGTGATGTTCACAATGCGTCCCTGCCGCTTTTTGATCATGTACGTCAATGCCTCGCGCGTGCAATAAAAGCATGAGTCGATGTTGGCGCGCATCACGCGCTGATACTGCTCGTCGCTCATCCGGATCATCAAATCGTCGTCCGTGATGCCCGCGTTGTTCACAAGCGCAAAAATGCCGCCCAGCGCGTCAACGCACTGCGCGACGAGCCTTTTGCAGCCGTCGCTGCCGCTCAGATCCGCCTGCAGCGTCACAGCGTTCCGTCCCAGATCCCGGATCCGTCTCGCCACTTCTTCGGCTTTTGCCGCGTTGCCGTGATAATGCACCGCCACATCAAAGCCCTGCGCCGCAAGCTCCAGCGCGATCGCCTGTCCGATGCCGCCCGAAGCGCCCGTTACCAATGCCGCCTGGCTCATTGTTTTTTAACCTCACCGATGAATTTTTCAAGCGTGGCCGCGTCACGCACCGAAAAGACCTGCGTATCCGCATCCACACGCCTTTTGAGCATCTTTGAAAGCACGCTGCCCGGGCCGATTTCCACAAACCGCCCCACGCCGCCGGCGATCATATGCTCCACGCAGCTGTGCCATTGCACGCGGCTGCGCATCTGCTCCGCCAGCAGCCTTTTGATATCGCTGCCGTCCGGATACGGCGCCCCCAGCGCGTTTGAGTAAACGACGCCGCGCATGCTGCCGAAGCTTTCACCGTCGAGCGCCTTTTCAAATTCCTCGGACGCGCTTTGCAGCAGCGGCGCATGCGACGGGCCGGCCACCGCAAGCAGCGCCGTCATCTTGGCTCCCATCTGCTCAAACCGTTCTTTAAGAAGATTCAGCTTCGGTATGCTTCCCGCAATCACCGTCTGCTTGTCGGAAAGATGGTTCGCCACATACACGTCGTTTTCACGCGCAATGGCGTTTTCCGCCTCCTCCGCCGAAAAGCCGATCACCGAGAGCATGCCGTATGTGCCGGGCGCGAACGCGCCGTCCATAATGCGGCCTCTCTTTCTCACCAGCGCCGCGCCCTGAGCCGGGCTCAGCACCCCGGCCGCGCAAAGCGCGGCGTATTCGCCGAGCGACAATCCGGCAAAGCACTGCGCGTCGATCCCTTCGGCCCGCACAAGCGCCAGCAGCGATACCGAATGCGCAAATATCGCGGGCTGCATCGTCTCGCCGCCGTTCATACCGGCGCCTTCGAAACACGCCGCTTTCAGATCCGTCTCCGCGCCGTCCGCGCATTCGTCAAACGTCTGCCTGTAAATCGAATAATGATCGTATAAGTCCGCTCCCATGCCAACCGTCTGAGCGCCTTGGCCGGGAAATAAAAACGCCGTTTTCATAGCTTCACCTGAAGCCGGCTGCATACGTTCTGACACACGCTTTTCAGCCGCTCGCCGTCGAAAAGCTCCTCGATGATCTCCTTCGCCGTCTGCACCTTGTCGAGCATGCACGCGCACTGGCCCGCCATGAACGAGCCGTGTTCCGCGTCGCCGTCAAGCACCGCCTTCTGCAGAGAGCCCTGCCCCAGCTTATCCAGCTTTTCGGCCGCGTTCTCCTCGTACTCCACGCGCGCCAGCTCTCTTGCGAGCGGGCTTCTCAAAACCCGCACCGGATGCCCCGTCACGCGGCCCGTCACCTTGCTGTCGATATCCTTGGCCTTGATGATGCGGCGCTTGTATTCGTCATGCGCGGTGCATTCCTTGGCAAGTATAAACCGCGTGCCCACCTGCACACCCGACGCGCCGAGGCAAAACGCCGCGGCAACGGTATCCGCGTCGAATATGCCGCCCGCCGCCACAACAGGAATACTGACGGCGCGCACGATATCCGGCGTCAATACCATCGTGGTCAGCTCGCCGATATGGCCGCCCGCTTCGCAGCCTTCCGCAATCAAAAAGTCCGCGCCCATGCGCTCCATCATCACGGCAAGCGCGCGGCTCGCCACAACGGGCGCCACCATGCATCCCGCCTGCTGCCATGCTTTCATGTATTCGGCCGGATTGCCCGCGCCCGTGATGACCACAGGCACCTTCTCCTCCGTCACAAGCTTTGCGATCTCGCCGACATACGGGCTTAAAAGCATCACGTTAAGCCCGAACGGTTTGTCCGTCTTTTCGCGGACGAGGCGGATCTGTTCCCTCACCCAGTCGGCCGGCGCGTTGCCCGCGGCAATCACGCCAAGGCCGCCCGCCATCGATACGGCGGCGGCAAGGCTTGCGTTGGAAACCCATGCCATTCCGCCCTGTATGACGGGATAGTCGATCTTGAGCAGATCGCTGATGTTACGCATTTTTCTTCCTTTCCAGATAAGCCACAAGGTCTCCGACGGTCTTCAGATCCTTGACTTCTTCATTGGGTATCTTGATGTTTGTCTGCTTTTCGAGCTCGATAAGCATTTCGACCATGTCGAGCGAATCCATTTCGAAATCGTCCACAAAGCTGGATTCGGGCGTGATGTCCTCCCTTTTCAGATCAAGCTGCTCCATCAGGTTTTTGATAATGAGTTCTTCCATTGTTTTTTCCTCCGTTTTTTATATTGTCCAATCTATCACAACTCCGCCGCAGGATAACCCCGCGCCAAAGCCCACAAGCGCGATTCTGTCGCCCTTTTTCAGCCAGCCTTTTTCATAGGCGTCATACATGGCTATGGGGATTGTGGCGGATGACGTATTGGCATATTCGCCGATGTTTATAAAGCACTGTTCATGGCGCATGTCCATCTTTCTTATCACATAGTCAATAATCTTTTCATTGGCCTGATGCGGTATGATCTTATTATACGGTCTGTCGCCGCACATCTGCAAAAGTTTTTTGAGAACGCTTTCCACCACGCCCACCGCGTATGTGAAAACGTCCGCGCCCTTCATATGGATGTATTCGGGCTTTACGTCCGAAACCTTGCTGAACGGCGTCGGCCTTTTTTCGCGCAGCGCATACAGCACGTCGTCTTTGTCCGCCGTGCCTTCCATCACGGGATAATGCAGGCAGGCCGTATCGCTTCTTCTCAGCACGACCGCGCCGGCGCCGTCTCCGAACAGCACGCATGTGCGCCGGTCCGTCCAGTCGGTGTATTTCGAGATCGCCTCGCTCGCCACCACCACCGCGCAGCCGATATCCAGCGTATCCATCAGGCTCGCCGCCGTGTTGAGCGCGTATATGAAGCCCGAGCAGCCCGCGCTCAGGTCCATCGCGACCGCGTCGATGCCGAGCACCTTCTTCACATAATCCGCCATCGACGGCGTCACATATTCGCTCGTGATCGTGCTGCCGATAATCAGCCCGACGTCCTTTCTTTTCACGCCCGCTTTCTTCAGCGCCTGCTTCACGGCTTCCGCCGCCATATCCACCGTCGTTTCCTTGTCCACGACACGCCGCGTGCGGATACCCGTCCGTTTTGTAATCCACTCGTCGCTCGTATCGACAAGCTTCTCCATATCCGAATTCGTTACAATGCGCCGGGGCGTCACCTTCGACACGCCGGCGATCTCTACTGATGCAATCAAATCATAGCCCTCTCATGCCCAAATATTTTTCGCGCCGTTTTTCCAATATCCTGTCGGCAGGAAGCCGCAAAAGCCTGTTCAGGCTCTGCACGATTTCACGCCGGATATCGTTCACGCTTTGGTCCATGTGGAAGCGGTCAAACCCTTCCGGTTCCTCTATCACGCAGTCCACAATGTTGAACCGTTTTAAGTCTTCCGCCGTCAGCTTCAGGTTCTTTGCGGCTTCCTGTGCGAGCGACGAATCCTTAAACAGTATCGACGCGCAGCCTTCGGGCGTAATCACAGAAAAATAGCTGTTTTCCATCATGATCAGACGGTCCGCAAGCGCCAGCGCAAGCGCGCCGCCGCTGCCGCCTTCGCCGATGATGATGGAAATGACCGGCACTTTCACCGTCGCCATCGCCTTCAAATGCTCGGCAATCACAAGCCCCTGCCCGCGCTCCTCCGCCTGCACGCCCGGAAACGCGCCCGGCGTGTCCACGAAGCAGATGACGGGACGGCCGAACTTCTCCGCCTGCGCAAGCGCGCGCATCGATTTGCGGTACCCTTCAGGGTTCGGCATGCCGAAGTTGCAGCGCATACGCTCCTCGAGCGTATGGCCCTTCTGCTGCCCGATTACCGTAACAGGGCATCCTTCAAACCACGCGACAGCCGTCACAATGGATTCGTCGTCGCCGTAGACGCGGTCTCCCTTCACCTCAAAAACGCCGGTGAACAGCTTTTCCATATAGTCTCTTGTCTGAGGCCGGTTTTCCTTGCGGGCGCTTAAAACGCGCTGCCATGGCATGGCCTCTGCGCTTCGGTCAACCTTTTTTATTGCCATCGTCTTTCATTTCCTTCAAAAAAGATTTGAGCTTTTGGGTCTCTCCGCTGCGGTCGTGCAGCGCAAGCACCTGCCCCAGCGTATCGCGCAGGTCTTTCCTGTCCACAATGCGGTCGATCAGGCCGTGCTTGAAAAGATACTCCGCCGTCTGAAAACCTTCGGGCAGCTCTTCTTTCACCGTCTGCTGAATCACGCGCGGCCCCGCAAAACCGATCAGCGCGCCCGGCTCTGCGATCGTGATATCGCCCTGCATCGCAAAGCTCGCCGTGACGCCGCCCGTCGTCGGATGCGTGAGCACGTTCACGTGCAGAAGCTGCTGCTCGCCGTGCTTGGCAAGCGCGATGGTGGTGCGCGACATCTGCAGCAGCGAGTGAATGCCCTCCTGCATGCGTGCGCCGCCCGACGCGCAGAATATCACAAGCGGCAGACGGTTGACCGTCGCGAACTCGGTGAGTATCACGATCTTTTCGCCCACCACCGTGCCCATGCTGCCCATCATGAAATAGGAATCCATCACGGCGAGCGCGGTGCTCACGCCCTTGATGCGCGCCTTGCCGATCACGACGCCTTCCTGCAGGTTGTATTTGGCCTTCTCGTTCTCGATCTTGCTCTTGTACCCCGGAAACGACAGGGGATCCTTGCTTTCCGCTTCGCGCTCGATTTCGATGAAGCTGTCCGGGTCCACGATCATCTCAATGCGCTTGTATGCGGGCTGGCGGAACAGCGCGCCGCAGTACGGACAGATGGAATCGTTCGCGTGAACGATATCCGCAATCATGTCCTTGCCGCATTTGTCGCAATGCAGCATCTCGATATTGGCGTTCTCGTTATGCCCCGGCGAAGAACCGATTTCTATACTCTCTGAAAACAGTTTCATGGCGTCTCCTGATTAAAGCGGTCCAAAAAGACCTGCTCGATCCACTTGGTATGCACGTTGCCCGCGATAAAATCGTCGTCGGCAAGCATCGCCTTGGCAAATTCGGCGTTATGCGACACGCCTTCTATCACGAGTTCGTTCAGCGCGGCGATGCTCAGCGATATCGCTTCTCTGCGATCGTCTCCCGTACAGATGACTTTCATGATCATCGAATCGTAAAACGGCGATATTTCGTCGCCCGCGGCATAGCCCGTATCGATGCGTACGCCGTTTCCGCCCGGCAGAATCATCGTTTTGATGCGCCCCGGCGACGGCATAAAGCTGCGCCTTACGTTTTCGGCGTTGATGCGGCATTCGATCGAATGCCCGCGCGGCACGATTTCCTTCTGCGGCAGCGTCAAATGATGGCCCAGCGCCACCTGTATCTGCGCCTTGATGAGGTCCGCGCCGAAAATGCTCTCGGTCACGGGATGCTCCACCTGTATGCGCGTATTCATCTCCATGAAGTAAAATTTGTTGTCGTTGGCGAGCAGAAACTCGACGGTTCCCGCGTTTTTGTACCCGACGCTCTGCGCAATCGAAACGGCCGTATTCTGTATGGCCTCAAGCACCGCGCCGTCCACATTCACAGCGGGCGCTTCCTCAAGCAGCTTTTGGTTTTTGCGCTGCAAACTGCATTCGCGCGTGCCGAAATGACGCGTGTTGCCATGCTCGTCGGCGAGTATCTGCACCTCGATATGCCGTGCGTTCGGGAGATACGCTTCAAGATAAACGCTCTTGTCGCCGAAAGCGAGCTCCGCCTCGCGGCAGACAAGCGGAAATTCCTTTTCAAGCTCGGCCGCGCTTCGCACAATGCGGATGCCCTTGCCGCCGCCGCCCTTCGCCGCCTTTATCATCAGCGGATAGCCCACCTTTTCGGCGACTTCGAGCGCCTCGGCCAAGCCGCCGACCGCTCCTTCGGAGCCCGGCACCACGGGGAACCCATGCTTGAGCATCGTCTCGCGCGCCTTCTGCTTGTCTCCCAGCAGCCGCATCGCCTCCGCGTCCGGGCCGATAAACTTAATGCCTTCTTCCTCGCACGCAAGGCGGAATTCCGCGTTTTCGGACAGAAAACCGACGCCGGGATGGATCATCTGCGCGCCGTATGCGCGCGCCGCCGCAATGATGCTTTCAATATTGAGATAGCTTTTTTCGGCCTGACGCGGCCCTATGCACACCGCCGCATCCGCAATGCGCGCATGCATGCTTTTCTGATCGTTTTCAGAATACACAGCCACCGTGCGAAAACCGAGCTTTTTGCACGTGCGGATAATGCGCACGGCAATTTCGCCGCGCGCCGCAATGAGTACGGTATTCATATCAGCTTTCCTTCGCATAAACGAATAACGCGTCCCCCACCGTCACCGCTTCGCCGTCGCCGAGCAGCACACGCTCGATCACGCCGGTCTTGGGCGCGCCGATCTCGTTCATCATTTTCATGGCTTCGATGATGCAGACGGTGTCGCCCTCGCGCACGCACTGCCCCTCCTTCACAAAAGGCGCGGCGCCGGGCTCTTTGGCGACGTAAAACACGCCGGATATCGGCGCAACGATGCAGTCGTCATCCCTTGACGGCGCCGGCTGCTCGTCCTTTTTGGGAGCCGTATGGGCTTCCGCATGGTGAATAGCGGCCGGTATATGCGCCGCCGCCTGCCTTTCGAGGCAAAGCTTAAAATCCTGCGTTTGGATCTCGATTTTGCTGAACGCCGATTTTTCCGCTCTGTCCATCAGGCTGAAAATTTCGTCTATTTCCATGTAAAACCTCCATCGACGGCAAGCAGACAGATATGATTCCCAATAGAATAATAGCTAAGGTTAGTACTGCTAACCATCTTACTGCCCTGAATATTAACATGCGTCCGTCTATAAGTCAATTCGAGGATTATGAACATTTTTTACATTATGTATCAATTTCTCATTATCCGATACCGTCATTTTGCCTCAATACGGGCAATTCACACTCGTTATTTTACGTAAGTTTGACGTTTTTCATTTTTTCCTTACCGATGATGACGCATCGTGTGAAAAATCCGTCACACATTTTTATATTTTTCAGCCCCGGCCAAACGCCGGCAGCCGATATTCAGCCCTTCAAGACGCGTTTTGGCGAAGCAAAAGCATCTATTCTTGATCCGTAAAGAAAAAAATCATAAAAACATGGTTTTTGACTATACATTTGTGTTGATATATGGTATAAAGTATGTGGGTTTAATTGTTACGCAATTGTTGCGTTATTGTTACGATATCGCTATCGAGAAAAATGGCATCTATGGTTTGGAGACGCAAATGAAAAAGATACTCGCCGGAATACTGATAAGCCTGGTCATGCTGCTGACAATATTGCTGGGAGCCGTTCCCGTGGCGCTGGCGGGAGATGCGCCGGTCATCAGGGTCATTATTCCCGTCGGCGGAACAATAAGCAAAGACAAATTCACGCCCTATACACAGGCCACGATAAAGATGAACGGCAATTATACCGTCACGGACAACACCAATCCTGCAAACACCGCTGCCCTGACCAACGGAGAAACATACACAGTTAATCTTTCCACATCGAACACGCGGACATATACAATGGGCGATGTCGATCAAAACAGTTCGATCACCGTTTCGGATTATACGAACGTCAGGCTGCATATACTCGGAAAAAAAGCGCTCACCGGAGAGGCGCTGGCCATCGCCGACGTGGACAGGAACGGTTCCGTCACCGTTTCGGACTATACGCTCATTCGACTTCATATTCTCAAGCTCAAAGCCGTTGCAAGCTCCATCAGCTTCGGCACAGGAACGGGCATCAGCATTTGCTCAAGCTCCGGCCAGCTTGTGTTTAGCGCGCCCGACCTGAAGATCAGCAGCGGTACGGGCACGGATACCATCCAGCTGATCACGCAGCGTGATGGATACGATACGCGCAATTACCGCGGCTCTTTCCGTTTTTATATGAGCGACAACAGCTTAAGGCTCGTCAACGAGTTAGACCTTGAAACATACCTCTACGGCGTACTCCCGTATGAGATGAGCAACGACTTCCCTCTTGAAGCGCTCAAAGCGCAGGCCGTCTGCGCGCGAAATTTCGGGCTCAGCCAAATCAAGGGGGATCCGAATTATGACCTTGACGACACCGGCTCATACGCTCAGGTTTACAAGGGTTTCGACGCGTCGAAAAACCGCTGTATTCAGGCGGTCGATGAGACGAGAGGCCAGATTTTGAAATACGGCGATACGATAATGGGCTGCTATTATTCGGCGTCGAACGGCGGATGGACGGAGATTTCGCAGCACAGATGGTCGGTGACGGAGCGCAAGGGCTACGATCAAATCCGTTTTGACCCGTATGACATCGCGAATCCTGCGAGCCTTCAGGAACGGATCGTGCTTCCCAAAACGATCACCGCCGGTAATCCGATACAGTATCAGAAATGGACTAACGGCGCATGGTCGGCAAATGAAAACAGCGTGACCGGCGTGAAAAATATCGATTATTATCTGCGTCTATGCGCATTTCAGGTGATTGACGGCAACGTCTATGTTTGCAACTCGCCGGATGACATCAGCATCGTGGGCATCAACAGCATCACCAACAAAACACATGACAATTCAAGCAATCAGCATCACGACATTGCGGATGTAACCGGAAAGAATGACTGCAAGGATTATCTTGAGGCCGACGTGAACATGAAGGTTGCGGTCACCCGCATCGGCGGGACCGCCCCCGAACAGATCGACGTGTCCTTTACGATCAACTTCGATGTGATCGGAACAACGGGTGCATACCCTGCCTTCTTCATATCCGGCTTGGGAATCCGGTATGCGGAATCGGACGACACGAACTGGTATATCTACCGCAGGCGCTACGGACACGGCATCGGGTTAAGCCAGCGCGGCGCACAGCAGCGTGCCAATTCGTCCGATCCCGCCGTAAACACCTATACGGCCATACTCGATTTCTATTTCCCCGATTATACCGGTTATCCGGCCGTCGATCTTGTGACAGTCTACTGATTGATAGAGTCGGAAAAGCACTGTGTTTATTGAAAGCATATTGGATACAGGTGGTGTGAGCAGCACTTATGGGTAAAAAAACGAGGAACAAAAAACCGCTTCAGATGATATTGCTTATATTGCTTGTTTTGCTTATGATATTGAGCCTTGCGGCAAGCTTTATCCCGGCAGGACAATTATAAAAAATTGCATCAGCGGATTATTTTAGGGGGGTCATTATGAAAAAAAAGTTTCTAGCAATGGTATTGGTTATGACCATCATCGTTTCAGCCTTTGGCATATCCACGGCCTTTGCGAAAATCAGCGGAAGCACCGAAGTGGTCGCGGGTAAAACGTATACGTTCAAAATCTCAAAGTCGGCGTCCGCTTCCACCATCACAGGCAATATATCGTGGAGCGGTTTTGCATCGGGCAGCGAAACGATGTGGAAGGATTCCGGCAGCGGCATGAATGAAAACATCACCGCTTCGGCGTCCATATCAATCACCGTTCCCGCCGGTACGCCCGCCGGTTCCACTTGCACGATCAGCGTATCCGGCCAGATTTCCACGTTTGACGGGACAAATGTGGGCGAATCGTCGTATTCCGAGAGCAAAACGCTCGTCGTCGTGAAAAAAACGTCAAGCGCAACGCCGGATTCAAAGCCAGCATCAAATAACCCCGAAGCGTCCAAAGCGCCCACCGAATGGGATATCGCCAAAGAAAAGATTGCCGGCATGGAAGAGGGCGGCTCGCTGACGCTGGATATCACGGGAGATGACCATACGCTGTCCGCCAAAACGTACCAGTCGCTTCTCGATAAAAAGGGCGTGTTCACGTTCAATTTCGGCACGTATTCATGCATACTCAACGCCGCGCAGCTCGGCGCTTTGGGCGAAGGCGTCAAAGCCCTCGATCTCGGCCTTTCGTTCGAATCCGATCCCGATTTTTCGGCGGCCGTCGGCAATCAGGATACTTATCAGCTTCATTTCGCCCACAGCGGAGAATTCCCGGGAAAAATCGCCTTCAAATTCAAGGCGGATAAAAACGCCCCGGGAGACACCGTTTATCTTTATTACTACTACGGCACATCCAAAGTGATCGAAGGCGTACAAACGGCGGTAGTGGATGCCGACGGCTTTGTGACGTTCGACATTTACCACTGCTCCGATTATTTTGTATCGTCCGCGGCAATCGAAGGCGCGTCCGGTATCATCGTCCAAGCCGCACCCGAACCGACGCCCGAGCCGACAACGGAACCGACACCCACGCCGGCACCTACGCCGACACCCGAACCGACATCCGAGCCGGACCAGACTGTATTGGCGGCTCCGAGCGGTTTCCCGCTTCCGGTGCTGATTGCCGTCGGCGCCGGCGCTGCGCTGATTGCAGTAGTCGTCACCATGCTGTTGTTCAGAGTCGGCCCTTTCAGGCCCAAGAGAACGCGCATCTCTGAATAATGCTTAAACGCACAAAAGCTCCGGCCGAGTCCGGGGCTTTTCAGACTGTCAATAAAGCTAAAAATATCATTTGTGGGCAAGACGGGCTTTGCCCGCGCAGCCCACACCTTGCGGTTTTGCGCCGTTTCGAGCTTGCGAGGAACAAGCAAAACCGGAAAACTGTCGAAAAACCTTTGGTTTTTCGACAAGCTGAAAGCTCCGGCCGACTCCGGGGCTTTTTTTGTCTTATCGCATCCATGACATAATTCTATATATTTCAACAAATTATTGTCGTTTTTTGTTGACAATTGCGTTTAGTTAGTCCAAAATAAGAGCTAACAAATCAAACGGGCGCTCATTTTCCTTCCGAGTCATCTCTTTCAAGCGCCAATCCATAAGGAGTGCAATATGAAAAAGCTGGCCTTTTTATTGGTCGCCGCCGTTATTTTTGTGTCGCTTTTTTCTCTCTTTCCGGCATATGCGTCCGATCACAAAGTCACCGTCGCCTATTCGGGCGAAACGCATGTCAAGGCGGGATGCGGCTACAGTTACCAATATACCGTCACTGCCGCCCAAATCAATACGCTGCATTTGGATTCTCATTACAGCGGAACGAAGCTGTCAAGCTGCGACATCGAAATTCTGACATATGAAAACAAGGATGCGGTGAAAACGGGGAAACTGTTCATCAACATCAGTGAATCCGCCAATCCCGGAGATACCATTACCATCACCGCCGACGGCAGATACAGCTGGATCGGCGAAGACCCGACCGCCGCTTACTATGCCGATGTCAAATCTCCACTCATTCTCACCGTCGTCGCCGATGAGACGCCGACGCCCGAACCGACGCCGGCACCCATACCGTCTGCATCCATTCCGGCAGAAACGCCGCAGCCGGCGGATGAGCCTTCGGCCGTACCCGCGCCTACGGCAGCGGCTAAGACTGCTTCACATGCCGCAAACCCGCTGCAGTCCGCCGCGCCCGCCGCATCGGCGTCTCCGGCAGTATCCGAAGACCATGTGCGTTACGCGCCGGCAGCCATGTCCATTACGTCTGCAAAGGACGTATCTCCGCAGCCGACGATCGCTGCCGATCCGCTCAGCATGCAGCTTGACGCCATGGCATATGGCGGCAAAGTGTCGTATCCGATGCAGTCTCCCGCCGTGCTGACGGCAGTGATGCTTGAGTCGCTCAAGGCAAAGCAAGGCGTTCTTGTGGTGAGCATGGACGGCTATTTCTGGACGGTTGACGGCGCGGCGCTGGGAAACCGGATTTCAGGCTCGGTCAATCTGGATATGAAAATGACAAGCGATGCGGAAATATCGGAGGCGGCGCAAGGCCATGATTTGTACCAGCTTTTTTTCTCACAAACGGACGATTTCCCAGGACGCTTTTCATGCCGTTTTGCCGCGCTTTTGAACAAGCCCGGCGATACGCTCTGCCTCTATATCTATCATGCTTCTTCGGGGCTTGCGGAATATAAGCAGAGCGCGGTTGTGGACGACGACGGATATGCCGCATTCGATATATACGAAGGCGGCCGCTATTTTGTGACTCTGCCGGACGCTGTAAATCCGTCCGCAGACGATCGAACCGTCAAAGAGTTCAAAGCGTCGGACGGCGATATGTGGTCCATCGTCATTTCCGCGCTCTGCGGCGTCGGTGCGGCTGTGCTTTTGCTTGCCGCCCTGCACCGAAACGGCATACTGACGATTAAACGACGGAGAAAAAACTAACCCGCGGAACTGAGAAACGTAATGAACAAAACATCGCGGCCAATCGGCTTGCCGATTAGCGCATCCGTGCGCACCGCCGGCGATATCTTTGAATTCAATAGGCGGTAACGGGCGCGGGCTTTATTTGCGTTTCTGCTTCTAAGGTGAGACATATCAAGGCTGTCTGAAAATAATCCTTATATTCGTACTGGCAGTCTCTTGCTTCTATATTGAAGATACAAGGGGATGTCTTGCGCTTTCTAAAACGGGCAATCAATCCGATGATGGTGACAACCTGTATAACGGTCCCATTCCGCATGTTTGGGATACGCTGATTTTGCCGAACAATTTGACGACGAAATATGGTATAATAAAAAAGATGCATATGGTCATGCAGATGGTACCGTAAAACTTTTCGAATATCGAAGTCGGGCAAGTAAGAATCAAGGAATCGGCGGAAAACCGTTTTGCCATGAGCGGTTTTTCACCCGGCATTTTGAAGTTTTGCTCATGGCCGTTTATTGTACATGAGGAGGGAAACTATGGGACAGGCCAAGTTTACCAATTCAGCTCGTTATAAATGTCTTGAGTACCTCAAAAAGAATTCTGTTGATCTTTATTTATGCTACTGCGGCATAGAAGAATGCGACTCAGGCCATTATTATGGACCAATGAAACGAAGCGAATTCTTGCTGCATTATATTATCGAGGGAAAAGGAGTTTATTCAGTAGGAGAAAAGACATACCATCTTTGTAAAAATCAAGCTTTTTTGATTTACCCCAACGTCACCACATTTTATCAGGCGGATAAAAAAGAACCGTGGACGTATATTTGGATTGGATTTAACGGCGTAAAGGCGGAAGCCTGTCTGGAATATGCCAATTTCAATAAAACAAACCTTGTTAACGATTTTCACAATCAAGATGTCCTGTTGGATTGCGTCAACGGGATGTTGGCCGCTAATCAACTGACATACGCCAATGATCTGATCCGTGAAAGCTACCTGCTGAAATTTCTCGCTACGTTGATACAGGAAAAACACCCCGTTCAGGATTCTATCAATAACTATGATTATCCGATTCAAGTTTACGTTGAACATGCAATGGAGTTTATAGACCACAATTATTCTAACAACATCAAAGTCAGTGATGTTGCCAACTATGTCTGCATCAACCGAAGCCACCTGACGAGAATTTTCAAAGCGGTGCTAAACATGTCACCTCAGCAGTATTTGATTAATTACCGCATCAATAAGGCTTGCACATTGCTTAAGAAAACTACTCACTCCATCAGCACCATTGCGACAATGGTTGGATACGACGATCCTCTTGCATTCTCGAAGGTTTTTAAATCCTTACAAGGTGAAAGCCCAAAAAGCTATAGAGAAGCCTCCGACAACGTTTTAAAAGCCTATCGAAAAGGCGAATAAAATGCGTCAAGCATAGCAGATATTTTATAATAGCAGGTTTGGGGAACAAAGCCAAACACCCATGTTGATGGATCTATGCTTTGACTTTATTTATTGACTGCTTTCAAATAATAAACAGCGGATGCAAAATCCCCGCTGCCCGAGGCCAAATCACCGTCTCGCACAACCAAGCCGGCATTCATCAATTCATCACCAAAGAATAATGTTTCTGTTTCATTGATACGGTATTGAGCCGTTTCTTCAAGCCCGACCAGCCGGAGCCACACCATCCCTTTATTGGCCATATTTAAAAACCGATAGTATCCCACCAAAGCCTCTTCTTTGCCGGCAGAAACCACCATCCAGGCCGCCTCATTGCCTTCAAACGGACTTTTTAAACGATAGAAGTCTCCATTGGTTATCATAGCTCTGTGATTTTTAAAGAATGCGATTTTCTGCTTTATGATTTCCTTTTCCTCATCGCTTAGCGCATTGAGGTCCATCTCGATTCCGAAAACACCGAATATGGCAACATTCACTCTTGTCTCAATCGAAGTGATTCTACCTACCTGTTGATTAGGCACTGCAGATACGTGCGTTCCCATGCTGCTTATCGGGTATACCAAAGAGGTTCCATATTGTATCTTTATGCGTTCCATAGCATCTGTATTGTCGCTGATCCATGCCTGCGGCGCATAAAACAGCATACCCGGGTCGGTTCGCGCGCCGCCGCTGGCACAAGATTCAAAAAGCACATCGGGGAATTTTAATGTGAGCCGTTCATACAAGCTGTATACGCCTAATATGTAGCGATGAAAGACCTCTCCTTGTTGCTCAGGAGGCAAGAATTGCGAATAACACTCGGTAATATATCGGTTCATGTCCCATTTGATATAAGATACGCCCGTTTCGCTTATAAGCTTTGATATGACTTCATATAAATAATCCACAACCTCTTGCCTCGAAAGATCCAGAACATGCTGATTTCTTGACGGAGAAGCAACTCGTTTAGGCGTTTGTATAATCCAGTCTGGATGAGCTCGGTATAGCTCGCTGTTCTTGTTAACCATCTCCGGCTCGATCCACAGGCCAAGTTTCATACCGATCGACTCCATCCTTTGGTTCAGGCCTGTTAATCCGGAGGGAAGCTTCTCTAAGTTGACAATATGCCAGTCGCCAAGACTTCTTTTATCGTCATTCCTTTGTCCAAACCATCCGTCATCCAGAACAAAAAGCTCAACACCAAACTCTCGGGCTGTGCGCGCGATTTCCATTAACCGGGCTTCAGTAAATTCTGCGCCGGTAATCTCCCAATTGTTAATCAGAATCGGTCTGGGCTTATCTCTCCACATTCCCCGTACCAGCCTGCTTCTGTAAAGACGATGGTAAGTCTGGCTCATTCCGTTAAGCCCGTCACAAGAATATACCATCACAGCTTCCGGCGTCTGAAATTCTTCGCCCTGCCGCAGCTGCCACTTAAACTTTTCCGGATGGACGCCGATTTGAACGCGTGTCATATCGTATGCATCCAACTCGGCCTGCGCAAGAAAATTTCCGCTGTAGACAAGGCTGAAACCATAGACTTCGCCTGATTGTTCGGTCGCCAAAGGCCTTTTCAGAGCCAGAAACGGATTGTGCTCAGAGCTGCTGGCCCCGCAGAGACTGTAAATTGACTGCACGCCCTGCTCCAACCGTCTGTTTATCCATTGTCTTTCTCGTGCCCATGCACCCGCCAGATGAATCATTTCAAAATCACCGTCTGGCAGATCGATGCTGAGGCTCATAGCCCTTTTCAGCCGGATACTCCTTGCACCCTTTTGCACAAAACGCGCATTACGGGCAATCACCGGATAAGCGCTAAAAATACTCCAGCTCAGTTCCAGCAGCGTATCACTTACGCTGTCAAAAAGCGTTATCACCAGCGTTTTGGCTTCGTCGCTGCTTTCAACATAGGTAGCCGGCAATCCCTTTAAACACTTCTTGCCTTCAAAAATGCAGTGAGACACGTATTTAAAATCGGATACGGTGCTGCCGTTTTCCTGTTCAATCTCGAAAGCAGGATAATGGAAATCAGTCGTACCATAGGACGGATATTCCTGCCTGGTTTGGTGCAGAGAAAATGCGGGATCATCTTCAAAAACGCAAGCCGTTAAGGATCTTTGCTTCCATTCCATACGATATGCAAATGTGTCTTTGTCCTGTATCCGTTTTCCGAAATATAAATTGCCAAGCTGCCCGTTGCGCAGAATCTTAATAATATAGCTCAACTTCTCATTAAAAAGATGAAACTCTTTTGCTTGTTCATGAAATATAATATCCATATCATTCCCCAATCATAGCTTTCCGCCCGACGTAGATACACTCTCGATGAATTTCCGCTGAAACACGATATACAAAGTTAACATCGGCCAAATCGCCAATACCGAAGCTGCCATCAGCTGCGGATAGTTGACAGAATACGCCCCTTCAATTTTGGCCAGCATTGAGGACAACGTGGCCGCCTTAGAGCTGGTGTTCACGATTAAAGGCCACATCAGATCTTTAAACGCGAACAGGGCTGTAAATATTGTCAGGGCAACCAACCCCGATTTTGCCAACGGCAGCATCACCTTAAAAAAAATCTGCCCAATGCTGCACCCATCAAGCTTTGCCGCCTCCTCAAGCTCTTTAGGCAAGCCCATAAAGAACTGCCGAAGCAGAAATGTACCAAAGGCGCTGACGATTCCGGGGAACAAAAGCGCAAAAATGGTATTGCGTGCCCCCAACGCATCCACCATGAGATATTGAGGGATAACAAATATCTGCACAGGTACCATCATTTGAAACAGTACAATTCCAAACAGAAAATTACGCCCTGGAAATTTCAACCGTGCAAACGCATACGCGGATATTGCGCTAAAGCTTACGGAACAGACGATACGTAAAAGCATCATGGCAATCGTATTCACATATGCAAGCAGCACGTCGTTCTGCTCGAGCACCTTCGCATAGTTACTCCACATCCACTGGCTGGGAAATATCACAAAGGGATTCACAGAGGTGGCTTCCGCCGTCGTCTTGAACGATGTGAGCACCATCCATACAAGCGGCAGAATAAATGTGACTGCACCCAACATTAAAAAAGCGTGGATAAAGAAATTGACCTTTATTTTCCTTTTCATCTGCATCCCCTTACATATAGTTGACCCATTTTTTCTGTACTTTCAGCTGACTGGCCGTAATGATCATAATGATGGCCAAAAGAAAGATGACAATCGCCGACCCATAGCCTTTATTTGAATACTTAAATGAATTGTTATAAAACAGATAAACAAGAGAGACTACCCTGTCATAGGCCGGGCTCGTCACATCAACCATCATATAAATGACGTCGAACACCTGCATGGTTTGTATCACACTTGTGACAATGACAAAGAACAATGTTGGAGAAATAAGCGGCAGCGTGATGAAAAAGAATTGCCGTAAAGGCTTTGCCCCATCAATACTGGACGCTTCATAATAGCTCTTGGGTATTTCCTGCAGACCCGCAAGCAGCAGAACCATATTGTAACCCACCAAACTCCAGATGCCTATAATGGCAACCGATATCAGCGCAACGTTTGGATCGTTGATCCAGTCAACGGCGCCCAATCCAAATACTGATAGCAATTTGTTGATTAGGCCAAAATTATTATTAAAGAGCCATTTCCACACCATCGTGATGGCCGCAGGAGCCGCTGCCATCGGAATAAAATAAATCGCCCTATAGATTTGCTTGCCTCTCATTTTGCGGTTAAGCAGCACTGCAAAAATCATTGCAAGTATAAGGGTAACCGGAACAACGATCATTGTGTATAAAATCGTATTGAGCGTGGCTCCCCAAACCTGAGGATCATGAAACATTTTAATATAGTTTTCAAATCCGACGAATATATTTCCTTTGCCAAAATCGCCGCTTTTGAAGAAACTCAGGTAAATTGTTTGGAATATCGGAATTATATTCAATATAATAAGGCCGATGATTGTCGGTGCAGCCATACCGTATCCCCAGCGCCACTCATTATAGATGATTTTCGTATATTTTCTTTTTTTCAGCGTATGTCGCAACATGCTGGATTATCCTCCGTTGCTTTCATAGCGACAAAGCCTGCAAACAGGAAGCGGCTATTTCAATACCGGCGCCCATATTTACAGGCCTTACCGCCATTCATTATGTCAATGAACCGGAAAACCGCCATTAACATAATTTATTGAAGCATTATTCTTGTGAAAGGCTCTCATTCATCACTTTCGCCGCATCTTTGCAGGCCTGCTCCACCGTTTTATCACCTGTAAACGCACCCTTCAGCTCCTCGTAGGCTTTGTCTTCCCACACCGCCGTAGTGTTGGAATACGGGCGTATCTGCGCATAATCGACCATATCTATAAAGCACTGGATATTGAACGTCGTATTGGATTTTACCCAATCCTCCGCCGTGCCATTATAGGCCGATATCGCAATTCCGAGTTCTGCCTGACGCAACTGGCCTTCCTTTGACCCCAGATATTCGACCCATTTCCATGCTTCTTCGGGATGCTCGCAGTTATACGCAATCGCGTTGCCGAGGCCGTTAAATATCGATGCACGACCTCCGTCATTGCTGGACGGGAGCACCGTTACGTCAAAGTTCTTTGCCATGTATTCGTTAGCTGCAAAACCGGAAAGATTCCACGATCCAAACAACCCCATTGCGCACAAGCCGTTTTGCAGCCATGTGGCACGCTCAGCGTCACCGTATTCCTGCGGAGACAGGCCGTCTTTCACGAAGCTCAGATAAAACTCCATCGCTTCGATGGTCTTCGGATCATCATACCCTGATTTTTTATCGGCAGTAATGATTGTACCGCCATTCTGGTAGACAAAGTTATAGTATCCTTCCTGATTGTTCAAAGGAGCCAAAAAACCGTACCGAGAACCATCCGCTTTGGTCAAAGCCTTAGCCGCCGTATAAAGATCGTCCCAAGTCCATGTCTCATCCGGATAATCGAGATTGGCTTCGTCGAACATGGTCTTGTTATACCAAAGACCGATCGTGTCATAGTCTTTTGGCACTGCATATTGTTTGCCTTCAAAGTTGTAGATGCTGACCAACCCCTGGGGGAAGTTGTCCATTGAAACAAGATCGCTGTTCGCAATCATATCGGTCAAATCCATCAGCATACCATTAGAAGCATAACGATAAATCTCATTGGAATGCATCCAGAATACATCCGGCAAGTCTCCGCCCGTTGCAGCCGCTTCTAGCGCCGTCCAATAATCCGACCACGTACTGACCTCGATTTCAATTTTGATTCCTGGATTAGCCGCTTCAAACTCATCCGCCATTTTGCGCAATCCCACAGCCTGATTTGAGTCCCAAAGCGCATAGGTCAAAGTGACTTCCTCGCCGGTTTCCGGGCTTTGTGTCGAAACATCCTCCGTTACCTGCTGCGACTGTGTCTGGGTTTCTGCTACCTCAGCATTTTGGGCAGCCCCGCACCCGCTAAAGGCCGCTAATGACAAAACAACCGCCAGCATCAATACCAAGCTTTTTTTAACCATGGCTTTCCTCCATTATTTTTTTATATTTTGAGGTCTTTCCTTGATTGCAAGCTCATTTTAGTCTGGTTCTTTTTCAAAATACATAGAATAATGTTACCCGCATATGCAATAATGTTGCTCTTTGCCCGCATGTCTTTTCATTTTAAAAGCATAAACCTTTGACCAATTTTGCAGAAGAAAATGTATTTATTTATTATATCATTCTCTTTCCAACACAAAAATATAAAATTATAGTTGGATCACATCACATTATTCCATACAGACGCCACATTGTTCTATTCAGCAAAAGCCAATGATGCCATATTATTAAAGTACGAAAATTCGTACACACCAAAAGAATGAGCTGAACAACCATATATTAAGGATGAAACGATTATGAAACGGTTTCTTGTATTATTATTGTGTTTTGTGATGATGCTCAGTTTAATGCCTGTAACGGCATCCGCAGCAAGCAGTCTCACCGTAGACTGTTCGAGTGTACTGAGAGGGGCTACCCATTGTGCGAGCGGATCTCTTTACGGTCTCACAGTGGACAAACCATCAGATCTGAGCGGCCTCGTAGCGCCGCTGAACCCATATGTATTCAGAAATCCGGCGCGGACGGGTACAGGGAACCAGCATAATAACAATGCCGCGGCAATCGCAGTTGCACAAAGATTGAATAACACCGTTCCCAGTGCCAAAGTATCGGTTGATTTGGCAGATATGCTGCCCGGTTGGCCATACACTTGGCCCGGCATGTCCAGTTGGCTCAGTCAAGTTGAATCTTTTATTAACGATATGAAAGCTTCCGGAACCAATAACTGGTATGGTGTTGAGATTTGGAACGAGCCCTATGTGACATGGAACGACGGAAATGGTTCATTCAACGACATGTGGCTGCAGACATATAATCTTATCCGCTCTATCGATTCCAGCATCCCAATTATCGGGCCCTGCGAAAGTCATTATGACCACAACAGAATGAGCAGCTTTTTAAGCTTCTGTATTTCCAACAACTGTCTTCCGGATATTATGAGCTGGCATGAGCTCGTCGGCATACAATATGTGGCGGGGCACCTGCAGGATTACAGAAATTTGGAAACAACACTCGGTATCAATCATCTGCCCCTCAGCATTAATGAATATTGTGATTCGGATCATTCTCTTGAAGGACAGCCAGGCTCAGCGGCACAGTTTATTGCGAAATTTGAACGTTACAAGGTAGACAGCGCTTGCTGGTCTTGGTGGTACGTCCCGTATCCCGGACGGTTGGGCAGTCTTTTGGCTACAGATACACAAAAAGGCGCAGGCTGGTATTTCTTTAAATGGTACGGTGATATGACAGGCAATATGGTGAGCGTTACGCCGCCAAATGATAATGCGGATATGGTGGACGGGGCAGCGTGTGTGGATTCAAACGCGAAATATGTCAGCTTTATTTTTGGCGGTAATAACGACGGCACGATAAACACGACATTTACAAACTTGCCCTCATTTATTGGCAGCACTGCACAGGTATCAATAGAAAAAATCGACTGGATAAGCAAAGATACGGTATCAAGCGGGCCGGCCGTTATTTCCACTTCAAACTACAACGTGGTCAACGGACAGATAACAGTATCGCTTTCAGGCTGCAACAACAACTCCGGATACCGCATATACATAACTCCCGGTTCTGGTACAAGCACGATACAATCCGGGCAAACGTACCAAGTTGTCAACCGTAACAGCGGCCTTGTTCTGGCCGTTGAGAACGCTTCAACCACACCTGGGGCCAATGTGATCCAGGAAACTTATTCCGGTGCAAACAGTCAGCTTTGGGTGATAACCAGTACGCCTAGCGGCTATACCCTTAAAAATGTGGGCAGCGGACAATTGCTTGATGTTGACAACAACTCTACCAGCAACGGCGCCAATGTCCTTCAATGGCCTGATAATTCGGGTCTGAATCAAAGGTGGACGATAATGAGTACAAGCGATGGATATTACAAGCTGCTTAACGTCAAAAGCGGAAAGGCTCTTGATGTTGAGAACCAATCAACATTCAGCGGCGCAAATGTGTGCCAATGGACAGATCATGGCGGGACAAATCAGCAATGGGCGCTTGTCAGCCAAACAAGTCTATACATTGAGGCTGAATCAGCACAGGGGCAAAGCAGTTTCCCCCCTTTTGCAGTTCAAACGGATACCAATGCATCAGGCGGACAGTATATTGTGTGGCCGGATCAGGGAAACGCCAACAATCCGACTGCATCAGACAACACCGCAGGGCAGGCTAGCTACACGTTTTATCTGTCCGCGTCATCCAATGTGTCGTTCAGCGCAAGGGTCCTATTCTCGAATGCCGATAACGATTCCTTCCACTATAAAATCGATTCTGGAACGTGGCAGACTCAAAACAACTCGCAGTCAACCGTATGGGATTGGAAATATATCACCACTTTTAACAACCTTTCAGCCGGGCAGCATACACTAACGATCGAGAGAAGAGAGGACGGTGCCAAAATCGATCAGTTGCAGCTTGTGGTTTCCGCCGGAACCATCCACTGAAAATATCTGTCTAAAAAGCGGTTGTTATGTTTTTCATTCTTCCCGATTAAACTTAAAATAAGGGGCTGTCCGCCTGCGATTCAAATCATCGCTCTTGGATAGCCCCTTTCATTTTTAAGTCTTTTTCGTTTTCCGGCACTATAGGAGTATGTTTTCTTCCGTCTCCTCATCGAACAAATGGATCTGCGACTCGGGAATCGCGAAATTGATATAGTTGGTTTTTCCCGGTTCAAACGCAAAAGGATTGATGTCCGAAATCTGGACGCAGATGACGACGTCTTGTCCGTTCACATCCACATGCAGGTACATTTCACTGCCCATCATTTCCGAAACATCCACCTTGGCCTTCACCGTTCCCTGCTTATCCGGCTCCGAAACGACGATATGCGTCGGACGGATACCGAGGATGATCTTGCCGGTCTTCTGGTTCTTCTCTTTGAGCATTCTCTGTCTGTAGGAAGCCAGGGGAATGTCGATGCCGGCGACGCCCACCACATACTCGCCGCCCGAAAGCTTGAGCTCGGCGTCGAAAAAGTTCATCTGCGGCGTGCCGATGAACCCCGCCACAAACTTATTGGCGGGTCTGTGGAACACATCCTGAGGCGTGCCGATCTGCATAATATAACCGTCTTTCATGATCACGATGCGGTCGCCCAGCGTCATGGCTTCAATCTGGTCATGCGTCACATATATAAACGTTGTGTCGATTCTCTGGCGAAGCTTGATGATCTCCGCGCGCATCTGGTTTCTGAGCTTCGCGTCGAGGTTCGAAAGCGGCTCGTCCATCAGGAACACCTTTGGCTCGCGAACGATGGCGCGTCCAATCGCGACACGCTGACGCTGGCCGCCCGAAAGCGCTTTTGGCTTGCGGTCAAGAAGATCCGTAATCCCGAGTATTTCGGCGGCCTGGTTCACCTTGCGCTTAATCTCGTCCTTTTTCTCTTTGCGCAGCTTCAGCGCAAAAGCAAGGTTCTCATAAACCGTCATGTGCGGATAAAGCGCATAGTTCTGGAAAACCATCGCGATATCCCTGTCTTTCGGAGGAACGGCATTAACGAGCTTGTCGTCAATATAAAGCTCCCCTTCCGTGATCTCTTCAAGCCCCGCGATCATACGCAGCGTGGTCGATTTGCCGCAGCCCGAAGGCCCGACG
>JAJUJH010000061.1 GCA_029265435.1 Clostridiales bacterium
AAATCATGCCCCGGACGCAAAATACATATGAAATCCGTTAAAAGAAAGACTCTCTCATGATTTTTCCAGCTTGTGAGTTCAAACAGCGTGTCTGCGCCGATGATGTAGTAAAACGCTGTCTGTGAATCCTTGCGCGAAAGAAGCTCGAGCGTATCGACCGTATACGTATATCCCGTCCTGTCTGTTTCCGCAGAACTCAGAAAAAAACGGCTTTCTTCTTCAATGGCAAGACGAACCATTTCAAGCCGGTCTGCGGCGCATGGCAGCAACTCGTCCTTTTTATGGGGAGGATTGCCGGTCGGCAGAAACATAATACGGCCGAGCCCAAACTCATACATCGCAATATAAGCCATTTTTATATGCCCGTTATGTATGGGGTTAAACGTGCCGCCTAAAATACCGATGCGGTTTTGCTTCAGACATTCCGTATCAAGCGCAGAAAACTCAGCTAATTGGCTCATAAAAGACCCTTTCGTTCTTATTATTATACAACAGCACTCAATTTATAACAAGTTTAAGCATGGTGTAAACTTGCTGCAGGGGAATGAGAGCCTCAGAAAATGTTCCGCTCACTTCGGCGGGGTTTATCAATGAGTATACGGAATATCCAGCGGTAAAGCGGGCGTCATTTTTTGAGGTATTGCCACGCTGATATTGTGTTATCCCAACGCCGATAAAATTCGCGAAAATAGCATATTGACTAATAAACATCGAGGTGTTAGAATACCAAAGTGCCTGAAAACGGGGGGCATAAAAATAAGACTGGCGGGCGTGGCGGAATTGGCAGACGCGCTAGACTTAGGATCTAGTGCCCTCGCGGCGTGGGAGTTCAAGTCTCTTCGCCCGCACCATGGCAATATCGAGCGGGAGTGACTCAGTGGTAGAGTGCGACCTTGCCAAGGTCGAAGTCGCGGGTTCGAATCCCGTCTTCCGCTCCACGATATGCGGGTGTAGCTCAACGGTAGAGCCCCAGCCTTCCAAGCTGGTTGCGTGGGTTCGATTCCCATCACCCGCTCCAAGCTGCAAATAAGGGCGATTAGCTCAGTTGGTAGAGCACCTGACTCTTAATCAGGGTGTACGGGGTTCGAGCCCCCGATCGCCCACCAAAAAAAGCCCGATATTTCGGGCTTTTTTGTTACTCGTGTTAATGCTATTTTATATCATCTGTCTGAATTGTGCCACTCGTGTGCCACTTTGAAATTTCGGATATCCGGGCGTCCCATTTTTTTGCGATCTGCCTGTCCGCGGATTCGAGCGCGTGCGCGTAAACCCGCAGGGTCGTAGAGGCGTCCGCATGGCCGTGCCGGGCTGACACCGACACGATGTCGGCGCCATCTGCGATGGAGATTGTCGCCGATGTGTGCCTTAAACCGTGGAATGTCACGTGGGGCAGATTATATTTCTTTCTGAAATCTATCCAGTAGTGCGTGACGCTTCTCGGGAACATAGGCCGCCCGTCATATTGGTTCCACACGAATTCGTCCTCGAAATTTGTGATACGTTCTTTTAACTGTTCGAGGAGTTTTAGGACATCGGGTTCTATATTCAGTTTTTTCATCCTGTTGAAGCGCTTCACAAGGATGAGCTTTTGTTCCTTTTTCCAGAACTCCAATATGGATATGATTTTGTCAGGCACCGCGATTTTACGTTTCGACGATTCGGTTTTCGTGTCGTCGATCAACAGGCCCTCTCTTTCTGTTTGCTGAATCGCCCGGTGTACCGACAGCTCGCAATTATCCATATCAATATCGGACCACTTTAAACCGAGGAGCTCTTCGCGTCTCATACCGGTGGTGAGGGCAAGCGAACATAACGCCTGCCATTTTAGCGGTTCGTTCGCAAGAGCGTCCAGCACCTTCGGCAGCTCGGTGTCATACAAAGGCCGGATCTGTTTTTTCTTCGCTTTTGGCATCGTAACGCAGCTTATCGGGTTCTCTTTTAGAATCTTGTATTTTACTCCGAAATTAAAAACCGCGCGCAAAGCCCTGTAATGGTGCCTGATTGATTCGTCGGCGAGGCCTCCCGGCAATCCCGCGATTTCTATGTTCTTATCTCTCAGGTTTGCAAAAAAGTTGCTAATTTGAGTCGGCTTGATGGCCGACGCTTTCATATAGCCGAACACAGCGAGAATCCTTTTGCCGCATTCACCGTACCATTCGCGCGTTGACGGCTTGCAGGATAATTCCACATGGTCTCTTATGTACAAATCCCAAAGCTGCTTGAACGACATATTCCTCGGCAGCGGGAGTTCGTCTTTAAGGATCTCTTTCTCGAACGCCTTCAGCAGCTTTTTTGCGGCTTCGTCGTTCTTTGCATGAACGGTGCGTGAGTAACGCAGGCGTTTCCCGTCAGGGCCTCGGCCTGCGGAAACCCAAATGCGATATTTTCCTTCCGAAACCTTCTGAATCGGCATATGATCACCCGGGACAGACTTATGGTTTTTGCTTTATCCTACGACCCACCGATTGCCGCAGCTTTGGCATACGGCTTTGGAATGGGTAACGCTCTTTATTTTATGCGTCACGGCTTGGACATTGACGTTTTCACTTCCGCATTTCAATATTTCCGCTTAGTCTCGACGACCTTGCCGAAAATATAGAATTCCTTCAACTCATAGCCCATGATGAGGCGCGGCGGATACTCGGGATTGAAAGACACCAGAGACACGGCGCCGTCATGCTTGACAACCTTTTTTATGACACCTTCTTCGCAGTTGACTACTACAACAGCGAGCTCGCCGCTCTCGACATCGGGTTGGATATGGATGAGCGCGAGATCTCCGTCCATAATATTAGGGTGCATGCTGTCGCCTTTTACTTTGAAGTATATATATTCTTCGGGGTTCTTAATGTCGGTGGCGATTTCGTAACCGAGAGGGTCATATTGGGCGAGACACCCGCTGCCGGCAGCCACGCGGCCGATGATGGGGATTTTATGAATGGTACCTACGGGGTATGTTTCAAGCTTGCTTATATCCCATCCCATGAATTCAGCAGGAGATATTTTTAAAACCGTCGCCAGTTTCCCAATTTTATCTCTTTTCATATTACCGATGTACCCTGTTTCCCATTTGCGAACGGTGCTTTTGCTTACACCTACAGCTTTGCCCACCTCTTCTAACGTAAGACCGAGCTCAAGCCTGCGTTTTTTTATATCATACTTGAACATATACTTTTAATTCCTTAATTGTTTTTTTTGTTTATTATATTAGCATGAAAATTTCCTTTTGGCAACGATTATCTTGCTTTTTGATAAAAAAGTGTCCAAAAGTGCTTGACACAAGCGCCGGCTTAGAGATAATATTAAAGTGTCCAAAAGGAAACTCATATCTTAACGGGAGGATAAGCTATGTCGGTGAGCATTTCACGATTAAAGGCGCAAATAATACTTAAGAATTATAATATTAAGCAAATAGCCACATATTTAGGAATTTCAGCTTCAACTTTTTACAAGAAACTTAATGGAAAAAGTGATTTTACAAGAGGAGAAATCGAACGTCTTATTGCGATTCTGGACATAACGGATCCAATGGGGATTTTTTTTGACGAAAAAGTAACCTAAAGGAAACATATTTGGAGATGCACTATGCAAATTTCACCCTTACTTTCAAAACCACATGAAGAAACCCAGAGGCTTTTCATGACGCCGAAGCTGTTCGCCGCGCACGTGGGCGTGTCGTACGGGCTCGTCAGAGACTGGATACGGCAGGGGCTTCCGGTAGAGCCGGATCATAGAAGCCCGTACTACATATTCGTGCCCGCGGCAATGGAATGGATAAAAAAGAAATACTGGAGCTGCAAATGAGAAAAAGCATCTGGAAATCAGGAGAAGAGCGATGAGCGAGCCATGCACGGCGATACTGACGGACGAAGGCATCGTCGTCCGTGTGCCATACTTTTTACGGAGCGTCCTTGAAGGCGTGCGCGGGAGGCGCTGGGACGCCATGGAACGGGCATGGATTCTGCCCGCAACCAACGAAAACGTGCGAATCCTCTCAGGCATCAACGGCATAAGGTTCGACGATGCGCTGGCCGCTATGATCAGCGCGGCGGAAGGCGAAGCCGAAAGCGCTGATGCCGCATATCCGGATACGGCGCCTATCGCGCATATGCCGATCGTACGCGGAATCAAGCCGTACCGGCACCAGATCAGGGCGTTTAATCTCGGCGTGAGCATCCCCTGCATGGCGATCCTGCACGAGCAGGGCGTTGGAAAGACGCTCATCGCGATCGCCATCATGGGTCACCGCGCAAAAGCCGACGGCGTGCGCCGCGTTCTCGTTGTCGCGCCGGTCTCCGTCGTTCCGGTATGGGTCAAAGAAATCACCGCATTGCTTGACCTCGTGGATTTCCGTGTAACGGCGCTCGAAGGCTCGAGCAAAGATAAAGCCGCGCAGGTCAGGGCGCTCAAAACCGACAGGCTCGAGATCGTCGTCGTCAATTACGAAGGCGCATGGCGCGATCCGCTCGACGACGCGCTCAGGGCGTGGAAACCGCAGATGATCATCGCGGACGAGAGCCAGCGCATCAAGAACCCAAGCGCGGCGCAGTCGAAATTCATGCACGAGCTCGGAAGACATGCAAGGTACAAGCTCATTTTGACCGGCACGCCGGTAATGAACACGCCGCTCGACTTTTTCAGCCAATACAAATTCCTTGACGAGAGGATTTTCGGACCGTCCTATTACGCGTTCCGCGCGCGGTACGCAATTATGGCGGAGATTGCCGTCGGCGCCCGTCGTGTCAAAATGATCGTCGGCTCTCAGAACTTAGGCGAGCTCGTGCAAAAAGCTCACTCGATCGCGTCCCGCGTCACGAAAAAACAATGCCTCGATTTACCTGAGACGGTCGACCAAATGCGATATTTCGACCTGGACAAAAAGGCGCTTAAGGTTTACCGGGAATTGTCGCGCGAGATGGCGGCGGAGGTGCGCGAAGGGCGGCTCGTTGTCGCTCAGAACATTTTGACGCGTCTGCTCGCCCTGTCACGTATTACGGGTGGCTTTGTAACCACGGTCGATGCGGACGGGCGCGAGCGCGTCGAGCCGGTCGGCGACCGGAACGCAAAGCTCGAGCTGTTCGAGGAAACGCTCGGGGATTTGCTCGAAGCCGGTAAAAAAGTCGTCGTGTTCGTCAGGTTCCGGCGCGAGCTCGAGGCGGTCGCCGAGGTGGCGGACAGGCTATCGAAAGCGAAGGACGGCGTTAAAGGGTGGCGTTTGCTGTACGGCGACACGCCGTACAGGGATCGCGGCGAGCTCGTCGAGGCGTTCCAGACAGACCCTCGTGTGCGGGTGTTCATTGCTCAAATACAGACCGCCGACGTCGGGCTCACGCTCCATGCCGCCGACACCGCGATATTCTATTCAGTCGATTATTCGTTCGGGCGGCACGAGCAGGCGAGGGCGCGGATCCACCGTATAGGCCAGCACAACACATGTACATATATCTATCTTGTGGCCCGCAACACGATCGACGAGGACATACTGACGGCGCTTAAAAACAAACAGGATATAGCCCGCCTTGTGGTGGACGAATGGCAGACGCTGCTCGACAAGGGCTGATCATATTGAAATCAACGGAAGGAGGAACGAAAGCATGTGCAGGAGCGACACTTTATTCGAAGTGCTCGCCGATCTGTCGAAGCGCAAACAGCAGGCGTACAGCGCAGGGGAAGCGGGGCTGCCGAAAGTGCAGGAGATAGAGGACATCGAACAGCACCTCAAGCGGCTGCTCGTGCCGAGGGCGCCCATTGAAAACCTGATACCGGCAGACGGCGCGGAAACGGACAACGACCCGCTCAGCGGGATTTTGCAAAGGAGGGAATAAGGGATGGCCTTAAAAGGCTGGTGGGAGCGGCACAAGGCGCGCTCCGAGAAGAAGCGGCTGGAGGACATTGAAGCCGAGCGCCGCGCATACGTCGAAGAGGCGAGCGGATATCTCGACGAAAAGGCGGCGCCCATCGAAGCGCTGGAGCTTGCGAGGCGCGTCATAACGCGCGCTTCGACTGCTGCCGGCGGCTCAAGATGCAGCAAGGCATGGTGCGAGCGGGCGTGTTCGGCGCTGCTGGTGCTCGAATCTGAAATCGAAGGAGGAAAGGCGCTTGAAAAAACTGATAACAATACTTCTTCTGCCGGTGCTTATCGTCGTCAGGAACTTTCAGTGTATCCGATACGAAAGAGCGCTAAAGCGGGCGGGTAAGCGGCGTATGGCATACAGCAAACACCGGTCAAAAGTCAACGGAATCTATATATGAGAAAGGAGGACAACCATGGCAAAGAAAAAGAACGAGCCCGCGCTGTCGCCGCGTGAGGCGGCGCTCACGGCGACAGCGGGCATGAGCCTCACCGAAAAAG
Source organism: Clostridiales bacterium (assembly GCA_029265435.1). Taxonomy (GTDB): domain Bacteria; phylum Bacillota; class Clostridia; order Christensenellales; family SZUA-584; genus SZUA-584. The sequence continues at coordinate 6,353 of JAJUJH010000061.1, forward strand.
CGGCGGCATTGCTTAAGATACGCGATAAGGTGGCGCGCGCGGAAGCGCGGCTCAAGGCGCTCAAGGCCGACGAGGACGCCCGCGAAGCGCTCATATTTGAACAGATTGTCGCCGAAGGTTTCCAGAACATCACGGTCGCCGGTTACAGGATCACACCTGAGATTAAGACGATCGTCTCGATTACCGAGGAGAAGCGCGAGGCGGCAATCGCAGCGCTCAGGGCGCACGGCGCGGGATCGCTCGTGATTGAGAGCGTCATCAAGCGCGATTTCAACGGCTGGGTGCGCGAAGTCATCGACGCCAACGGCGGCGACTGCCCGCAATGGATACGCGACACGATGAGCGTTTACGAGAAGCAAAGCCTGTCTATCAGGAAGAACACGGTAAAGAAATTGCCCGCAAAGGGCTCTAAAACAAAGAAAGCGAGGTCTTTAAAATGACAAACAGCACTGAAATCGCAACGATCGGCGGCGACGTCGCCGCGTTCAAGGCGGCGATACCGTCGGCGGAACTGCAGAAGCAGCTTGCGAAGGAAATGGAAGGCCTGAGGATGCCGCCTCCGCCGCGCATAAAAGTCCCCTCGGGCGGCGCGCTCGTGTTCGAAGTACCGACGGACGACCCCGACCAGCCGGAGAGCGTCAGGGAGCTCAAGGCGGTCATACTCGCGCACCACGCCGTCAATCGATACTATGAGCGCGGCATCGACGAGAACGGCGGCGAGAGCGGCCCGCCGGACTGTGTAAGCTTCAACGGCAGGGAAGGCTTCAACAGGCATACCGGCGAGATAATAAACTGCGAGACATGCTCGCTGAACAAATTCGGCAGCGGGCGCGGCGGCGTCGGCAAGGCATGCTCGAACCGGCACCGGCTGTATCTCCTGCTTGAGAACGAGCCGCTGCCATATATACTGGAAGTCCCGCCAACGTCGCTCGTAGGAATGACGAACTACCTCGTCAACCTTATATACAGGCGGAAGGCCGCTTCTTCCGGCGCGGTGACGCGGCTGACGCTCAAAAAAGCCGAGAACAAAGGCGGCGTCAAATACTCCGAAGTGCAGTTCGCGTTTGCGGGCAGGCTTGATCCGGAGACCGCCCGCGCGACCGCCGCCATGGGAGCGGAAATAGAGCGCCGGCTTGCCGAATATGCAGGTACCGAAGCGATGCAGGGCGATCCCGATTTCGTCCCGGCAGATGACGAAGTAAGCGAGGTCTTTTGATACGCATGCCCCGGCAGCACGGACGGACTAAACATGCCGCGCGGGGCATGTTTCCCGCGCGGTTTTATGGGGGTTAAGACATGACGAACGAGCATTTGTTCTTCGACCTGTTCGGCGATTGCGACACAGGATACCTGACGATCTGGACCCTGCCGAATAAAGCGACGCGTTTTTTCGGCGTTTCCGAGATCGGCGCGGCGATCGCGTATGCGCAAAGCCGCGCGGCTTCGCACGACGTCTATTTCGGCGTCGGGCTGCGGCGCGAGCGGCTCGCAAAGGGGCGCGGCGGTGCGGCGGATATAGCCGCGCTGACCGCGGTATACGCCGACATCGATATTGCGGACGGCGGCGCGCATAAGGCCGCAGCCCTGCCGGAAAGTGAAGCGGAGGCGCTGGCGTTCCTCGATGGGCTCCCGCTCGCGCCGACAGCCGTCGTATCCAGCGGGCACGGCCTGCACGCGTACTGGCTGCTCAAGGAACCGTTCATTATAGGCACGGAGCAGGACATGCTTGAGGCACAGGGCCTGCTTCGGGGATGGAACGCGTATATAAACGCACGTGCCGCAGCGCGCGGCTGGAAATTCGACAGCGTGGGCGAGCTGGCGCGCGTTCTGCGCGTGCCGGGGACGCTGAACCATAAGACACAGCCGCCGCGCGAGGTGCGCGTCATCAGAAAGACGGACGACGGATTCAACATCGAGGAAATTCATGACTGGTGCGTCGATGCGGCGAACGAAAACCCAGCCTTGCGCCATAGCCGGAACGGTTTCACGCCGCCGCCCGAGATATCCGACGGAGAACGCAACAACACGCTGTTCAGGCTGGCGGCGAGCCTGCGTGCCAAGGGGCTCAACGTCGAAGCCATAGAGGCCGCGCTGCTTGCCGAGAACGCCATACGCTGCCGGCCGCCGCTGCCCGACGGCGAAGTGCGCTGCATCGCGCGCAGCGCGGGACGGTACGAACCGGGGGCGTCATGCGCGGCGGCTCTGAAGGCCGAGGAGGCCCTTGACGCCGTGGCCGCCGGGGGCACGGCCGAGGAGATACTGAGCGATGCCACATTCGACGCGCTGTTTGCCGTCACGAACGAACTGAAGCGGCAGATGATGTACCACAGGCTGCTCGAACGCGCGCGGGAGCTGAAAAAAGCAAAGGCGTTTGAAGGCATATACAAGGCCAGAAAAGCGCTCCATGAGCAGGAAATGAAAGCCCGAAGGGACGCGGACAACCGGGGCGTTAGCCTTGTGCTGCCCGGCCTGCCGGTGTCCGGTCTTATTGCTCCGGACCAGTGGGAGATCGACGAGGACGGCGTGCGTCGTGTGCGCATGGCCAAAGGCGCGCCCGTGGTGGAGAAAGCCTGCTCGCATCCCGTCATCATCTCGGAAAGGTACGAAAACGTGGACACCAAAACCCGCAAGGTAAGGCTCCATTTCTACGAAAACGGCAGGTGGGAGCACGTCACGGCGCCAAGGTCGGTCGTGTTTTCACGTCAGGGTATCGTCAGCCTGTCGGACGCCGGCATCGGCGCGCATTCGGAAAACGCGAAGTTCCTCGTGCAATATCTCGGCGACTTTGAGGAAGCGAACCGCGCAAACCTGCCGTATAAGAGCTCGATCGGGCGGCTCGGATGGGTGGGGCGCGAGCATTTCGCCCCTTACAGCGCGGACATCGTTTTTGACGGCGAGTGCAGCTTCCGCGAGACGTTCCAGGCGGTAAAGGCGCAGGGCGACCGGGGCAAATGGCTTGAGGCGGCGGAGCAGGCGCGGAAGGACCTGCGCGGGCGGCTCGTGCTCGCGGCGTCGTTCGCGTCGCCGCTCATATCCCTCACCGGCACGAACATCTTCGTTGTGCACCTGTGGGGCGAGAGCGGCGCGGGGAAAACGGTTGCGCTGTATCTCGCGGAAAGCGTATGGGGCGACCCGCGGATACTGACGAAGACGTTCAACAGCACGGCCGTGGGGCTTGAGCGCATCGCGGCGTTCTTCCACTCGCTCCCGCTGGCGCTCGACGAGCTCCAGACGATCAAGGACAAGTTTTCGATCATGCAGATGCTTTACAGGCTGACCGAAGGCAAGGGAAAGGCGCGCGGTACAAAGGACGGCGGCGTCGAGGCCGATACGGTATGGCGCAACGTTGTCATAACGAACGGCGAGCAGCCGCTAACCGACGACGCATTTGAGGGCGGCGCGAAGAACAGGGCGATTGAAGTGTGCGTCGGCTCGCCGATGTTCGGCGGCAGGAGCCGCGAGATCGTCGAGGTAATTACAGAAAACTACGGCCACGCGGGCGCCGGGTACGTCGCGGGGATCATGAACGAAGAACCTGATGCCGCGCGCAGCATGTTCCGCGGGTTCCGCCGCACGCTCAGCGAAAAGGAGGACGGCCTTCCCGCGGAACAGCGGCATACGGACAAACAGCTCGACGGGCTTGCGTTGCTCGCGGCCGGAGACTATTTCGGCTCAAGGTTCGTATTCGGCCAAACCGAAACGGAGGCGGAAACGGGCGCGTGGGCGTTTTTATGGGGTATGCTCGACAGCCTCAAGAGCGCGGCGCAGGTCGACCCGATAATATACGGCTATGAGCTCGTGCTTGACTGGATCGCCGCGAACGACGCGCAATACAGCCCTGATACGGCGCGGGGTGCCCAGCACGGTGTCAAGGCGTTCGTAGACGGCGTCGAGTGCGCGTTCGTCATAAAGTCGGTGCTCGACGACGAGCTCAAACGCCGCGGCCTGTCGCCTTTCAAGATGGCTCAAGGATGGAAAGACCGGGGATGGCTGATCAAGACCGATGAAGAACATCTTACGATTTTAAAGAGAATCAATGGTGTCAGGGTCCGGTGTTACGGTCTTAAGCTCAATAGGCAAGAAGCGGGGTTCAATACTGTCACCGGTTTTGACGGCGATGACGATTTTGTCCCGATACCGGACGACGACGATATACCGGCGGAATGGAACAGATAAATAATTATGCCAATAAAAAACAAGTATAAAATGGAAATTTGTCACCGGTTTTTAAAAACCGGTGACAGACCGGTGACGCAAACCGGTGACGAAAAAATGCGATAAAATCGGGCTTTTATATATATTGTCACCGGTGTCACCGTAAAAAATATAAATATATACTTATAGGATTACACACACACACGCGTGTGCGTGTGTGTGAACTAAAAATATATATGGTATATTTCGCAAACCGGTGACGCAAACCGGTGACACTTTGCCATAATATGGACGAAAGCGAAAAGGAGGGTATAGCGGCCATGAAACCACGTGAGCGTGAAAGCGCTATCGTAAACCGGATCATGGAGCGCCTGAAAGGCGTCGAGTGCGGGTGGTTCTTCAAGGTGCACGGCGGGGCGTTCCAGGCGGCGGGCATCCCCGACGTCGTCGGCTGCCTGTGCGGGAGGTTTATAGCGCTTGAGGTCAAAAGGCCCGGAGGCAGGCCGACGAGGCTTCAGGAGTGGGTGCTCGACCGTATCAGGCGCGCCGGCGGCGTCGCGGCGGTGGTATACAGCCTCGACGAAGCCGAGGCGATCATAAAGGCGGAAGGACGGGAAAGCCGTAAGGTGGACGGCGAATGGAAAGATATATGTCCCGAACGACAGGAATGCGAAAGGCTGTAAATTCGGAGAAAAGAGGGTGCGCATATGCCGAAGAGAGCGATGCCGGGAGATTACAGGCATGCCGAGCTTTTATTGGAGAACTATAACCGCTATCTGCAGGAGCTGAAGGAGCGTGAGGACGAGTATGCCACGGTTTCCCGAAAGCGGATATTATTCGCTGGTCCAGTGCGGCAAAACGGCCGATACGACGGGAAACGCGGGCGTGCGTATGGCGCTCGACAGGCGCATTGCTTATCTGCGTATGGCGACGCGTGCGGTCGCGCAGGCGCTTTTCAATCTGTCCGAAAAACCGAACGGCTTCGCCATAGCCATGCTGGTGAAGCTGATATACTGGGACAAGACGCATACGCTCGAAGGGGCGGCGCAGAAGGTCGGCTACAGCTGCAGCCAGGCGCGGCGGCTGCGGAGAGCGTTCGTGCTGGATGTCATGCGCGGCATGGGCTGGGACGCGAACGATATTGAAAAACGCGAGCGAAAAAAGATGGCATAAAAGTACCCTTTTTATGTGGTATGATAGCTATGGTGAAAACAACGCCCGTAAGGGCGTGTGATACGAACAGGTAAAGTCTTTGCGGAGGCAAGGGCTTTTTATTTTGGAGGATTATATGCCCGACAAGTTTTTGCAGCCGTGCGGCGTGCCCGGGTGCGGCGTGCTGACTGCGGGGCGGTATTGCCCGAAACATGAGGCGGAGCATCAGGCGCGGCGTGAGGCATTGGAGAAGGAGCGGGCAAAGAGATATAACGCGAGATACGACAAGCGCAGGCCCGCATATCACGCGTGGTACAGCCATGCCGGTTGGCGGCGGTATCGGTTGGCTTTCCTCGCCAGGCATCCGTATTGCGCGGAGTGTTTGAAGCGGGGCGTGCACACGTTTGCGACAGAAGTCGACCATATCGTGCCGCACAGAGGAAACAGGCGTCTGTTTTGGGACGAGGCGAACCATCAGGCGCTGTGCACCGAATGCCACAGCAGGAAGACGTTCAGGGAAGACGGCGGAGGCGGGTTCCTGCGCGGGCGCGATAAATGAAAATGCTGGGCGTTTTGCCTATGCCGGCGCACAGCCCCCCGCCGCAAAAAGTTTCGAAGGGGGCGCGGCGCACGGCGCGGGGGAATCGTCCTTTCAAAAAATCGCGAATGAACAGGGGTGGGGTAGGAATTTATGGATATTACGACGGTGATGCTATCAAAGCTTAAGCCGGACGACCGGAACGCGCGCAAGCACAACGAAAAAAACATAGAGCAGGTGATGCGCTCGCTAAAAGAATTCGGGCAGCACGCGCCGCTCGTTGTCCAGCGCGGGACAAACAAAGTTCTTGTAGGCAATGGACGGCTGGAAGCCATGAAGCGGCTCGGGTGGACGGAAGCCGGAGTAATGTACGTTGACGACGACGACCAGACGGCCGTCCGCAGGGCGCTTGCGGATAACAGAACGGGCGAGCTCGCCGAGTGGGACGATGACGTCCTGAAGGATTTGATAAAGGAGCTTGACCCATCGGACATCGTTGGATGGGACGACGTGGATCTGGAGGCGCTTCTCGGAGCTGGCGCGCCGAAGGAAGTTCGCGACGACGATTTCGACGTTAAAGCCGCGATCCCTGAAACACCCAAAAGCAAAATGGGAGATATATACATAATTGGAGCGCATCGGCTGATGTGCGGCGACGCCACCAGCAAGCACGATGTCGAGAAACTGATGGACGGGCAGCTGGCGCATTTGATTTGGACGGACCCACCGTGGAACGTGAATTATGGAGCATCAAAGCATCCTTCATGGAAAACCGGCGCAGACAGGCAGATTTTGAACGATAGCATGAGCAGGGATAACTTCCGGGAGTTCCTGCTTTCCGCATTCAAAAACATGAAAGGCGTGCTTGTTCCGGGCGCGATGGTTTACGCTGTGATGAGTGCGCAGGAATGGGGCTTGATGATGTCCGTCATGGACGAACTCAAATATCACTGGTCGAGCACAATTATATGGGAAAAGGACAGCATGGTGCTGTCGCGCAAGGATTACCACACGCAGTATGAACCGATTTGGTACGGATGGGCGGAAGGCTCGCGGCGGCATCCTTTGAAGGACAGAAAACAGAGCGACGTCTGGAACATCCCGCGTCCAAAGCGGAGCGACGAACATCCCATCATGAAGCCTGTGGAGCTTGTGGCACGCGCTATCCAAAACAGTTCGAGGGCGGCGGACATCGTGATTGATTTGTTCGGCGGCTCGGGCACTACGCTGATCCCGTGCGAGCAGACAGACAGGGTGTGTTATACGATGGAGCTCGACCCGAAATACTGCGATGTGATCGTCAAACGGTGGGAAGCGGCCACGGGGAGGAAAGCGGTGAAGGCTCATGAGCAGGAGGCCTAAGCCGACGGCACTGCGGCTCATCGAAGGAAACAAGGGCAGAAAAAAGATAAATGCCAACGAGCCGAAGTACAAGAATGCGCTTCTGGAGCCGCCGCCGATACTGGACGAGACGGGGCTTCTTGAATGGGAGCGGGCCGGGCGCATACTTCTGGATTTCAGGGTGCTGACGGAAGCGGACTATGCGTGCTTTGCGGCGTACTGCTTCTCGTATCAGGAATGGATACGGCTCTGCAGGATCATACGCGAAAAGGAGCTCGGCGCGATAATTCAAAAGTCGCCGAACGGAATGATGATGGAAAGCGCGATCAGCACCGCCGCCAGCAAATATTACAAGCAGATGATAAAGGCGGCCGTGGAGCTCGGGCTCACGCCG
>JAJUJH010000152.1 GCA_029265435.1 Clostridiales bacterium
AGCAATACGTTGCATTTGCCCGCACTCTCAAGCTCCACCTTGCCAAGATCGCCCGCGGTATATTCATTGTCCGCATCGGCCGTGATTTCCTCAACGCTTTCGCACCCGTTCGCGCGCGCCTCGTCTCGCACCTTGCTCACAAGCTCGCGGAACGCAAGTATGATATAAGGCTGACTCTGTATGTCCGCGCTGTTGGGATTGCCCGGATAAAAATTCACATTGTCGATAAGCTGCGTCGATATGTCTCCCGTGAGCGCCTGTCCGGTCTCAAGCGCGCTGTCCCAGTAAAAATACTGCACATAGTCGCCCGTTATCGCGGCCTGTTTCAATCCCTCCTTCGTCAGGTAATCCATCTTGAGGCGTTCCCAAAGCATTTCGCAGTACTGCGATATCTGCCGCGCGTATATACCGATGTCGCCGCCGTCGCTGACACCCTCCGCGAAAAATTTAAGCTTCAGGCGCCTGTCCGTTACCGCCGCGATTTTCCACGACGAAGCATACCTGATGAAATTGACAACGGGCGTGGGCAATCCCTCATGAGGTATGCCGACCCATTGATCTCCCGCATAAAACCGCTCGTTCAGGTCCACCGTATGGTAAAGCCCGATGCGCGCCTTGTAATCAATCCCTTGCTCATATTCGCGCCAAACCTGCGTGCGGCTCATAAGCGTTCACCATACGGGTCGTAATCGAGTATCGCCTCATATTTCTTCATAAGAGCATCCTGCTGCTGTGTCATCCCACCGTCGTTGGCCTTCGAGCCGAGCCGGCTGCGGTTAAGCCCGAGCGCGTAACCGATCAGCCCCGCCAACGCAATCAGCACTGCCCCCAATCCAATCATCATATAAGTCATATTCACTCCTCCTTGTAAAAAGAAAAGAGCGCCTTTTCGCGCCCCTTGTCTCGTTATGGCCATTTTTCCATATTCGATTGCTCAAAATCGCTCAAATCTGTCCCAAGAAAAAGTTTTGAACGTCAAAATACTCCGCTTCGTGTTTCTCCGGAAGGGCCCCGCAGCCTCATTGCCAATACCACGGCGCCGGTTCGCCGGCATCGGGCCTTGGCGTATATTTGCGCAGTGCAGGCTCAATCAGAAACGAACACACGAGAGCGCAGACACCCGGCAGAGCAAAAATGCAGAACGGTATCAACCATAAAAGAATGACGGTTCCGGCAATAAGCGCCAGAGACAGAATCGTTCGCCATAAAAAACGGACCGACATCACAAAGCTAAGCTTAATAACGGCGCCCGCGCCAATCGAAAAACGGGACATGATCGGCGCAATATAGGGAAGCACAAGCAGAAGCGGCAGCAGCAGCACCTTTGCCGCATAAGACAGATATGCTCCCGCGGATCCCAGAAAACCGTTTTGATGGGCCCATATGGCGGCAGCCATTACGGTGGCGTAAATCAGGACGATGCATGTCAAACGGATGCCCGGTCCCAAGCTTTCTCGAAAAGAACCGAAAAAATTCTTGATTAACGAACCGTTTCTCTTTCGGACCTGCTTAACCGCCACATAATAAAGCGCGCATGTGGCGGGACCGATGGTCACAACCGGAACACAGCAAATTGCCCACAATATGCTGACAGCCATAATATCGAATAACTGCTCTCCGAATGAGAACAGCGGACCATCCATGCTAAAAAGAGCACGCACAGTGAGTACCTCCGGCGATGTTTTGCAGAACAAAAAAAGCAATATATTATGAACAAAGATACCATATCCCCGAATAAAAAAACAAGTGCCGGCAACTCACGTGTTTGTGAATTTTCATATTGCCGAGTTTTCGTATTCTGAAGTTTTTTTATCCTCATCATTCCATATTGATGTTTCAACAATCAGAACCGAAACATGATATAATATAAAAACGAAACCGTACGGATGAAACGGGAATCATTTCAACGATGGATTTGAGAATCATAGAACCGAGTCAAGTGAAATGGTGCCTAGGAATAGAAGCAGGCAAGCCGCAGAATCAATAACGCATAGCACAGCGGATTGGTAAAACCAGGCGAAGCCATAAATCCAAACGGTCTTAAACGCTTGCCGCCTGGCTTTTTCATCAATAATGCCATCGGCTGCCAATTACGGAAAAACAGCAGACAAGTACGCTATTTCCCAACAGCAGACAATGAAAACCGGAGGATGCAAACGGACATAATCATTGTATTGTCAATTTACGATTCACATTTTTGAACATCCGTGTGAAAAAACGTGATCGATATACTTATCCTTTTAAGGAGGGACAGTCACCGTGAAAAAAACACGATCCGTCAAAAAAAGCATGTTGCGATATTTTGGCATACTTTTGATTATCACGCTTCTCTGTCTCGTCCTGTTCGGCACCTATTCCATTTGGACATATGAAGAGCAGATGATATCCTTAAGCCAGGCATCTTTGGATGTGATCTTTAACAATGCGATCTATATACTCAACGACTTGACTTCCTATAATCAAAGCATTTATTCCGGCAATACGAATTTCAGCCTGTTGTCGTTACGGGCCGATACCATGGCCGACACGCAGAAGCTTTTGCTTGAGTACAACCTTCGCAGTTCCATCCAGAACAAGGTGCCGAGCACCGGCTGTATCTTTGTCTTTAACAAATCCAAATCCGTGTATTTCTATCGGTACGGTTCCGAATTTGTAGGCGGATCTGTAACCAAAGCGAATATCGATTTGATGAACCGGATACGCGAACATCTGTTATCCGCCGATCAAAGCGAGCTGATGCGCTGGCAGGTATTTTCTGAAGACAAAAACGTGCTGCTGCTTAACGCCTATCGCTTAAGGGATACGTATATATGCTCGATACTCGATCTGAACGCTTTTATCGGCACATATACGACCAATACGGACACAAGCGAATACGTATTCTTCACAAAAGACAAGATCCTGACGAATCTGGACTACATAGATAAAGCAGGCATAACGCTCGAGCGGATCAAAAATGTTGACGAAAACATCTTCACAAACCTTTATGCGGGCAACATTATTCGGTCAAACTATTATCCCGCCTTTGAAATCGGGCTGAGCGGCATCATGTCGCTGGAGGATGTTTGGAGCTATTTAAGGATATCCGTGACCCTTTTCTTCATTGCGGTCGTTATTATCTGCGCGTTGTTTTTTATCATATATACGTTTATAAAGCGGATCATGATTTATCCGCTTAACCAGATCACCAGTGCTTCTCTGCAGCTTTCAGGCTACAATGCCGCTGATACGATTCAGCAGGATAAAGAGGAGCTATTAGAGTTTTCAACAATACGAATTGCGCTGAATCAGCTTGTTGAAAAAAAGGTCAATCTGGAACGGGAAAATATCAGCAAGACCCGGGAAAAGGAGCACGCCCTTTTGCAATACTATCAATTGCAGACGAGATCGCATTTTCTGCTGAATTGCCTGAAAAGCCTCTACAACATGTCCGAAAGAGGCGAGGTGGAAATGATAAAGATGATGATCATTGCTTTCTCAAATCATCTGCGCTATATTTTCCATGACAATCTCATGCTGGTCACGCTGAAATCCGAGATAGACGAATTGCAGGATTATTATCAGATCATCCGGATGGACCGCGCCAATCCGCTTCTTCTTAATCTTGAGGTGGATGAAAGCCTATTGGATTGTATGGTGCCGCCCCTTGTGGTGCAAACTTTTATGGAAAACTCCTATAAATATAATTCGGACAACAATAAAATCCTTCGTTTTCTTGTTCAGGCGGATAAAATTGAAATAGATGAAAAACCGTATATTAGGCTGCGTATGAGCGATAACGGCATCGGCTATAGCAAAGACATGCTTAAAAAGCTCTCCGGGCCGGACGAACAGTTTGAGCAGTATCATATCGGCATCAGCAATTTAAAAAGGAGGATGGCTTTAATCTATCATGAAGATTATCAGATCGCTTTTTTCAACGCCCCGCAGGGAGGCGCATGTTCGGTGATATACCTTCCGATACGAAAAAAAACGACTGAGGAAGAAAAGGAAGAAAAACAATGAATGTGCTTATCGTTGACGATCAGATATCTGTCATTAACGGCATATTATCGGGTGTGCGCTTTAGTGAACTGGGCATCGACATTGTGCGTTCCGCTACCAGCAGCGAAGAGGCGCTTGCTGTATTCAGCGAGATACCCGTGGATATTATGCTCGCAGATATCGAAATGCCGGGAGAGAACGGTCTCGAGCTCAATAAAAAGATACAGCAAAAATATCCCGATACGCTTCGCATTCTGCTGACTTCGCATGCGGAATTCAGTTATGCGCAGGAAAGCATCAAATTGGGCTGCTTCGATTATCTTTTGCAGCCTGCGCCTTACGAGGAGATCGAGGAATGCCTGCGCCGAGCGCTGCAGCATATCTACGAACAGAGAAAAAAGAACCGTCTCTATCAGTATGGGCAGCTGCTTGAAACAAACGTCACCGAGCTGATGGATCATGTGGTTACTGAATTGTTCTCGAGGATACCCGAAGATGCAAATTCCTCATTGGAGTTTTTGAACAAAATGGGTTCCGATCAGCAGAGATAAGAAGATGCAGATCATCATTATCAATGTTCAGTCGTTCCGCATCTCGAATGAACCGATTTTCTCCGAAAAGAGAATTCATAAAGCGATATCCAACGCGCTTAAGCAGGCAAATATCACTTATCCAATACTGGCGCTCAGCACGATCAATCCAATGCGTCAATTTGTCCTCGTTTTGTTCTCCGCAACTTCGGAAGATGCCGCCATTTCAGGCGTACAGTACCAGACGTTCTATGATAGGCTCAGCGAGGAATTGGAGAATGAGGCTCTCACGTGTTATATTGGCGATTGGGTTGCCTATGAAAACGCACGAGATGAAATCAAAAAAATGCACTTGTATATCGATGAAAATGTCAGCAACCGCACGGGAATATATCTGACTTCGGGTCTCGATTTTTCGTCCACAATAGCAAGCAATCTGGCGGAGAGCGCCGAACGATGGAAAACATTAATAGTTGCCGGACAAAAGCGGATACTTGAAAAAGAAATCGACGATTATCTGAACAAAATCGTTTCAAACAGCAAAAATAAGCTTAAGGCGCTTTGCGAGCTGCACCAGCAGCTGACCCACATTTTTTTCGGTTTTTTCTACGACAACAATGCCGATGTAAGCAAACTGTTTAACGATGCGTACACATATGCGGATTATATGGGCAGCTTCAAGGATGTCGATTCGCTCAGGAAGGCGGTCAGCTATATGCTGAGCGCCATAGACGATATTCAGAAGAACAACGCCTCGAAAAGCGACGTTGAAAAAGCAAAGAGCTTCATTGCAAGCAATATTTCACTTCCGATCACGGTGAAGGACGTTGCGGACCATGTCAACCTGAGCGCCGAATATTTCACAAAGCTGTTCAAGCGGGCAACGGGACAGAATATCAAGGAATACATCGACCAATCGAAAGTCTCGGCTGCAAAGGAGATGCTTGAGCACTCGAACATCTCCGTCAGCATGATCGCATTGGAATTGGGATACTCATATTTCTCGCATTTTACTCAGGTGTTTAAAAAATACGAGAATATGACGCCAAGCGAATACCGCAGCAGGTTTACGAACCAGTAACCTTCAGCAATGATGCCGCCGTGATTTACCTGACCGGAAATGCCGATGCGCAGAATACAAGATCATTGTCGTCCGCATTCAGCCGAAGCTTCTTTGTCGTTATCTTTAATTCCGCGCCGGCAAGCTCAAAGTCGATCACTGTCTCGAACCAGCCGTTAAGC
>JAJUJH010000150.1 GCA_029265435.1 Clostridiales bacterium
ATCGTTGTACTGCATCGCAATTTCCACACATGTGGTATCTTTTTCGGTCACCAAATAGATCGGCTCCGGATGCAGCGTCACCTTGTTCTTGTTTAAGAATTTGACGAACGAATTGATCCCGCCCTCAAAGCAGTAATCATAATGCTGGTCTTTGCGCTCGTCGTTTAAAATGATGCGCACGCCGCCGTTCAAAAACGCAAGCTCGCGCATCCGCGCACGCAGCGTATCAAATACGAAATCAACCGTTTCGAATATTTCTTCATCCGGCCAGAACTGTATGGATGTACCCGTTTCGGACGCTTCACCGACCACATGGATATCGCCCTGCGGCTCGCCGCGCAGAAAAGTCATCTCGTATATTTTTCCGTCCCGCTTCACCTGCGCAATCAGCTTTTTGGACAGCGCATTGACGACGGATACGCCCACGCCGTGAAGGCCGCCCGACACCTTATAGCCGTCGCCCCCGAATTTGCCGCCCGCATGAAGCATCGTAAGCGCCACTTCAAGCGACGATTTGCCGACCTTGGGATGCACGTCCACCGGAATGCCGCGTCCGTTGTCCACGACGAGCGCGCTTCCGTCCGCCTTGATCGTGACTTCGATCCTGTCGCAGTATCCGGCCATCGCCTCGTCCACAGAATTGTCGACGACCTCGTAAACAAGGTGGTGCAAACCGCGTTCGTCCGTCGAGCCGATATACATACCGGGTCTTTTGCGCACGGGTTCCAAACCTTCCAGAACCTGTATCTGCGAGGCGTCATATTGCTGTTCGTTTTGATTGTTTGGCATGACTGTCTCCTTAAATTTATATGAAACTTTATGTTCGTGACCGTTTATACAATGTGGCGGAGGAAATCGGCGAATAATAAATAAAATATTTATCAAGAAACCGAGCCACAATCACCGACTTGATGTTATACTCTTCAAGAAAGATCTGATGGGCGCTGTCTTTGAGCTTTTTCAAGAAATTGTGCGTGTCGTCGTTCGTCATCGCTTCTTTATAATCAAGTATCATGATGATATCCTTGATTGGCACCATCGCGTCTTTGCCGATATGCAGCATTCCCGTTCCTCCGTAGTGTGATTCAATTCTTCTATATTATTATATATTATAGTCTAAAGCTTCGGCTTTTAAAAGAGCGATTTCACTTTATTCACAAACTGCTCATTTTTCCGGAACGATATCATATCCGTTCGGACCGGCCGGCCCTGCCGGTCTTGAAACAATCGCGCATCGCGGCTTCCCTTAATAGGTGCAAACACGAACTTTTCTGATTTTAATGCAAAGCGCGTCGCCCGAACAATTGCATCCGAACAAAAAAACATTTATACTTCATATTGATACGTTTTTTATACGGGCTTTTGGCCATTTGAAAAGGAGAATGTACGGAAATATGTCGCCAGTCAGACGCATCTATGTGGAGAAAAAGGATGGATTTCAAATCGCGGCAAAAAAAGCGCTCGCCGATTTTAAAAGCACTCTCGGAAAAACGTCGCTTCGCAGCGTTCGCATACTGATCCGGTACGATATTGAAGGCATGGACGATAATAGCTTTCAGGCGGCGCTGCGCACGGTTTTTGCGGAGCCTCCCGTTGATATCGTTTATGACGGCGATTTTGACCGCGGCTCGGACGACGTGGTTTTTGCGGTAGAATACCTGCCCGGCCAGTACGACCAGCGGGCGGACAGCGCGGCCCAATGCTGCGAGCTCGCCGTACGGTGCCCGCGGCCCACTGTCAAATGCGCAACGGTGTATGTGCTTTCGGGAATCACTGCCGCCGACGCATGCGACATCAAAAAATACGTAATCAATCCCGTCGAATCGCGCGAGGCGTCTTTTGACCTGCCGGATACGCTTGCCGAAACACTGCCCGAACCGCCCGACGTGCCGGTTCTGACGGGCTTTTGCTTATTGGACGGCGATGGTCTTAAAGCCATGATCGCCGAATACGCGCTCGCGATGAGCTTTGACGATTTGAAATTCGTGCAGGACTATTTTCAAAACGAGGAGCACCGCGATCCGACGCTTGCAGAGCTGCGCGTCATAGACACCTATTGGTCGGATCACTGCCGTCATACCACGTTTTTGACACGATTGAAAAACGTCACGTTCGGCGACGGTGCATCTCAGGCAGAGGCCATCTATAACGAATACCTCAAGGCGCGGCAAGCCGTTTACGGCGCCCGTCAAAAGGACGTCTGCCTTATGGATATCGCGACGCTTTACGCAAAGGAAGCGAAACGCCAGGGCCTCATGGCTGATTTTGACGAGTCCGAAGAAATCAACGCGTGCTCCATCCGGCAAAAAGTAACGGTCAACGGCGAGCCGCGCGATTACCTGATCATGTTCAAAAACGAAACGCATAACCACCCCACCGAGATCGAGCCGTTCGGCGGCGCGGCCACGTGCCTTGGCGGCGCGATACGGGACCCGCTTTCGGGACGCTCGTATGTCTATCACGCGATGCGTGTGACGGGCAGCGGCGATCCGCGCGAAAGCGTTTCCGACACCCTGCCCGGCAAGCTGCCGCAGAGAAAAATCAGTCTCGGCGCTGCGGAAGGTTATTCTTCCTACGGCAACCAGATTGGGCTTGCCACGGGGCTTGTGGACGAAATCTATCACAAAGGCTCTCAGGCCAAGCGCATGGAGATCGGCGCGGTGGTCGGCGCGGCGCCCGCCGAGAACGTGGTGCGCAAAACCCCGGAATGCGGCGACTATATCCTTCTGCTGGGCGGCGCAACCGGACGCGACGGCTGCGGCGGCGCAACGGGTTCGTCAAAAGCGCACGACAAGCAATCGATCGACGTTTGCGGCGCGGAGGTACAGAAGGGAAACCCGCTGACCGAACGCAAGCTTCAGCGTTTGTTCCGAAACGGCGATTTTTCGCGGCGTGTGAAGCGCTGCAACGACTTTGGAGCCGGCGGCGTGTGTGTGGCGATCGGCGAGCTGGCGGACGGCGTTCGTGTGGATCTTGACCTTGTTCGCAAAAAATACGAAGGGCTGTCCGGCACGGAGCTCGCAATATCCGAAAGCCAGGAGCGCATGGCGGTCGTGATCGATCCGAAGGATCTGGACGCCGTGCTTTCGCTTGCGGCGCAGGAGAACCTGCACGCCGCAAAGGTGGCGGAGGTGACCGACGCGGGGCGCATGGAGCTTTTCTGGCGCGGCAAACCCATTGTTTCTTTATCCCGCGCATTTTTGAACACAAACGGCGCGACGGCATCGGCCGACGCGCACATTTCGAACCTGCAATACGACGGACTTTTCGACGAGCCTTTTGATGGCACGCTTTCCGACCGCCTCAGCGCCATGATGAAAGACCTCAATATCTGCTCCAAAAAGGGGCTGATCGAGATGTTCGACTCCACGATCGGCGCCGGCTCCGTGGTCATGCCGCTGGGCGGCGCAAAACGTCTGACACCGATGCAGGCAATGGCGGCCAAGATTCCCGCCGACGGCGAGTGCGACACCGCAACGCTTTTCTCCTACGGCTTCGACCCTTATTTGATGGAGAAAAATCCGATGCTCGGCGCCGTTTACTCGGTCGTGCTGTCCCTCGCAAAGCTGACGGCGGCAGGCGGAGACAGTTCGCGCGCATGGCTCACATTTCAGGAATATTTCGAGAGCATGCGCACCGCGGAAAGCTGGGGCAAGCCGCTTGCGGCGCTTCTCGGCGCATGGTGGGCACAGCGGCATCTGCAAACGCCCGCGATCGGCGGAAAAGATTCGATGTCGGGTACGTTTGAAGACCTTCATGTGCCGCCCACACTTGTGTCTTTCGCGCTTTGTACGCAAAGCGCCGCGCATGTGATCTCTCCCGAATTCAAAAAAAGCGGCAGCCTCATATACCGCGCGCGCATACGCCGCGACGAAACCGGCATGCCGGATTTTGAAAGCGTCAAAGACGTTTATGCAAGGATTTTGGCCGGAATCGTCGGCAGAAAGATTACAGCAGCCTGCGCGGTGGAACGCGGCGGCGTGCTTGCCGCCGTCTGCAAGATGGCATTCGGCAACGGTATCGGCGCGTCATTACAAGGCGGCCTTGACGAGCTTTCCTCAAAGGCTTACGGCGACATCGTGCTTGAGGGAAACGGCCTTGATTTTGAGATTATCGGCGAAACAGGCGGCAGCGGCATCGCTTTGAACGGTGAAACGGTATCCCTTGACGCTTTGATAAAGGAATACGAGCAGACGCTCTCCCGCGTGTTTCCGATTCGCGCGGAAGCGCCGGGCGATGCGCCGGACAGGCTTTTCACCGCCCGATCCATCCACATCTACACCGGTATTCGAGGAAAACCGCGCATATTTATCCCCGCTTTTCCGGGTACCAACTGCGAATACGATTCCGCAAACGCGTTCAGCCGCGCGGGCGGCATACCGCACATATTTGTGATCCGCAATTTGTGCGCGGCGGATATCGAGTACAGCATCAATGAAATTGCGAAACGCATTGCCGAAAGCCAGATTCTGATGTTCCCGGGCGGTTTTTCGGGCGGCGACGAGCCGGACGGCTCCGGCAAATTCATTGCGGCGCTGTTCAGAGAACCGCGCGTGAAGAACGCGGTGCACGGCCTTCTCAGCCGCGACGGACTGATACTCGGCATCTGCAACGGATTTCAGGCGCTCATCAAACTGGGGCTCGTGCCTTACGGAGAGATTCGGGACATGCGGGACGACAGCCCGACGCTCACATTCAACGCAATCGGCCGCCACGTGTCTCAGGCGGTCCGCACGCGCGTTTGCTCCAATGCGTCGCCGTGGCTTTCTCTTTGCTCGCCCGGCGATATCCATACCGTCGTCGTTTCTCACGGAGAAGGCCGGTTTGCCGCAAATCCGGATGAAGCGATGGCGTTGTTTGAATCGGGGCAGGTGGCCACGCAGTATGTCGACGAGCAAGGCAGACCGACGATGGGAGACGGCAATCCGAACGGTTCGATGCTTGCGGTGGAAGGGCTTCTTTCTCCTGACGGGCGCGTATTCGGCAAGATGGCTCACAGCGAGCGGTTTACGGTGAACACGCTGAAAAATGTTCCCGGCGAGAAGGATCAGAGGATATTTGAAAGCGGCGTTCGGTATTTCTTATAGCTGCTTTTAAGCACGCTTTTGTATTATAAAAGGCGGGAAGATCCCGCCTTTTTGATATGCTTATCTGTTTTACTCGCTTTCCGGCTCTATGAGGCCGTAGTCCCCGTCGTGACGCACATAAAGCACGTTGATCTCGTTTGTGACCGCGTTTCTGAATACGAAGAATTGATGACCCAACATCTCCATCTGCATTTTGGCTTCCTCGATATCCATCGGCTTTACCACAAACTTTTTGGTGCGCACCACCGCAGGCTGCTTTTCTTCCGCAAGTGCCTGCGCATAAGCGTCGTCTTCGCTGGTGAACGCATTTTCGCGCAGACGTTTTTTCAGCGCCGTGCGGTGCTTATGGATCTGCTTCTCAAGCTTTCGGATCACGCCGTCAACCGACGCGTACATGTCCCCCGTGGCTTCCTCGCCGCGAAGGACAATCCCATCGAAGGGGATTGTCACCTCCACAATGTGCCGCGATTTCTGAATCGACATCGTTATGTGCGCCTCGGTATCCTCGTCAAAAAACCGCTGAAGCTTCATCACCTTTTTTGTGACGAGATCCTTTAAATAATCGGACACTTCCATGCCCTTTCCCGCTATGCTGACGCGCATAATTCCGCCCCCCTCTCTATGTATTTTTATATCCCTTTCCTTCGGGATAAGTTTTAACTATTGTACCTCCATTTCAGTTCTAATAAACAAACGCTTTGTAAGTATAGTATTCTTCAGCGGATTCATTTTTTCCTGCCAGTTATAAAATGATACATTTCCGTCATGGATTGTCCACATTTTTTTC
>JAJUJH010000004.1 GCA_029265435.1 Clostridiales bacterium
ACCGATGAACCCTGCCACGAATTTATTGGCAGGCCTGTGGAACACATCCTGCGGCGTTCCGATCTGCATGATGTACCCATCTTTCATGATGACGATGCGGTCGCCCAGCGTCATGGCTTCAATTTGGTCGTGCGTCACGTATATGTACGTTGTGTCGATCCTTTGACGCAGCTTGATGATCTCGGCGCGCATCTGGTTTCTGAGCTTCGCGTCAAGGTTAGACAGCGGCTCGTCCATCAGGAACACTTTTGGCTCACGAACGATCGCGCGTCCTATTGCGACACGCTGGCGCTGCCCGCCTGATAGCGCTTTCGGCTTGCGGTCGAGCAAGTCTGTTATGCCGAGTATCTCGGCGGCCTGTGTCACCTTGCGCTTGATTTCGTCCTTTTTCTCCTTGCGAAGCTTAAGAGCAAACGCGAGATTGTCATAAACGGTCATGTGCGGATAAAGCGCGTAGTTCTGGAAAACCATCGCGATATCCCTGTCTTTCGGGGGGACGGCATTGACGAGCTTGTCGTCAATATACAGCTCACCTTCCGTGATCTCCTCGAGCCCCGCCACCATACGCAGCGTGGTCGATTTGCCGCAGCCCGAAGGCCCGACGAGCACAACGAATTCTTTGTCTTTGATTTCAAGATTGAATTCGTGTACGGCTACGACGGATTTGTCGTAAACCTTTTTGATGTTTTTGAGTGTCACCTGTGCCATAGATACGGCTCTGCCGCGCACAGCCTCCGCTAACTGCGCAGCTCCCCACCGCCCGAAAAATGTGACGATGGAATTACAGCAGGTCTCCACACTGCTGCACCGCAAGCCGATGCGGATAATTTTAACCTCCTTTTTTAGCTTCCCGGATGAGCATAGGTGGAGTCATCCGGTATACTTTAATTTGGGCAGCGCCCAAGTTGAGAATCGTACGTTGATTCGGCAGTCATCGCCGGTATAAACCGACGTTATTATATCATACATTCATGATTCTTGCATCTCTTTTTCAGCCGCCGGCTCGCATTGCAAATCTTTCCGTAGTAATTTTGCCGTAAAATACAGCGGCATCGACGCGCCGAACAGTATCCAGAACCAGCCGATAAAAGCGAAAACGTCAAAGACCAGCATCGGAACCGCTATCACCGCCGCTTGCATCAGCATCGCAAGAAGCGTTCTTGGAAGCCGTGCCAGCGTCATCAGCATGGAATTTTTAATGTGAGCGCCAAGCTTATTCTCAAACCGCGCCACAAGCGGATAAAACCATACCGACGTCAGCAAAACAACCACCGCAAGCAGACACGAAAATATCAGGAAAAACATGTTGTCCGGCTCCGAATAGAACACGGCAAACCATATATCCCCCGCGAGCAGCGCCAAACAGACAATTTCGAGCAGCCAGCCCAGCGTCGCCTTCTTAAAACAGCCTTTGAAATCGCTTATAAACCCTTTCAGCGAGAATCCAATCTTCTCTCCGCGCAATATCCGAATCAGGCTCATATAACAAGCGGCCTCTGCAGCACCCAGCGTGATAACCGGTATGCTGCAGAGGATGAAAAGAAAATTTAAGATAATTAAATCACTCGCCAAAGTGAGTTTTTGCTTAAGCCATTCCTTAAAAGCCGCTAATTGCTCTCCCATAAACGCTCAGCCTATTCTTTGACCGATCCAAGCGCGACGCCCGCTATGATATGCTTCGAAAGTATAAAATACACGATCAGCAAAGGCAGCACAGACAGTGTGAGCGCGAGATAAACGGCGCCGTATTCCGTCTTGTATATATCGCCTTTGAGCAGGCTGACCATAATCGGCATCGTGTAATTCTCTTTTCTCGTCAGCAATATCATCGGAAGGAACAGACTGTTCCAGCTTGTGACGTATGTAAATATCGCCTGCGTCGCCATGGCCGGTTTCATAATAGGCAGCACAATCCCGTTGAATATGCGGAATTCGCCCGCTCCGTCGATTCGCGCCGATGCCACAATGTCAAGATTCAAGGACGACATCATATACTGACGCATAAAGAATACCGTCATCGGCGCCGCAATGCTTGGCAAAATCAGCGCCAGGAAGTTGTTTGTCATGCCGATCTGATACATGAACTGGTAGAACCCGATACTGACGACCTGCGTCGGTATCATCATGACCGCCAAAATCAGCGTAAAGAACGGCTGACGAAGCTTCCACCGATATGCAAACAGCGCGTACGCCGTCAGCGTCGAGAAATATATCGCCAGTATCGTGGCGCCGGTCGAAATAATCAAGGAATTGATAAACCCGGTGAACGGATTGAATGTTTTGCCGTTGAGCACTTGAATATTATTATCAATGTGCGTAGACGGTATCAGCGAAATCGCATGCTGCTGAATCTCCGGTGTGCTGCGCGTCGAGTTCACGATCATGATCCAAAACGGCAGAATGCTCAGCAGCGCCAATATAATGCAGACAATATAAACCGGGACATTCGATTTGCTGCGTTTTTTCATGCGTGCGCCTCCTTTCTGGCCCGAAGCATCTCTCTGCGCGCACGTCTGGCCGCTTTCCTTAAGCGAACTTCATATCTGTCGCGCATCAGGAAAAAGATCAATCCGGATAAAAGCGCAATAATGACAAACATGATCATGCTGGCCGCAGCCGCAGTATTGTAAAGATATGTGCCGCTGAACGCCTGCGAATAGATGAATACGCTCGTCGTCATTGTCGCGTTGGCCGGCCCGCCGTTCCAGATGAACAGCTTCGGTATGTCGAACATGTTGAGGCCGCCGATTAAGCTTGTGATCAGCGTAAAAATCATGATATTCCGCAGGCATGGAATCGTCACACGCCAGAAGGTCTGAGCGGAACTCGCACCGTCGATTTCCGCCGCTTCAAACAATTCGGGATTGATGCCCAGCACACCGGAAATCAGTATGATGGTCGTATAGCCGTACCACATCCAGAATTGGATAAATGCGACAATCAGCTTGGCCGCCAGAGCATCGTTTGTAAAATAGAATGCCTCTCCGCCAAACGTCTTGATCAAATCGTTGACAGGCCCTACCGGATAACCGAAGATCGCGGCGAACAAAACAGCCACCGTCGCGGCTGTGATGATATTCGGCAGATAGAACATCACCTTAAATGCGCCTTGGCCGCGAATCCTCCGCCTGCTGCTTGTAAACCATGCCGTCAGCAGCATCGCAAGACCCAGCTGAGGTATAAAATTCATCAGCCATATGATCACGGTATTGGCCAGAGCATTGAGAAATGTTTTGTTTTGCAGTATGCTTGCAAAATTTGCAAATGGTTCTTTAAGAAAATGATATGTCGTCGTTGCGACACCTTTAAAATCCGTAAAGCCAAGAATGGCCGTAAATATCGTCGGATAGAGCATGAAGATCAGAAATGCGACAATGAACGGAATACTGAAATAGTAACCATACTTGGCATAACTGACGCTCTTCAAAGCTTTGCTTTTCTGAAGCATATCGGTTTCCCCCAATGGCGAGATTTTGGCTGGAAATAACGGCTGTGGACGGACGGAAGAATTCCGTCCGTCCACATACGCGTTTTACATAATCAGTTATCTGTTGATTACTCAACAGCGAGGCCAAGCTGGTCAGCCACAGATTGCTTGAACGCCTTGATCGCGTCGTCACGGCTGATTTTGCCTGCCGCATACTGGCGGACCTGGTCACGCCAGATGTTGTTGATCGTCTCGTCGTACTGCGTCAGGTTGGAGCCGTTCGCAGCAGCGTTCGCTTTGCCGAACACGTCGAACATATTCTGTCCGCCGAGGAAGTCCAGCTTGCCGTCGGACATCGCCATAACGGTGTTGGAAGCAACCGTATCCTTTGTGCCGGCCGTATCATAGAGTGTGCCGTTGGCCCAGGCATACTGGAGGCTGTCCTTGTCGCACTGGAGGGTAATCCAATCGATCAGCGTTGCAACAGCTTCCTTCTTGTCGGAGTCCTTGTTGGCCAGCAGCCATGTGCCGCCCCAGAAGAATCCCACAGGAGCCTCGCAGACCGCCCAGTCGCCATAGGTGCCGCCCGGGGTCTTCACTGTTCCGTCGTCATTCATTTCGGAACCGCTGTTCTTGACCATGACATAGTTGATCAGCCAAGCGGGTCCCATGAATCCGAATACCGGTTTCTCACCGATGCCCTGCATGTCGGCATACCAAGCGTCTGTCCAGTCCTGAGTAATGTTGGAATACTTTTTGTCCGTCAGCGTCTTAGAATAGTCTAAGAAGGCTTCGCGTTTCGGGTCGATATTGAGCTTGCCGTCAACCACCCACGGTGTGTCGGAGCTGTTCTCAATGGCGTGCCAGATGTCGCCGTCGCCGGAAACAATGGCATAACCCTTCTTCTTGAGCTCTTCGGCAGCGGCAAAGAACTTATCCCAGCCGGGGCCGATCTTTGATGTGATAGTAGCCGGATCGTCCGTTCCCCAAACATCCTTCGCGATGGAGCGGCGGTAAATAAACGCGCTGCCCGTCGCCTGGTAGCCTAGGCCGACCAGAGCGTTGTCGCTCGGGCGGGTTCCGATCTGAACGGTATACTGAGCGATGTCCGCAGCTTTGATCTCCGCGTCCACATCGATTCCGAGGTCAGCATACGGGCAGGCATAGCTCGACATATCGCCCTGTGTATACTTCAGAACGAAAGCGGATTCTGCGCAGTACATATCCGGAGCCTCGTCGCCGCCGGCCGTCAGAGCCTGGTCGAGAGCGGGCTGATACAGACCGTCCGTCGTCGCGATGATCGTCGCGTTTACAGTGTAACCGAAATCCGGATGGGTGTCGATATACCGCTGTACCATTTTCGGCACTTCATCGGTGAACGAATAAAGGTTGATGACCTTGTCACCAGCCGGTTCCGCGCTGGCCGATTCGCTGGGCGACTCGCTTGCCGGCGCCGACGCAGACGCGCTTTCAGACGGCGATTGAGAAGCGGCAGGCGCAGAGCATCCCGCAAACACAACCAAAACCATCACAAGACTCAATAAAACCGCGATTGTTTTTTTCATTGCTTCTATGTTTCCTCCTTTTTTTATTGCACACGCGGTGAAGCGCATGCCAAACTGGAAATATGACAAGATTCCCGAGGAACCCAAGCTTCAAAAATCAGCAGCCGATACCGACGCGTTCAGCTTTTTGACCGTTCTTCCCTCAACCAGATACGTCGGAACGGTCAGCTGCTGGGGAATATATGTTTTGGGTGAAACGATGGCCTCGATCAGCTTTTCGGCCGCCTTTTTCCCCAGCGTCTCGGTGTCCTGCTTGAGCGTCGTCAGCCTTGGGCGCAGCACTTCGGAGAGATAAATTCCGTCGTGCCCCACAACGCTGATGTCGTCGGGGATCTCAAGCCCATGCCGCTCAATTTCATTCATGCCGCCGATGAATGAAAAATCATCGGGGTACATGATGCATGTGGGCCGGACCGGCAGGGAGAGAAGCTCCCGAGTGGCCAGCCCGCTCGCTTTCGGATCGTGATAAAACGCCTGTTTCACATATTCGTCCGGCGTTTCAATACCAAGCTCCGCGCATGTCCTGTGGAAGCTGGCAAGCCTCTTCTGAGTCACTGAAGTGTCTTCGCCGTGGATATAGGCGATCCTTCGATGCCCGCACTCATACAGATAATGCACAAGCTGCCGGATGCACTCGATGTTGTCGGACAGAATCGCCGTCCTGTTGTCAAACACGTGGTCAATCGTTACCGTGGGTATCTCGCTGCTGACCAGCTCGACCACGTCCGGGTCTTTGAAGTTGACGCTTGCAATCACCACGCCGTCGCAGTTGCGGTATTTGCAATGCTCGTAGTAGCTCATTTCAAACCGGCCGATGTTCTTGCTGATAAATGTGACGTCGAACCCTCTGCTTTCCGCTTCCACCTTAAAGCTGTTGAGCACGGACGAGAAGTATTCATGCGTCAAACCGCAATGCGTCTGATCCACAAACAGCACGCCGAGATTGTTCGAGCGGTTCGTTTTGAGCGCGCGCGCCGTCGCATTGGGCAGATACCCCATCTCTTTGGCCACACTGCGTATATATTCCGCCGTCTCTTCACCGATATCCGGATAGCCGTTGAGCGCTTTGCTGACGGTGGCGGCGGAAACGCCGCACCTTTTCGATATATCCTTTATTGTGACCATTCGACACCCCTTAGAAACGATTATAAAGGATTATACCTACTCATCGCGTCTAAATCATTTATCATACTTTCACATCAAATATGGCTTAATCGTTTTCGCGCTCTTATTATATAGCATCATTTTCCGATAAGTCAATAGGGTTAAACAATAAAAAATCGGCGCTCGCCGCTGTTTTTTCATCCATATATTCGTTTTATACTCAATATTCTGTCTGTTTTTTTTAAAATATCTTTACTTTTTACACGCGGACGTATAGAATAATCCACGAATACGAAATCGTTATCGTTTATTTTATCACACACGATACAGGAGATCACCGCAATGAAATATGGTCATTTTGACGACGCAGCAAAGGAATATGTGATTGAAACGCCGGCCACGCCGATGCCCTGGATCAACTATCTTGGCAGCAGCGATTTTTTCAGCATCATTTCCAATACGGCGGGCGGATACTGTTTTTACAAAGACGCAAAGCTCCGCCGCATCACGCGCTACCGCTACAACAACGTCCCTTACGATCAGGACGGGCGCCATTACTATATCAAGGAGAACGATACGGTATGGAACCCCGGCTTTTTGCCGTCCAAAACGGCTCTCGACAGCTACAGGTGCCGTCACGGCCTGAACTATACGATATTTGAAAGCGCCAAAAATGCGCTGGCCGTCAGGCTGACGTGTTTTGTGCCCCTCGGCGAAAGCTGCGAAATCAATATGCTGACGCTTAAGAACGAAGGTTCGGCTCAAAAAACGGTCCAGCTTTACAGCGCCGTCGAATGGTGCCTGTGGGACGCTTCCGACGACTCTCTCAATTTCCAGCGCAATTTGAGCATCGGCGAAGTGGAGATCGACGGCAGCGTGATCTACCACAAAACCGAATACCGCGAAAGGCGCGACCATTACGCTTTTTACAGCGTAAACGCCCCCGTAAACGGTTTCGATACCGACCGCGAAACATTCATCGGCCGCTTTTCCTCATGGGAAGCGCCGCAGATGGTTTGCGCGGGAAAAAGCGGCAACAGCGTGGCAAGCGGCTGGTCTCCCATCGGCAGCCACCGCATCGATATGACGCTTGACGCGGGAGAGGAAAAGACGTTCATATTTATGATCGGATATGCGGAAAACACGCCCGAAGATAAATGGGAAAGCAAAGGCGTTGTCAACAAGACGAAAGCCAAAGCGATGATCAAGCGCTTTGCCCGCAGGGAGGACGTCGAATCCGCCTTTGACGCGCTGAAAGAGCACTGGGCGCGGCTTTTAAGCCGATTCACGCTTCAAAGCCCCAACGAGAAGCTCAACCGCGCGGTAAACATATGGAACCAGTACCAGTGCATGATCACGTTTAATTTGAGCCGTAGCGCCAGCTATTTTGAAAGCGGCGTCGGCCGCGGAATGGGCTTCCGCGACAGCTGTCAGGACCTGCTCGGATTTGTCCATCTTGTGCCCGAACGCGCACGCGAGCGCATACTCGATATCGCCGCCGTCCAGTTTGAGGACGGAAGCACCTATCACCAGTATCAGCCGCTGACCAAGCGCGGCAACACCGATGTCGGCACGGGCTTTAACGACGACCCGCTGTGGCTTGTCGCCTGTACGGCCGCGTACATCCGCGAAACGGGCGATTACGGCATACTGGACGAGCCAGTTCCGTTCGACAACAAGCCGGGCAGCGAAAAGCCGCTTTTCGAGCATCTGCGCCGCAGCATCAATTATACCGTCACGCACAAAGGGCCTCACGGCCTGCCGCTCATCGGCCGGGCGGACTGGAACGATTGCTTGAACCTGAACTGCTTTTCCGACAAGCCGGGCGAAAGTTTCCAGACCGTCGCCAACTTTGAAAGCGGAAAGGCGGAAAGCGTGCTGATAGCGGGCATGTTCGCCAAATACGGCCGCGAATATGCGGAAATCTGCCGCCGATACGGCTCAAAAGAGGAGGCCGACGCCGTCATGCGCGAGGTGGAGCAGATGAGCGAGGCGGTCATCCAGCATGGCTGGGACGGCGAATGGTTCCTTCGTGCCTACAACGCCTTCGAAGAAAAAGTCGGCAGCCGCGAATGCGAGGAAGGCCAGATATTCATCGAGCCGCAGGGATTCTGCGTGATGGGAGGCATCGGCATAAAGGAAGGGCTCGCTGAGCGCGCGCTCAAATCCGTCAGGGAACGCCTTCTCAACGATTACGGCGTCGAGCTGCTCGCCCCCTGCTACACCGAATACCATAAGGAGCTTGGGGAGATTACAAGCTATCCGCCTTCGTATAAGGAAAACGGCTCGATATTCTGCCATAACAACCCGTGGATCGCCATAGCCGAGGCGGAGCTTGGCCATGCCGAAGAAGCCTTCGATGTTTACAGGCGCACCTGCCCTGCTTATGTGGAAGAATTCAGCGACGTGCACAGAACCGAGCCGTATGTATACAGCCAGATGATCGCGGGGCGCAGCGCCGCCCGTTACGGCGAAGCCAAAAACAGCTGGCTCACGGGAACCGCGGCATGGTCTTTCGTCTGCGTGAGCCAGGCGCTTCTCGGCATCACGCCCACCTTTGAAGGCCTCAAGATCAAGCCGTGCATACCGGCGGAGCTGACAAGCTATACGGTCAAGCGCGTGTTCCGCGGCGCGGAATATACGATCACCGTCCATAACAGCGGCAGAAAAAGCTTTGAAATGATCGTGGACGGAAAAGCGGTGGACGGAAACGTCATTCCGTTTGAAAACGGCAAAAAAACGTATCGCGCAGAGGTGTATATCTGATGGCTTTTCCCGAAGGATTCATTTGGGGCGCCGCCAGCAGCGCGTATCAAACGGAAGGCGCCGCCAAAGAAGATGGCAAAGGCTCAAGCGTGTGGGACGACTTCTGTCTGCGCAGCGGCGCGATCCCTTACGGCGAGAGCGGCGAGATCGCTTGCGACGCTTATCACCGCTATGAGGAGGATATCGGCCTCATGAAGCGGTTCGGCATACGGGCTTACCGGTTTTCATTGAGCTGGCCGCGCATACTGCCCGAAGGCCGGGGCGCGGTCAATGAGAAGGGGCTTGACTATTACGACGCGCTTGTCGACAAGCTGCTCGAAAACGGCATCGAGCCGATGCCGACGCTGTATCATTGGGATACGCCGTCTGCGCTCGGCGCAAAGGGCGGATGGGAAAACCGAGACATCATATATGCGTTCGAGGAATATTCGGCGCTCGTCGCGCGGCGTTTCGCGGGACGTGTGCGCACCTATATTCCCCTCAACGAACCGCAGTGTTTCCTGTCGCTGGGGCACGAACGCGGGCTGCATGCGCCGGGGCTCAAACTGCCCAAAAGCAGAATATTCGTCTGTATGCACAATGTGCTGCTGGCTCAGGGGCTGTCGATCAGGGCGCTGCGCGGTGAAAGTCCGGACGGTGTCGCTATCGGCACGGCCTCGACCGGACGCCTTTGCTATCCCGCTTCCGATGCGCCCGCCTTTTGCGATGCCGCCGAGAGATCGACATTCGTCGTTTCGGGAGAGGATTGGCTGTTTTCGCACAACCTGTTTCTTGACCCGCTGGTTTTTGGCCGTTATCCCGAATGCGATGTGCCCGGTATGGGCGAATTCGCATCGGCGGTTCGCCCCGAAGACTGGCAGATCATCCGGCAGAAAGTCGATTTTATCGGCCTCAATATCTACAACGGGCGCGAGGTGGATGAAGCCGGAAGGGATGTGGCGAAATATCCGGGCTATCCGCGCACGGCAATGAAATGGCCGGTGACGCCCAAGGTGCTGCGCTTCGGCCCTCGCTGGATATTCAAACGCTATGGCCTGCCCGTCATGATTACGGAAAACGGCCAGTCCTGCAACGACCGCATTTTTGTTGACGGACGGGTGCACGACCCCGACCGCATCGATTTTCTTGAGCGCTATCTGACGGAGCTTTGCAAGGCCTGTGGAGACGGCGTGCCTGTTCTTGGATACCTGCACTGGAGCCTGACGGACAACTTCGAATGGCATAACGGTTACGACGAGCGTTTCGGATTGATTTATATCGATTATGTCACTCAAAAACGGATACCCAAAGACTCGGCTGAATGGTATTCGAAACTGATATCAACCAACGGCAGCGAGCTGTCCTGTTGATCCAAAATGCACTCGGTGCGTTTTGTATATCTCTCAGTATCATTTTTCGTTTTTTGTTATGTCGATATGAAAATGCCCGGAGACGTGAACGCCCCGGGCTTTTTTCTTTTCAAGCAGCCACCGCCAAAAATCGGCCCGACTGCAAGCCTTTTATTATTGCTGCACCGGCGGCTGAACGGGCGCGACGGGCGGTTTTTCCTTGACGAGCGCAAATATGCCGCCCAGCGTAAACAGCGTCATCGACAGCCAGTTGAACGAGAGCACCAGGCTGATGCCCGCCGCCACGATCATCAATATGCCGGCCGTGGTGCTGTTTTTCTGCACCATTGTGCCGCCCACCAATCCAAGCACGCCGCACGCGGCATTGATTACCCCCCAAATGATAAGCACGATACCGGCGATGCTTGTTGAGAGATTGAAAATGTCATCGGTCAAAAAGAACGGCTTCACGTTAAAACTGCGGCATATGTCCATCACAAAGTTGGTATTGATCGAAAGTAAAAGAATGCCAAAAATGATGATGGCCAGCGC
Organism: Clostridiales bacterium; assembly: GCA_029265435.1. GTDB lineage: Bacteria > Bacillota > Clostridia > Christensenellales > SZUA-584 > SZUA-584. The sequence continues at coordinate 10,743 of JAJUJH010000004.1, forward strand.
CGCCAGAAACGAAATCGCACCGCCGATGATACCCAAAACCATGCTTGCTTTTTTCATGTGACCCTCCTGCCCAAAATCGGGCTGTTCTTATAATATTATACCATTTTGATTATATACTATATGCCGTCACAGTACAATACATAACCTGAGTATATTTGAAAATCGCGGCGGATTTCCACACTGCCCAAAAAGCAGAGCGCCTCGGCACAGACTGGCGCCCTCCGCTTTAACAAACCCCGAACCTTCCGCCCGGCAAACGTCTGATAAGGCCAGAAAGTTCCATCATTGTGAGCGCGACACCGGCCTCGTTCGGGTTCAGTCCCGAAAGCGCCGCCACGCCTTCGGCGCTCATGTCCTCACGTTTCAGCAGTTCATAGATGCGCGCCTGCATCAGATCCATCGCCGGCAGCGCCTTTTCATCCGCACGTTTTTCTTCTTCTCCCTCTCCGTAGTACGCCGATATGTCGGCCGCGCTTGCGGCGGGAAAAGCGCCGTTTGATATCAGCGTGTTCGGCAGCTCGGCCACGCTTGACTGCGGCGTGCCGGGTACGGCGAACACATCTCGCCCGTATTTGATGGCAAGCGACGCCGTGATGGCAGTGCCGCCCTTCATTTCCGATTCCACCACGAGCAGTCCGCGCGAAAGTCCCGCGATGATCCGGTTGCGGACCGGAAAATTGCCCATGTACGGCTCCGAGCCTGGCGGCAGTTCGGATATGACCGCTCCGTTTTCGGCGATGCGGCTGTAAAGCTCGCCGTTTTCGGGCGGATACACCACGTCCGCGCCGCAGCCGAGCACAGCGACGGTCTTTTCGCCGGCGTCCAGCGCGCCGAGATGCGCGGCCGTATCGATGCCGCGCGCAAGGCCGGATACAACCGTCATTCCGCACAGCTCCGACGCAATGCGTCGCGTCAGCTCAAAACCGCGTCTCGTGCAGCGGCGTGTTCCCACAATGCCGATGCCGCGCTCCGTTCCGGCAAGAGTCCCCTTCACAAACAGCACGGGCGGCGGCCACGGTATGGACGCCAGCAAAGAGGGATACGCCGCGCCGAGCCTTGTCAGAGCGGTTATCCCTTTGAACGACAGCTCGCCCAGAAACTCCGCCAGACGCTGGCGCGAGCACGCCGCGCGCGCAGGCTGCACCGTTTCGGCCGGAAGCGTGTCCAAAACCGCCGAGCCTTTTTCAACGGCGTCGAAAAACGCCGCCGCGCTTCCGCAGGCCGCCAGCGCCTGATAATACGCTTTGGCGCCCAGCCCCAGCGACGCAAGCCATATCCAATATTTCTCCTCGTCCGTATAACCGTTCATGCTCATCCCCAGTACCGTTCGTCCGGCGCGCGGTACTGCAGCGCCTCGGCGAGATGGTTCTCCTCGATATTCGCCGCCCCCGCAAGATCGGCAATGGTGCGCGCTACCTTGAGCACGCGCGCCCGCCCGCGCGGGCTTAAGCCGAACGCGCTGTACGCCGTTTCCATAAGCCTGCGGCACGGCGCCGACAGCGCGCAGTATGCCTCGAGCTGCTCGCCCGAAAGCGACGCGTTGCCGTATATGCCGGCGCCCTCATAGCGGCGGCGCTGCAACCGCCTTGCCGCGTTCACGCGCGCACGCACATCGCGCGAGCATTCGGCGGGCTTATCGTCCGAAAGCTCTCCGTATGTCACCGCGTCCATGCCCACATGCATGTCGATGCGGTCAAGCAGCGGACCGCTGATGCGCGACAGATACTGCCTAATTTCCCGCGGCGAACAGCGGCACGGCTTGTCGCTGCCATAGTGTCCGCACGGGCACGGGTTCATCGACGCAATCAGCATAAAGCCGGCGGGATATGTGATTTTGGCGTTGGCGCGCGCGATGCTGATTTGTCTGTCTTCAAGCGGCTGACGCAGCGCTTCCAGCGCCTCGCGCTTGAATTCCGGAAGCTCGTCCAGAAACAGGACGCCGCCGTGGGCAAGGCTGATTTCGCCCGGCATCACATTGTGCCCGCCTCCCGTGAGCGCCGCCGTCGAGAGCGTATGATGGGGGCTTCGGAAAGGCCTCTCCGTCGCAAGCCCGCCTGCGTTCAAACCACAAACCGATTGGATCTTGGATATTTCAAGCGCTTCTTCAAAGCATAGCTCAGGCAATATGCCGGGCAGCGCCCTTGCAAGCATTGTTTTGCCGGAACCGGGCGGCCCGATAAAAAGAAGGTTATGGCTGCCCGCCGCCGCGATTTCGAGCGCGCGGCGCGCCTGAAGCTGTCCGCGGATATGCGCCATGTCGTTTTGGCACAGCGCCGAATCGTCCGGATTGTATTTGAGCGTTTGATGCGGCTGTATCGGTTTTTCGCCCTTAAGGTGCCCGACAAGCTGCGACAGCGTTTCGACGGGATAAACGCAGAGCCCCTGAATATAGGCCGTTTCCGCCGCGTTATCGGGCGGAATGAACAGCTTTTCAAAACCGGCTTCCCGCGCGGATATCGCCATAGGCAGCGCGCCCGAAATGCCGCGCAGCCTGCCGTCCAGCGAAAGCTCGCCAAGGAATACGCTCTTTTCGTCCGGCTGGGGCGCCTGCGCGCTTGCGCACAAAAGCCCGAGCGCGATCGCAAGGTCGTAGATCGGCCCCTGTTTTTTTAAGTCGGCGGGAGCGAGATTGATGGTGATGCGCTGCTGCGGATAATTCAGCCCCGAATTTTTGATGGCCGCGCGGACGCGTTCCTTTGATTCGCGCACGGCCGCGCCGGGCAGCCCGACGGTCTCGCAAGACGGCATGCCGTAAGAAATATCCGCTTCGACGACCACGGAAAATCCGTTGAGCCCCAGAAGGCCATAGCTTGAGATTTTGGAGAGCAAGGGATTTCTCCAATCGCTTTATTACTCAGCGGGGCTTTTCGGTGAACACAAGCAGCTTGTTGCCCGCAAAGTTGACGGTAAACGAAAAGACGGTTGCGACAAGTTTTGCGACGATAGTGGGTAAACCGTACAGATCGCCAAGAATATGCACCGAGAGCGTATTCACGCCCAGCGATACGAGATTGACGAATATGAACTTCATGAAATCGGGCGATACGAATACGGGGTGCAGCGAGCGCCCTTTGGGCAGCGTCAGATCATACCTTGAGAAGAACCTCAGCTTCATCTTGAACGTCCAGTAGCGGTTCAAAATAAAGCTGTTGATGACACCGCACGAGTAGGAAATGATGTTGCTTATCACGAGCGGCCACCCGACGGCCTTATTGAGCAGCGTCAGCACGCCGTAATCCACAAGGAAATTGACGACGCCGACCACCATAAACTTGACAAAATGGCCGAGGTTTTTTCTGTTTTTGAGAACGAAATCTTTCAGCAAAGCAAAGCACCTCAATAAAACGGCCATGTCGGCAGCCAGCGCAGGAACGTATCCGAATACGCTTTGGATACCACCGTACCCGTGGTGACGGGATAGAACATCACGAACAGCACAAGGCACGCGCCGATGAATATGAATACCGCCTTTTTGCCGTGCTTTGTCCGCTCGATCATGTATTTTGCGAGCACCGTCATCAGCAGTATCAGAAAAGGCACCGTCGCAAAATAATGGTAGATAAATGTTTCTCTTGTCACCAGTATCCACGGCAGGTACTGGGACAGCGCCGCAATCGTCAGAAAAAGCGTGCGTCTGCCGAGCCGGCCCTTGCGTATCCGAAGCACGATCAGCGCGATCACCGACGCGATCGCCCCCCACCAGATCAGCGGATTGCCCATTGTGGACATCGACGACATCGTGCCGTCCGTATACCCTTTGCCCTGGAAGAAGAACACGGGACGGATATCGAGCGGCCACGCGTACCACTGAGACGAGAACGGATGCACATGCTCCGGCTTCAGCGTGCTGTGGTAGTGAAACATATACTCCTGATTTTTCAGCACGTCCGCAAACGTATACGCGCCTTCCCCCTCCACCGTCATATACGGAATATACGACGCGATATAGATGATGAGCGGCACGACGATGAAAAACAGCACGCACCACAAAAGCGTGACGAACGTGTTTTTGACAAAGCCGCGGCTGACCGATTCCAGAAACTCCCGGCGGCCTTTATCCATGCCCTCGGCGTCTTCGGCGGAAAGCGCAAGCCGCGCGTAAGCGTACTCGCGGTAACGCTTGAAAAGCTGCATGAACAGAATCACCGCAAGGCCCGCGCCCGCGTATATGCACAGCCATTTGGTGGCCGCGCCGAGCCCGAACGCCACGCCGCAAAGCGCCAGCGGCAGCAACGTCTTTTTGAGCGGCTGGCGGTTGAAGTTCGTCTCGGTATACATATACATGAAAAGATACATCAGCATGATGAAAAACACGCTGTAGCTGTCGATCGTGGCGATGCGCGTCTGCGTATAATGCATGAAATCAAGCGCGAAAAGCGCCGTCGGTATAAACGCGTACAGCGTCTTATGGAACAGCTTTTTGGCAAGGTAATACATGAGCGGCAGCATGAGCACGCCGAACAGCGTCCCCATAAAGCGCCACCCCCACGGGTTCATGCCGAAAATGCGGATGCCGATGCCCAGTATGATCTTGCCGAGCGGCGGATGCGTGATCTCATACGGCTTGATGTGGTTGATGTTCTCATAGGCCGTCCGCGCGTGATATACCTCGTCGAAATACATCTCGTTCATGTAGTAAGTGCGCTGCGGCACATACTGCTGCTCGTCGAACATGTACGACGGGGAATTGCCGCGCTCCGCATCGGGATTCGTATTCTTCACCGATTTGATGGCGACAGGCTTTCCGTCCGCGTCGCAGAACCCAAGCTCCAGCATCCGAAGCCCCGGCTCGTCCACGCTGATCGACACGTATTGGGCGGTAAAGCTCGTGTCATAAAACTCCCACTCGTACATGTTCGTGGCCTTGTGCTCCACCTTGAGCGGCTCCCGCTTCGTCTCTGTCGTCCCGTCTTCCGCCGTTTCCGTCACATCGGTCATCGCGGGCGTATAGCCCTCGCCGTCCATCGAATAGCTGAAAGAGAACGTGCCCATTCCAAGCGAGGAAAAATAGCGGATGCTCGATATATCCTCCGGCTGCTCAAACTCCACCACGATCTCGTCGCCGTCCATATTGTAGTACGTCTGCGGGATATTGGCCGAGCCCAGATTGATAAACGCAACCACCGCGTAGGCCAGCGTGACCGCCAGCATCACAAGCCAGTCCGTCCGGGTCATGCGCGTTTCTTCATGCTTGTCAAAAAGCCTTCTGCGTGCGTGCTTCTGCCATTCGTTTTTTCTGTCTCTCATATTTCTGCATCCTGTTTCATCCGCCATACGCGGGGCTTTTGATAAGCACCCGCCGGCTGGCAAGTTTTTTGACCGTCACCATGAAATAAGCGATATAAAGCGCCACATTGACGCCCGAAATCAGCAGCGTCGGCAGTTCGGACGGCAGTACGGAATCCGCATAGAGCACAACCATTTGGTTGAGCAGCGCCGTCATTGAAAACGCCGCCGCAAAAAACAGCGTCGCGGCATCGCGCGAGTACACATAAGCGAATATCAGCAATATGCAGGCGGGCATGATATACCGCTCGTGCATCGCGTGGCCCAGCATAAATACGGAAATCACCACAAACCCGGCGAGGTCAAAAAGGTGCCCCTCGTCCCTTGAACGCCACTGCAGGAATACCGTCAGCGCACATATCAATACAATAAAAATGATGCCCCAAACCCGGTACGGAAGGAACCACAGCGTGGAATCGAACGATATCCAGTTGCCTCCCGTCAGCGCGAAAAAATTGAACGCGTTGATGGTGGCATACTGGTACGATTCCACCGTGCCCGCGTACTTATGCAATATCCAGTCCATGCTCTGCGCGCCCGTAAACGGCAGCACGCCCAAAGCGAACACGGACGCGCCGATGGCCCCGCCGCCGAATATGCCGAGCAGGCCGCGCTTGAAATTGCCTTTTTTAAAAAGCGCATAGACATAATACAGCCCCACCACGGGCGCGAGTATGAGCGCCTGCGGTTTGATCAGCAGCGCGGCGGCAAAAAAAGCCGCGCCGAGCCACGGGTTGTCCTTTTTCAGCCAGCAGATGCACAATACGGCGAACAGTGTAAAAAACGCATCCACCTGCCCCCATACGCTGCTGTTGAAGAAAAACGCGGGGTTGAACAGTACAAACGCGGCGCAAAGAAGCGCAAATGTTTTACCGAGCTCTTTTCTGGCGGCGCGGAATACCACCGCGGCGGTCGCCACCTCCGCGATGACGGACGGCAGCTTGATGACCAGCGTGAACAAAGCGCTCGTCCAGTCGATGGAGAAAACGTCGCGCACCAGCCCCACCGCCCACAGCACATATATATAGCCCGGCGGATAGTCCACGAACAGTTCCGTGTCTGTATAAAAGCGCGCGGGGCCTTCCCCATATGCGGATAAAGCCCAGCCCTTGAAGCAGGCGATATCCGTCGCGTACCCCTCATAAACCAAAGCGGCGATAATGCGTATGGCCACAGCGACCGCAGCCATCAGCGCAAACGCCGGCCACGGCGATTCGTCGCCGTCCGCCAGCGCCGAACGGACGTTCAGCAATACGCACGCCGCGATAAAAATCACGGACATCACAATGGTGAGTATGGTTGCGAGCACGGTTTCCGAAGGCGTCGCGGACGACGGTTTGGCCGCGTCCTGCGCGAGCGCCGTCCCAAACGGCATCGAAGCCAGCAAAATCACAAATATGGCAAGAACAATGGCTCTTTTCATCTTTCCTCTTCAGTATACTCAAAGGCGCCCTTTATTTGGTGAATTTTGTCGTTCACGATCTCTATTATATCAAATCTCATCTTTTCATCAACGCAATTTTTTGTGAACGCGTAATCGAGCGCCGCCCGGCAGATGCGCCTTTGCTTTTTCTTGCTTACAGCCTCGGCGGGCGAACCGAAACGGCTCTGGCTGCGCGTTTTTACCTCGCCGAATACCAGCGTATCGCCGTCCCTGAAAATGATATCGACTTCACCGCCGCGTATGCAGTGGTTCCTTTTGAGCACGGTGCAGCCCGTCCGCTCAAGATACGCCGCCGCAAGCGCCTCGCCGCGGTCTCCCCTCTCCCGCGTGTTCATCCGATCAGCTTCTTTAAAAACGACATGCGGTGAATCTCGCATGCGCCGAGTTCCCTTATGGAATCGAAGTGCCGTTTTGTGCCGTACCCTTTATGCATCTCAAAGCCGTAGCCGGGATACCGCCTGCCGTAATCGCGCATGATGCGGTCCCGCGTGACTTTGGCGATGATGGACGCCGCCGCGATGCTGTAGCACAGCGCATCGCCGTGCGTGATTTCTTCATACGGGCAGTCCGTCTCGATTCCGCCGATCCGGTCGGAAAATACGAAATCGGGTTTTACCGGCAGCCCTTCTATCGCCTGCGCGAACGCGCGTCTGGCCGCGTTCAGTATATTGATCTCGTCGATAAGGCTGCTTTCCGCAATACCGACGGCAAAACAGACCGCCTGCGCGGTCAACTGCTCATAAAGCGCCTCGCGTTTTTTTTCGCTGAGTTTTTTGGAGTCGTTGACGCCCTCGATCAGACAGCCGCGCGGCATGATGACCGCCGCCGCCACACACGGCCCCGCAAGCGGCCCGCGCCCCGCTTCGTCGATCCCCGCAACAAGCTTTCCCGCGTCCCAGAACGGCTTTTCAAAGCGGCTCATTTCCTTGAGCCTTATCAGTTCTTCATCGTTCATCGTCCTCAAACCGCTCGAGCGTAATGCGCCCGAGGCGTCCTCCCCTGAATTCGTCCAGCAGTATTCTCGCGCCGCGGTCAAGATCCGCTTCGCCCTGCCTCAGCAGAAAACCGCGTTTACGGCATACGGCCTCCAGCACCTCGTGCGCCGCGCCCTCCTCCGCCGCGCCGTACCTCGCAGCCAACGCGCCGGGCTTTGCGTCGCGCAGCATATCGATAAGCGCCAGCGCCAGCGCCGTTTCGTCGAGTATCTCCCGTTTTAGGCTGCCGATCGCCGCGATCTTTGCGGCAGCCTCCTGCGATTCGATTTTGGGCCAGAGAAGCCCCGGCGAATCCAGAAGCTCCAGATTGTCCGACAGCTTCACCCATTGAAGCCCCCGCGTCACGCCCGGCTTATCGCCCTCCTTGGCGCTCCTGCGCCCCGCAAGGCGGTTGATGATCGCCGATTTTCCCGCGTTGGGCACGCCCGCCACCAGCACACGGACCGTCTTTTTCACGCCTTTTTGCGCGTACCGCTCGATAACGGGCGCGGCGGCCCGGTTCACGGCGGAAAGGAGCGCGCCTTTGGGGTCGCGCATGGCGTTGAAGGAAACCGCGTTTCCGAACTTTTTTCCGTAATAGTCCGTCCAAAGCTTCGTCTGCCGCTCGTCCGCGAGATCGCTTTTGTTGAGCACGATCACGCACGCCTTGCCCGACAGCAGCGTCAGCAAATCATCGCTGAGCGTGCTTTTGGGCGCGCGCGCGTCCACAGCGATGACCGCAACGTTGATAAGCTTCAGTTTTTCGGCGATCTGACGCCGCGATTTGGCCATATGGCCCGGGTACCACTGTATATCCATGTTTTATCCGTACGCTTTTCTTTCCGTATGCTTGTAAGAGTATATCACAAATCTCTTCCTTTTCAAAAAGAATAAAGCCTGCAAAAACGGAACACCCGGATATTTTTGCGGCAAAACAAAAAAGAGCCGTAATCCGGCTCCCTTGTTTCAAGCTTTTGCGTCCTTGAGTTTTGCGGCCTTGCCCGCCCGCTCGCGCAGGAAGTAAAGCTTCGACCGTCTGACCTTGCTGTGGCGCACCACTTCGATTTCCGCGATCTTCGGCGAATGGAGCGGGAACGTCCTTTCCACGCCGATTCCGAAAGACACGCGGCGAACGGTGATTGTCTCCTTGAGGCCGCCGCCTTTTCTGGCGATCACATATCCCTCGAAAGCCTGAAGGCGCTCTCTTGTGCCTTCAATAACCTTAACGGACACCCTGACGACGTCGCCGATTTTGATCTCAGGAAGATCGGTGCGCATCTGTTCCTGTTCAATGGCTTTAATGATCTGGCTCATGCTGATTCCTCCTCCCAGTATAGGCGTTCTTAACCGGCTTACAAAAATGCGGACAGCGGACCGCCCTCAATCAACCATGCGATTATAGCACAGCTTCACACGCTCTGACAAGACAAAAGTTCAAAGAAAACCGGCAAATCGCCTTAAAAATGCCGTTTATTGCGTCAATGAACCGAAACCCGGCGAAAAACCCGGCCTTTCTTTTCGCTTTTCGTATTTTTTCCTTGACGAAACGAAACGTCTTTGCATATAATAAGGCAAACCTTTTTTATGGAGCAGACATGAACGTAAAGCTGTCGAACCGTTATTTTTCGTTTAGCAGCCGGAGCTATTATGGCTTCGGATACTTTACGTTAAATCAATACGGACTGAAACGGTCATGGGCGGCTCAATAAAAAAGCCATATCAATTGTCAGCAAAGGGAGCTCATTACCGGGCTCCCTTTTTGAATACGCACTCATGTGCGAAAAATACCGGGAGCAGGCAAACTCCCTTTGCAGGACGGAAGGACGGAAAAAAGCATGATCATTATTTTGAAACCCGGCGCGGAAAAACAAAAGGTTGACGACCTGATCCGCTTTCTTCAAAGCGAGTATTCGCTGGAGGTGCAGCGTATGGACGGCGTCAATTATTCGATACTCGGACTCATCGGCGACACATCCGCGCTGGACACCGAGCCGATACAGGAACGCAGCGTCGTGAAAAAGGTGATGCGCGTGCAGGAGCCTTACAAAAAGGTGAACCGCGCGTTTCATCCGGACGACACGGTCGTGCAGGGCAGCGGCTTCACGATCGGCGCGGAGCGGCTCGCCGTAATGGCTGGGCCGTGCAGCGTGGAAAGCGAGGAGCAGATCGTGTCCCTTGCGCGCAAAGTGAAAGCCGCGGGAGCGAATTTTCTTCGCGGCGGCGCGTTCAAGCCGCGCACCAGCCCCTACAACTTTCAGGGCCTCGGCGAAGAAGGCCTTAAATACCTTGAGACCGCCAAGGCCGAAACGGGGCTGCCCATCGTGACGGAAATCACGAACGTGGAGCACGTCGAGCTGTTCGTGCGGAAGGTGGACGTGATCCAGGTGGGCGCCCGCAACATGCAGAACTTTGCGCTGCTGCGCGAGCTCGGCAAAACCAAAACGCCGGTGCTTTTGAAACGCGGCCTTTCCGCCACGATAGAGGAATGGCTGATGAGCGCCGAATACATCGCGGCGGGCGGCAACCCCAACGTGGTGCTCTGCGAGCGGGGCATCCGCACTTTCGAAACGGCGACGCGCAACACGCTGGACCTGTCCGCTGTGCCTGTCGTCAAACGCATGAGCCATCTGCCCGTTATCGTGGACCCGAGCCATGCGACAGGGCTGTGGTGGGCGGTGGAGCCGCTGGCCGTGGCCGCCGTATGCGCGGGCGCCGACGGCGTGATGATCGAAGTGCACGAAAGCCCCGCGGAAGCGCTTTCGGACGGCAAGCAGTCTCTGCTTCCCGAAAAATTCTCTTCCGTGACGCAAAAGCTGAAAGCCGCCGCAGAGCTGATGGGCAGGACGCTATGATAAAAGACCGATTTACAAACAGCCGCATCCTCGTTGCGGGGCTGGGGCTTATCGGCGGTTCCGCCGCCAAAGCGCTGAAAAAAACCGGCTGCGCGCATATCGACGCGCTCGACAGCGACGTTCGGTCCGTTGAAGCGGCTATGGCCGACGGCGTGATCGAGTTCGGGTATACCGGCACCGGCGGTCCGTACGATATCGTCATCTGCGCGCTGCCCCCAAGAGCCGTGCCCGATATCTACGGGCAGGTGAAGGACCGGCTTGCGGACGGCGGCGTGTTCGCCGAGCTTTCGGGGCTCAAGACCGCGCTTGTGGACGCGCTTTACGATGTGATGCAGCCTCGTCATTCGCTTCTGTGCCTCCACCCGATGGCGGGCAGCGAAAAGTCGGGGTACGCGCATTCGAGCGCGGCGCTTTTCGAAGGCGCGCATCTGATCGTGACGCCGACGGAGAAAACGACGGACTTATCGCTGGAATGGTCGGAATTCCTGTTTAAGGCGTTCGGGTGCGCGCGGAAATCGTCGCTCTCCCCCGCGCTTCACGACGCGGTGATTGCCGACATGAGCCATCTGCCCCACGTGGCCGCGCTTGCCGTATATGCGGTGGGAAAAGGGCTTGAGCGGTTCGCGGGCGGCAGCTTTCAGGCAATCACGCGCGTGGCCGATTTGAACGCGCCGCTGTGGGCGGGGCTGTTGACGGACAACGCGGAATATCTGCAGCGCAGCCTTGCGCGCCTGCGGCGCAACCTCGACATGATCGACGAGGCGCTGACCGAGCGCGACAGGGACAAGCTTGAAATCCTGCTCTCAAATATGGCCAAAGGAGCCGATATATGAACATGCTGACCATGCGCGCGGGAAGCGCCGAATATTCCGTATATGTCGAAAGGGGACTGCTCAAAAGCGTGCCCGGACGGCTTAAAGAAATGTTTCCCGAAAGCCGGCTCGCCGTCATCACGGACGACAATGTCGGCAGTCTGTACGGGCAGTCCTTCGCCGCCGCGTGCGAAACGGCGGGGCTTCGCTGCGACCTTTTCAGCGTTGCGCCCGGCGAAGGCTCGAAAAGCGCCGGCACGTTCGCGCGGCTTTTGAGCGAGCTTGCGCAGCACGGCTACAACCGCGCCGATGTGGTTGCCGCGCTGGGCGGCGGCGTTGTGGGAGACCTCGCCGGCTTCGTGGCCGCGGTGTATCTTCGCGGCGTGAAGGCCGTGCAGATTCCCACCACGCTGCTCGCGCAAATCGACAGCTCCGTGGGCGGCAAAACCGGCATCAACCTGCCCGAGGGCAAAAACCTCGCGGGCGCGTTCCATCAGCCGAGCGCCGTGTTCGTGGACCCGTCGCTTCTGGGAACGCTTTCCGAAGCGGATTTTGCGGACGGCATGGCGGAGCTCGTCAAATACGCGCTCATCCGCGACGCGGAAATGTTTGAACAGCTTGAGCGGTTCGGCGCGGCTCCGGCCGGTTCGGATATGCTCGATTCGTGGATCGTCCGCTGTCTTTCCATCAAGCGCGATATCGTCGCGGCGGATGAAAAAGACACGGGCGAACGCATGCTGCTGAACTTCGGCCACACCATCGGGCACGGCATCGAGCGGCTTTGCGCCGCAAAGAATCTGCCGATGACGCACGGGCGCGCCGTCGCGATCGGCATGACGGCCATCACATCGGCCGCGGAACGCATGGGGCTCGCCAAAGCGGGCACCGCGGAGCGCATCGCCTGCGTGCTGCATAAAACGGGCCTGCCTTACGACATATCGGCATATGACAAGGACGAGATATGGAAGGGTATAGTCGTGGACAAGAAAACCCTTGCCGACAAGCTGACGCTTGTAATCGTATCCGAGCCGGGCCGCGCCATGCTTCACCGCGTCGCCGCCGCCGACGCCAGAAATTTTCTATGAGGAGTCAGCCATGCAGATAACCGTTTCATCCTCCGCCTATGGCGGCGCCGTCACCGCACCGCCCTCCAAAAGCGCGGCGCACCGCGCCGTACTCGCGGCGGCAATGGCAAAAGGCCGCAGCGTCATACACAACGTCGATTTGTCGAGCGATCTTAACGCCACGGTCGGCGCCTGCCGCAGTCTCGGATGCGCAATAACCGTCCGGCAGTGCGGACGCTACCATACGCTCGTCATAGACGGCGGCCTCTCCCTTTCCGGAGAAGCCCTGATTGACTGCGCCGAATCCGGCTCTACGCTGCGCTTCTTCATTCCCGTGGCGTGCACGCTCGGCGGCGTCAAGACGTTTACCGGCCAAGGCCGCCTGCCGTTCCGCCCTATCGACGCGTATCTGGCCGTTTTTGACCGGCAAGGCATTGCCTATACCCGTCCCGAGGGCGCAAACCTGCCGCTGACGGTATCCGGCGCGCTTGAAGGCGGCCGATATGAGATCGACGGGCGCGTGAGCTCGCAGTTCGTCACGGGGCTTTTGTATGCGCTGCCCGTGCTCGCCGCCGATTCCGCCATCTGCGTGACCGGCGGCTTTGAATCCCGCGGATACGTCGATATGACGGTGGATACGCTCCGCCGGTTCGGTATCGACATCGGCGTTTCCGGCGATACGTTCTTAATAAAGGGCGGCCAGCGGTATGCCCCGCAGGAGCTCACCGTCGAAGGCGATTATTCTCAGGCCGCTTTTTTTCTCGTGGCGGGCGCACTCTCGGGCGGCGCGCGCATCGAAGGGCTCCGCGGCGGCTCCTTGCAGCCCGACGGCGCGATCGTGCCGATCATGCGGCGCATGGGCGCGGATATCCGGCGTGAGGAAGACGGCGCGCTGACCGTCAGGCAGTCGGCGCTGTCGGCGGCCGATATCGACGCGTCGCAATGTCCCGACCTTGTGCCCCCGCTTGCCGTCGCGGCGGCGTTCGCAAAAGGGCGCACGCGCATCACGGGCGCGGCGCGGCTGCGCATCAAGGAATGCGACCGTCTGCACGCGCTGGCGGTCAACCTGAACGCGCTCGGCATCGGCGTCTGCGAAACGGACGACGGGCTCATCATTGAAGGCGGCGCGATGAAGGGCGGCATCGTCGATACCTACGGCGACCACCGCATCGCGATGGCGTTTGCCGTCGCGGCGGCGCGCGCATCCGGAAAAATCGTGATTCCGAATGCGGAATGCGTCGGGAAATCGTACCCGAAGTTCTACGACGACTTGAAAGCACTGGGAGGAAACATACAATGAGCAGCATATGGGGGCGCTTTTTCACCGTGGATATATTCGGAGAATCGCACGGGCCGAAGATCGGCGTTGTGCTGAACGGCCTTGCGCCGGGCACCGTACTGGATTTTCCGAAGATACGCGCGTTTTTGGACAGGCGGCGCGCGGGCGGCGAAGCATGGTCTACCAAGCGCCAAGAAACGGACGATTTTGAGCTGGTCAGCGGCTATGCAAACGGCTTTTCCACGGGCACGCCGCTCTGCGTGCTTTTCCACAACGCCGCACAGAGAAGCGCGGACTACGACGAGCGCGTGAACCGTCCGGGCCATGCCGATTATACGGGCCATGTGCGCTACGGCGGTTTCAACGACCCGCGCGGCGGCGGCCATTTTTCGGGCAGGCTGACCGCCCCGCTCGTATTCGCGGGCGCCGTGGCGGCTCAGGTGCTTGCGGCAAAGGGCGTTTACACCGCCGTTCATATCCGCCGCATCGCGGATATCGAGGACGCGGCTTTCGACCCGACGGACATTTCCCGCGAGCAGGCACAGCGCCTTTCCGCCTCGCGCTTTCCTCTGCTCGACGAATCAAAGCGCGAGGCGATGGAGGAACGCGTCAGGCAGGCCGCGGCCGAGGGCGATTCCGTGGGCGGCGTCGTTGAATGTGCGGTATGCGGCCTTCCCGCCGGGCTCGGCAGCCCGATGATGGACTCGGTGGAGAGCCGTCTTTCGTCTCTGCTTTTCGCGATCCCCGCCGTCAAGGGCGTATCGTTCGGCGCGGGTTTCCGTTTTGCCCATATGAGGGGCAGCGAAGCCAACGACGCCTACGCGCTGAGAGACGGCGCCGTCGTCACGACAACCAACCACAACGGCGGCGTGCTCGGCGGTATCACAAACGGCATGCCCGTCGTGTTTGAAGCCGTTGTGAAGCCTACGCCTTCCATATCAAAGCCGCAGCGCACGGTGAACCTGAGTACGATGGAAGAGGAGACCGTCTGCGTCAAAGGCCGGCACGACGCGTGCATCGTGCCGCGGGCGGCGGCGGTGATCGATGCGGCGGCCAATATCTGCATGCTCGATCTGATGACGGAAAGGGGGCTTTAAATGGGTTACGAGGAAGACATCAAACGCCTGAGAGACGAAATAGACGGCATCGACGCGCAGCTCGTGCCGCTTTTCGAAGCGCGCATGGCGGCGGCGGAGGCTGTCGCCGAAGTCAAAAGCCGCTACGGCATGCCGGTTTTCGACGCGGAGCGCGAAAATGCCGTGATCGGCCGAGCGCTTGAGCGGCTCCGGGACGCCAAAAACGGCGAAGCCGCGCGTCGGTTTTTCCGCGCGCTCATGGACCTCAGCAAACAGCGCCAGCATATTCAAATCAGACAAACCGGCGCAGCGCCCGCCGGCGATGGCATGCCGGTGGGATACCTCGGCCTTAAAGGGTCGTTCTCGCACATCGCGGCGGTTGAAACCTTCGGGGAAGGCGCGCCGCTCCAAAGCTATGACACATTTGAAGACATGTTCGAGGCGCTGCGCCGCGGCGAAATAGGCCGAGCGATATTGCCCGCGGAAAATACCGAGACGGGCAGCATCACCGCCGTGATCGATCTGCTCGCGAAATACGGCTATTTCATCGTCGCGGAAAAGCTTTTAAAGGTGGAGCACAGCCTTCTCGGTCTGCCGGACGCGGAACTTTCGGACATCAGAACGGTCTGCTCTCACCCCGAGCCCATTATGCAGTGCAGCCGTTTTCTGCACGCGCATCCGGCCATCGCCGCATTTCCCGCGCTCAGCACGGCGCAGGCGGCTATGAGCGTCGCGGAAAAGAAGGACAAAACGCTCGGCTGCATCGCGTCCGAGCGGTGCGCAAAAGAATACGGCCTCAAAGTCATTGAAGCAAATATACAAAACAGCCAGGGAAACGCCACGCGCTTTGTGGTGGCGGCGAAAAGCCCCGTTTTAAGCCCCGCGTGCGACAAGACAAGCATCGTTTTCAAGGTGGAGCACCGCCCCGGCTCTCTCTGCGAGATGCTCAAATTATTTTCCGGCATCAACATACTGAAGCTGGAGTCGCGCCCGCTTAAAGACAGGCCTTTCGAATATCTGTTCCACCTCGATTTCGAGGGCAGCGCGGAGGATGAAAACGTCTCGCGCGTGCTCAGGCAGGCCGAAAAATGCGCGGCCGATCTCATATGGCTCGGTTCTTACCCGCGCATGACGCTGTAAAGGAGGCGGCATGATCAAAGCCGGATTGATTGGCGGGAAGCTGTCTCACAGCCTTTCTCCGCAGATACATGAAAAATACTGGCGCCTTTCTGGCATGCTCGGGCGTTATGCGCTGATAGAAACCGACGAGCGGCATTTGAAGGAGCGCCTTGACGAGATTCAGGCACTGGGGTTTGCGGGCGTCAACGTGACGATACCGCACAAAACGGCGGTGATGCGCTGTCTGGATGTGATATCGCCCGAGGCCGACGCGATCGGGGCGGTCAACACGATTCATTTCCGCTCCGGCAAGCGAATCGGCCACAACACCGATTACTTCGGCTTAAAGTCTTTGCTGGACAGAAACGGCTTTACGCTGACGGGCAGCCGCGTGGCGATACTCGGCTCAGGCGGTGCGGCGCGATGCGCGCTCGCCCTTTGCCGCGACGAGCAGGCCGCCGAGGTTTTGGTGGTGAGCCGCTCTCCCGAAAAAGCCGACGCAATGCTGAACGCCGTCGGCTATGAAGCGCTTGACGCTTCGGACCGAATCGACCTGCTCATCAACGCCACGCCTTCCGGCATGTTCCCCCATACGGGCGAATGCCCCGTTTCCGACGCGGTGATCCAAAAGTGCGAGAACATTGCCGATATGATATACAACCCCGCGCGCACGCTGCTGCTGCAAAAAGCCGCCAAGCTCGGCAAGGGTGCCGTCAACGGGCTCTGGATGCTTTGCGCGCAGGCAATCAAAGCGCAGGAGATATGGACGGGCAGGCCGTTCGAGGAACCCATTTGCCGCACGATCTACGAGGGGCTCAAGGAGCCCGTGCCGCGTTCCAACATCGTGCTGATCGGCATGCCGGGCAGCGGCAAATCCACGGTCGGGCAGATACTGGCCGAACGGCTGTTTTACCGTTTTGCGGATACCGACGCGATGATCGAGGCGCAGCACGGCTTGATACAGACGATATTCGATACGCAGGGCGAAGCGGTTTTCCGTGATATGGAGCTCAAAGCGGCGCGGCAGGCTGCCTGCAGGCAAAACTGCGTCGTCTCCACAGGCGGGGGCATCGTCCAGACCGGCGCCGCGATGGATGCGCTTAAGGAAACGGGGATTGTGGTATACATCGACAGACCGCTCGAAAAGCTGCTCAACGAAGTGGACATATCGGGCAGGCCGCTGCTTGCGGGCGGACGGCAGCAGCTCATCGCGCTGTTTCAAAAGCGGCGCGCGCTTTATCGGCAATATGCGGACGTCGTCATCGATAACAGCGGCTCCGCGCGGCAATGCGCCGAACAAATCATACAAAAGCTGGAGGATATCCGAAAATGAAAATACTCGTCATCAACGGGCCGAACCTGAACCTTTTGGGCACGCGCGAGCCGGACGTATACGGCAGACAGGATTACGCGGCGCTGATAAACAAGCTTGACGGCTTCGCAAAAGAAAAAGGCGTCGTGATCGACGCGTTCCAGTCAAACGGCGAGGGCGCGATTATCGACCGAATCCACGCGGCGGCGGGAGAATACGACGGCATTGTGATCAATCCGGGCGCGTATACGCATTACAGCATCGCGATACACGACGCGCTGAAGGCGGTGAATGTGCCCGCCATCGAGGTGCATATAAGCAACATCGCCGCACGCGAGGATTTCCGCCATGCGTCGGTGACGGCGGCGGCATGTGCCGGCCAGATTTCCGGCCTCGGCTTTAATTCGTATCTTCTCGCGGTTCAGGCGCTGATCGACATGCAGAATTGAGCGGCGCTTTTTCCCGATGCCGTATCAGCTTTTTGCGATCCTTCTCATCAACGGGTCAAAGCAAATCACGCTTGAAGCCAGTGAAAGAAGCGAGAAAATGCCAAGCACGATGAGCGGCGCGGTATACGGAAGGAAACACAGGAAGCACAAAGCGACGCCGCCCACAAAAACGACGAGAAGCAGGTCCGTTTTTGGCTCCAGAAAAATGAGCGAAAAGGCATTGCGCAAAATATCGCCGGCGCTTAATTGGCACAGCGCGAGCATTGAAAACGAATAGCTTCCCAGCAAGACGCCCAGTATATAGAGTACGACGGATGCGGCATAAAGAATAAACCGCTGCGGCTGCGCGCCGCTCCTTTGCCCCGCAAAAAAGCAAAACGCGGCAAAAGCAAAGAATACCGCGTTAAAAAGAAAAACGGTGACCGATTTCAGAAAATCGGATTTAAACTCGGCAATAAAATCCGTCCATACAAAGCATACGCCGTCGCGCACCAATAACATGCTCACTCGGTTCATCGCGCTCACAGCCGCAGGGATGGTCACCACGGGCAGGCAAAAAAGCAAAAACAGCGCGTTGAGCCGTATCAGCTTTGACAAATGCGTTGTCAGAAGAAAGAAAAAACGGGCCGCTCCTTTTTCGGGAGGCGGCTTAACAACGCCCTGCTTCGGCGCGTGCTTCATTTTCAAAAACCTTTCCAATAAATCCATTGCCGGCTCCGGATTCAGGTTAAAAGATTCTTTTCGCTTTCCGCATCGAACAGATGCATGTGCTGGCTGCTGAAAACCAGATCGATTCGGCTGCCGCTCGCAAACCATTCATTGCTTTCGATGGCAATATTGGAAGTCGAAATCCTTACCACACAATCCTTCCGCGCCACCTTTGCATGCAGATAAATCTCGCTGCCCATCATTTCGGACACATCCACTTCGGCCGGTAATGCGCCCGGCTCGTCTTTTTTCGCCATCAATATGTGCTCCGGACGAATACCGACGATAATATTCTTCGGTTCCTGCCCTTTTTCCTTCAATTTCTTCTGAATGCTTTCAGCGAGGCGGATCGCCGTGTTGCCGATCAGCACCTCATAAAAGCCGCCGCTGCATTCAAGCCGCGCATCGAAAAAATTCATTTGCGGAGAACCGATAAATCCGGCCACAAATATGTTCGCCGGCGATTCAAACACCTCCTGCGGCGTTCCGATCTGCTGGATAATGCCGTCCTTCATAATGACGATGCGATCGCCCAGCGTCATGGCCTCAATTTGGTCGTGGGTCACATACACAAAAGTGGTGTTAATCCTCTGCCTCAGTTTGATGATCTCGGCTCTCATCATGTTTCTGAGCTTCGCGTCAAGGTTCGAAAGAGGCTCGTCCATCAAAAAGACCTGCGGATTGCGCACAATGGCGCGGCCTATCGCCACTCTCTGGCGCTGCCCGCCGGAAAGAGCCTTGGGTTTCCTTTGCAGAAGATCGGTGATATTGAGTATCTCCGCCGCCTCACGGACCTTTTTGTCGATCTCGGCTTTCTTCTGCTTTCTGAGCTTTAAGGCAAACGCCATATTTTCATATACCGTCATATGAGGATACAGCGCATAGTTTTGAAATACCATTGCGATGTCCCTGTCTTTCGGCGCGACCGAATTGACCAGCTTTTCGCCGATATACAGTTCTCCGCCGCTGATCTCCTCAAGCCCCGCGATCATCCTGAGCGTCGTGCTTTTGCCGCATCCCGAAGGCCCGACGAGCACGACAAACTCCTTGTCGTTTATTTCAAGGTTAAAATCGTCGACCGCAACGATTCCCTTATCGTATACTTTTCTGATGTTTTTCAGACATACCTTCGCCATTCTTGACGACTCCTTCAACAGTTTATGATTGTATCCATGGCCTGAGCTGTGCAAAAAGCTCTTCACCCATTCTCCGATGCGTGATGAGCGACGGATGGTCGCCCGCACCGTAACCCTCCTCGATCGGGAAAATCCCGCCGAATTTAAAGCTGAATATCCGCTCGTCGGACGTTTCGTTTTTGTATTTTCGGACGACGCCGGCTATATTGTCATAAAGATAATAATCCATTGATCCAAGCGTGCAGCAGATCACAGGCTCCGCGCCGTTCAGACGCCTGACCAGCTTGATAAAGGCCAAATACCTCGATTCAAAATGGTCAATCTCCGCTTGCTTGTCTTTTGCCGCTTTTATCCGGTAAGAATCGTTTGTCCCCAGATTGATGACGATCGCGTCGGCCTTGAAGCGCCTAAAATCCCATTTTGTGAAATCTTCCCGTTTTCCGCGCGCCTCTTCATGCAGCCTGTCCGTGTATTCATAATAATCTTCCATGGCCTTGACTTTCACTCTGAGCCCCGGATATCCCGGCACTTCCAATGAAAAATCCGGATCAATCGGATTGCACAGCGATATGCCGGATACGCTCACGCTGTGATATTCGGCGCCCAAAAGCCGGGCGGTCACAGCGCCGTACGCGGCCAATCCGTTTTCCTCTGCGGGTAAAAAACCGCCGTCCCGGTTTTTTGCCTCATTGCCATAACCGCAAGTGATGGAATCCCCGATAAGCTCCAGCCGCGGTTTTTTTGCCGGAGCGTTAAGCGGCAGCAGCTCTCCATCCATATCGATTCCCGCAATCCCGAATTTCCCTTTGTCGTTCTCTGAACGCTTGACGACTTTAATTTTATGCCTCTCAGGCTTTTGGCTTTCAAACAAAGGGCACGTTTGCATCGGGCGGTCAAGATGAACCTCTTTTACGGGAACATCCTCATCGTCGATGAATACCGAAACCATAGGCCAAAGCGTTCCCTCCGGCTGAAAAACAGACTCGACCGCCACAAAGCACGCATCAACCCTTCTCCCCTCAAAAAACATTTCAAAGCCCGAACCCGTCCAGTTCATAAAAACGGCGCCGGTCTTCTCATCCTCGATTGTCCTTCTGAAGAAAGACAGCTTGTCTTGAATCATGTCTGTGCGCATCATCTATTTAATCGCCCCCTGAACAACGCCCTTCACAATATGCTTCTGGCAGAATAAATAAACGATAAGCACCGGAAGAATCGTCAGAACGATTCCCGCCATCAAAGGCGCAAAATCAACGCTGTACGAATTGAAGAAATTATACGTGGACAGCGGCAGCGTTCTTTCCGCAGGCGACAGAAGCACAAGGCTCGGCAGCAGATAGTCGTTCCAAATCCAAAGCACATCGAGTATCAATACGGTTATGATAACCGGTTTTAAGAGCGGAAAAACAATTCTGAAAAAAGACTGCATTTTATTGCATCCGTCAATCAAAGCCGCTTCTTCCATCTCCAGCGGGATATTCTTGATAAACCCGTGGAAAATGAAAATGGCAAACGCCTGGCCGAAACCCATATACATGAACATCAGCACCCACTTGCTGTTCATCAGATCAAGGTTTCCGTATATGCTGACAAGAGGAATCATCACCGCCTGAAACGGCACGATCATAGACGCCACCAGTATCGCGAAAATGATCTTGTTGATTTTCCATTTATGCCTGACAAGGAAATAAGCGGCCATCGATGAGGAGAAAATGATCAGTATCACGCTTACGACCATAATGATCAGGCTGTTGGTGAACGCTCCCATAAAATTCATTTTCTTAAACGCATCGACATAGTTCTTAAAATCGATGCCGTTTGGCAATGAGAATGGGCTGTCAACAAACTGCTGCGTCGTTTTGAACGAATTAATGACCATCAGATAGAACGGCACAATAAACAAAATCAGCAAAACCACGGTGAGTATGTATTTTCCGATGCCGTATTTCTTCTTCATGCTTCCACCTCATACCGTTTCGTGAGAAGCACCTGTGTCACAGCCACAACTGCCACCACGATAAACAACATAATCGCTTCCGCTTGTCCAAGGCCGTATTGGCTTGCCTGGAAAGCCTTTTGATAAATATGCATCGACGCCAGCCTCGTGGAACCGTAAGGCGCGCCGTTGGTGAGCGCAAGGTTAAGGTCGTACGCCATAAATCCTCTTGAAATCGTAATAAAGAAACAAATGATAAACGACGGCACCATCAGCGGAATCGTCACCTTAAACAGCTTTTTCAAGCCCGTCGCACCGTCGAGGCTGGCCGCTTCCTGAACGTCTCTGGGGATGCTGACAAAACCGGCCACGTAGATCATCATCAGATAACCCGCATATTGCCATACGGTCACAACGATCATCGCAAATATGGCGCTGTCCGGATTGGTCAGCAGCGACGTGGTTAACGGCGCATATTCGAGGCTCTTTCCAATCTGCGTTACCACATTGGCGAATATAAACTTCCATATGTAACCCAAAACGATACCGCCGATAAGGTTCGGGGTGAAAAACCCGGCGCGGAAAAAGTTTTGAGCCTTCAGGTTGCTGGTAAGCAGATATGCCAGCAGAAACGCCACAAGATTGCACAAAACGGCCGAGAAAAAGACGTAACTCAGCGTTTTCAAAAGCGAATCGAGAAAAGCCTTGTCGGTAAAAGCCGCCGCAAAATTGCCGAACCCGATAAAGTCGCTTGTTCTTGTGATCGGGCTGTAATTCGTAAAAGTCAAATAAACACCGTATAAAAACGGTATGAGCAGCACACAGGTAAACGCAATCAGCGAAGGCCCCATAAAAGCGATGAACGATCCCGTGTTGCGCAATGCTTTTGCTTTTTTCTTCATAATCTGCACCCCTATTGACGAGGCGGATAACGGGTGTCCGCTATCCGCCTCCATCCTTATTCCGATACTGAGTTTACTTGATTGACTGCCAGTACGCGTCGATTCCTTCAGCCAAGCCTTTTCTGTCAATGGCGCCGCTGATATACTGGAGCATCAGGTTGCCCGTCTGCGTCCAAGCGTCGCCCGTGATGTACGAGAAGCAGCCCAGGTTGATTGTTTTGCCTTTGCTTGCGTATTCGGCGATCGACTGTGTCATCGTGTTGTATTCCACATCCGTTCTGACGTTCTTGTAAGGCATGCAGAATCCCGCATCGATGAAGAACTGCTGGCCTTCCGGATCGGTGAGCATCCATTCGAGCGCGTCAAGAGCCGCCTTTTGCTGTTCGGGTGTGCTCTGGGATTTGTCGATGGCGTTGAACTTGGGCAGCACCATGACAACCTGCGTGTTGCCGTAATCGTCCGGGTTGTTGCTCCACGGCACCGGAATAAAGCCGTAATCCGTGTCGATGTTCTCAAGAGATGTCATAGACGTCCACGCCCAGTCTCCCATGAAGAATGTGGCGCATTTGCCCTGCGCAAAAGCCTGCACGTCCTTGTTATAGTCTCCGACCAGCGGATCAGCCTTGTTGTAGTTGTGCTCCACCAGAATATCGAGCGTATCCATATACCCTTGGAAGATCGGGCTGTCTTCGATTTTCTGCGTGCCGGCCTTCAGACCGTCGATGAATCCCGTACCGTCGGATGTGGCCGGGCCCTGAACCGCATAGCTCAGCGTGAGATAGTGGCCGCCAAGAGACCAGTTTGCACCGTGAAGCATCGTGGCAGGTATGCCGGCCGCTTCAATCTTCTCGAGGAAAGCCTTCAACGCATCCTGCGTGTTGATCGTCGAGGGATCAAACGAACCTCCGTACACCTCGTTCACGACACGCTTGTTGTAGAGGAGACCGTACCCCTGAACGCTGAAAGGCACGCCCAGGATCTTTCCGTCAAATGTGCCCGCGTCAATAACGCCGTCGTTGGCCTGCTCAAGCCACGGAGACGTTTCGACCGACAGCTCGAGCAGATTGTCCTGATACTCGATCACGTTAGCCGGGTCAACATTCATAAATGTCGGCGCATTTCCCGATGCGTAAAGCGACTGCAGCTTTTCCTGCTGCCCTTCGCCGACGCCCGTCGGTATAAGCTCAATCGTCACATTCGGATGAAGCTCATGGTATCTCGCAAACATTTTTTCAAACATTGCGTTGACTTCGGCGGAAGTGTTAAAATAAGTGATTGTAACGGGTTCTTCGCTGCCAGCTGAAGACTCTGTTTCCGTTGCTGCCGGGCTCTCGCTTGCAGTGTTCGATGCGCCAGAATCGGCTGCAGGCGACTGCTCGGCACATGCTGCGAACATCATAACAGTCATGAGAACTGCAAGGATCATCGCTAATGTTTTTCCCTTTTTCATTGGTGACCTCCTGATTAATAATTATTGTGTCCATACAAGGTTTAAATAACCCCATATGCGTATCACATTTTGATATTAATCGAGCCGGCCAGAAATGTCAACCCTTTGACATGCCTTCCGTTCCCCATTCGATCTTGTTTTATGGTTGAACACGCATTATTTCGAAAGATAAACAGCAATTATTAATTAATTCTTGTTATAATTACCATATATATCTCATTTTCCATGTTCGTCTTCGATATTTATGTCATACGTTTGACATTATTCCGCGTTTCTGCTATGCTGTAACCGCCCGAACAAAAAGGCCGCTCATTCGTCAGGTGCTCTCTCTTTGGATGAGCTTAACAGGGAAAATCGTATTGACCGGTATGCTCTTCTCTTTGTAATTGATGATGCTTTCAACCGCAAAGCGGCAGTTGTCATCAATCGGCTGGCTGATCGTGGTCAGCGCCGGCGTATAAAAATCGGCGAGGTCGGTATCGTCATATCCGATCACCTTGATGCGTTCGGGAACGGCAATCGCGTTCTTTGCACAGAAGCGAAGAATCTGAGCCGCAATGATGTCGTTTGATGCAAATATCGAATCCACATCGGGATGGTGATGAAAAAAATCCTCTATGCTTTCCATATATTTCATAGTTATAAAGCATTCGCTCGGAGCCGAATGGAGAACCGGCTCAATGCCCAGCTCTTTGAACGTATCCGCAAAGCCGTCATATCTCAGGTTGGCGTGCATGCCCGTTCTCAAAGCGTCCATAAAATAGGCCGGGCGCTTGCAGCCCTTCTCGATCAGATGTTTTGCCGCAAGCACGCCGCCGTTATAGTTATCCGAGCAGACCGAAGGGATATGAGGAGACAGCGTTCTGTCGAAAGTGATGATTGGCGCACTGAAGTTCAGATACTTTTCGAGGTCTTGGGTATGGCTGGCCAGAATCACGCCGGCCACCTTATGCGCTTTGAGCATATTGAAATAATCAATCTCCTTTTCCGTTTCATGGTTGGAAATGCAGAGAAGAAGCTTGTAGCCGTACATGGCCGAATACCGCTCAATGCAGTTTATGACCTTGCAGAAAAAGTAGTTATTGGCGGATGCAACGATCAGCCCGATCATATGGCTGCTTTTCTTTGAGAGCGAGCGTGCAAGTTCATTCGGCTGATAGTCCAGTTCTTTCATTGCCTTGTTGATCTTGTCACGTGTCTTCTGACTGACCTGCACCCGGTTGTTCAGCATTCTTGAAACGGTCGTCACCGTCACGCCGGCGCGTTCGGCAACATCTTTAAGGGTGGCCATTATGATTTCTCCTTCAATGATGATGGGTATTATATCGGCTTTAATATATCATCCGGATAAATGAGTGTCAAACGCATAACATTTGTGAGCAAGGCAGTATTGCAATTATATACAGCAAAGGAATGATCATATGTACAGAAAAGAGTTTTTACGCACAACGCCCGAATCTGTCGGAATCTCAAGCGGTTCGGTCCAGAGCCTTATCGACAGGCTGGAAAGCGGTTTTACCGAGATGCACGGCATCCAGATCATGCGGCACGGCAAAATATGCGCCGAGGGCTGGTGGGCTCCTTACTCGCCGCACCTCCGGCACAACTTAATGTCCGTAACGAAAACCTATACCGGAACGGCCATTGGCATTGCATATACCGAAGGCCTTCTCAAACTGACGGACAGAATCGTTGATATTTTCCCCGAAGAATCTCCGAAGCATCCGGATGCGTTTTTGGCTTCGCTGACGGTGCGCGACCTGCTCTGTATGGGCTGCGGCATGGACAGCGAGCCTGTGCCGACGCGCAGCTGGATCCGCGACTTTATTTCAACGCCCGTGATATATAAACCCGGAACACGGTTCCGATACAACAGCGTCAGTTCTTCTTTTCTGGGCGCCGTTATCACGAAAATAACCGGACAGGGATTGATTGAATTTCTGACGCCGCGACTGTTCCATAAGATCGGCATCCGTGCGGACAATCTGCTTTGCGGCAAAATGCCCGACGGCATCGACGCCGGCGGCGCGGGGCTTTACGCCACCACGGAGGACAATCTGAGGCTGATGAAGCTTTACCTCGACGGAGGCGTATGGGAGGGACAAAGGATACTCGCCGAAGACTATGTCCGGCTTGCCACGACTGCGCAAATCGATACCTCCGGAGAAGCGGAAATGTATCCTTTCGCCAAAGACAATTTCTGCGGATACGGCTTTCAGATTTGGATGTGCCGTCCCGAAGGCGTGTACCGTGCCGACGGCGCGATGGGACAGTTTTCGGTTGTCAGCCCAAAGCTGGATATGGTCATATCCGTTACCGAAACCGGCCGCGGCATTGACGGCCCCCAAAAAACGCTCGACGCCATATGGGATTTTCTGAAGGATATCGGTCCTGAACCGCTGCCCGAAGATCCGCCGGCCGCTGCAGCGCTCAAAAAACGGCTCTCTGCACTCGCGCTGAAAAGTCCCGCGCGTCGGCCATGCAGTGCTGTTCTGCCGCTTATTGACGGACGGGTCTTTGATGTGACGGAAGGGATTCTGTGTTTTGAGAATCAAACGCTTGCGTCGTTCTGCGGACTGAAGCTGTCGTCTGGGATATCCCAGTTCTGCTTTCAGTTTTCATCGGACTCCTGCATCATGTATTTTGTGCAGGATTGCATTGAATATACCGCAAACATCGCGCTGGACGGCACAAGAACGCTGAACGATCTGTCTTTCCAAGACAGCATCGCCACGCTTGTCTGCATGAGCGGCGCATGGACAGCGGAAAACGTCTTTACGGTCACAGCGCGCTGGATCGAAACGTCCTTTGAAAAAGAAGTCCATTTCAGCTTTCATGACAGCCAATGTGTCATCACAACAAGCGACCCGCTGGAAAGTGTCGGCCCGACAGGCGAGCTGAACGAGCCTCCGTCAAAAGCGATCATGCGGCGGTTTCATTCATAAGCCGGTATATCCGGCCTCCCGTTTTCTCCTTGACGATCCCGTTTTTCGGGCATGAACGAAGCCCCTGCCGCCATTCGCAGCAGGGGCTTCGTTCACTCATCTCCGCTTATTTTTTTCGGCTTAAATTTGATACCTTTCAAGCTTTCCGTCAACGCTGTATTCGATGTATGCGGTATTTTCCTTAAAGCTTGCAACTAAACGGCTTTTCTCATCCCCGTTGACCCAGCTCATCGCCAGTTCGTTCTCCGAAGCATGATCCATATAAAATGTTCCGTCGAAGCTCGGATGCTGATTTCTGAATCGTATCAGCCGGATCAGCCGCTTCACAACGCCGCGCTGAGTCTCCTTTCCGATTTCTTCAAGCGAGTAATTATATCGGTTGATCTCCCTTCCGTCCCCCGTTTTTTCAGCCAGATCATATTGATTGACGCCCGCAAGCAGCCCTACATAATAGACCTGCGGGATTCCGGGTGTGAAAAACTGTATGGCTCTGGCAAGGATATAGTCGTCATCGTTTTCACCCAGCATGGAATAGATCGTGCCGCGTATCTGGTGAACATCGAATCCGCCTTCCAGCTTATGCGCATCGGAATAGACTTTGCTCAGGTTTGACCCTCTTTCCATGCAGATATCAACAATTTTTGCGGCGTCCTTCACCTCAACCAAATCATTGAGATCGGGCATCACCGGCAGACCGTCATGACAGTCCAGCATTGTGAACTGATTCCACGGCCGCTCTTTCAGATACTGGCCGAGTCTGTCGAAGCGTTTCAGCAACAAAGCCTCAAGAATCCGAAACGGCAGTATGAAATCGTATATCCAGTATCCCCTTTCGGCCAGCTTATATTGAATGGAATAATGCGCGTGAACCTCCGGCAGCAAAGCAAGGCCGTATTTCGCGGCGAGTCCCGATATCCAGTTCAAAAAATCATATATTTCGGGTTCGACGAAGAAGCACGAGGTTCCCGGCTTCTTTATCACATAGCCCACCGCGTCAAGCCGCACGATCTTCACGCCGTGGCTGCTGAAATTTTTCAGTATGCTTTCGAACATCGCCTTGGCTTCATCCGAATAGATATCGATGTCGATTTGCTCGGAAGGCTCTGTCTTGCCGAAAGTCGTCCAGACTTTGACCTTGCCGTAACCCTTCGCTTCATATTCGGAGTATGGCCGCTCGCGGCGCAGGAATATCCGGTCGATATCCTTTTGGACAGGCCGGCCGTCCTCCCAAATTTTATCCAGCGTGATAAAAAGGTTCTTGTATTTGGATTCCGGTCCGTTGCGCAAAAAATCCTGGAAGGGCTCTGACTGTCTGGAGATATGGTTGACCATGAGATCGATGACGATGTCATGGCTGCGGCTGACAGCCTCAATGTCTTCCCACGTCCCGAATTCCTTTTCGATCTCGAAATAGCTGATCGGCGCAAAGCCGCGGTCTCCCGACGACGGAAACGGCGGCAGGATGTGGACGCCGCCTTCAAAAACACCGTCAAAATATGTGTTCAGCGCAATATCCAGTTCCTTTAAGTCTTTCCCCAGCGAATTCGGGTATGTGATAAGCTGCACTTTGTTCTTGATGCCCATTTTCGTCTCCTTGCCGATTGCGTTACGCCTGAAAACTCACATCATAATCCTTCGATATGATGATATCCGCCAAAAAACGATGCCCCGCTATAATCTTGTGCTCGGTTTTCAAAACATCCTCAATAAAAGGATCGCTGGCCTCGCTGCCCCTGTTCCTCTTTTTCCTGTGCGCCAGTGTGTCCAGCCTGTTTCTGTTTATGAAGATTTTGCAGTCCACATGCCTTAACAGCGATGTATACGTTCCTTCCGCGATCACAACCTGTATGCCGTCCAAAACAATATCCTCATGCCCCACGCTGTTTTCGTCATAGCTGATAAGCGGCTTGCGTATCACGTGCGCGCCGTTGATGGCCTCACGAATGTGCTGATTCAAAAGGTCTATGTTAACCTCCACATGCGGCCCGAGCCATTCGTCGTCCTCTCTCCTTTTCGCGTCGTTGGATTTCGGCGGCAGGAAGAAATAATCATCCTGGCCCAGTATTACTGAAGCCACTTGATGCTTTGCCAGTTCGTCGCTGATCGCCTTGGCCGTTTCCGACTTGCCGCTTCCCGATTCTCCCGACACCGTTATGATATATTTTCTTTCACGGGATATTTTCGGCAGAATGTGAGAAACAATCTTTTGGCCCGCTTCAATATGACACTTTTCCAATACGATAATATCGCCCTTCATGAATACGCCCCCCTCAAAATCAATCTGCGGTTTTCCGAGGCTGCCGCCCCATGCCATCCTTCAGCAGCTATTTTGTTTTATATTATATTGAAAAACCCGCTTCATGTCAATCGCTTGACATTTCAAAAATTCCATTTTAACTGCTCATCGCACGGCCAATTCTCTTGTTTTACACTCACCGCAATCCACAAAACCGTAATTTGCATTCAAATTGCGTATTTTTTTGTCTCAACAAGCCGAATCCATATATGTTTACGCCGGTAATTATATCAAAAATATGTCATGCGCTTTACATTTTTTCCCGCGGTCATGCCGCCTTTTGTTCCAGCGCCGCAGTCCCCTTATCCTGTCACGGTTTGCTCCGGTTCGTTCTCAGCATGAAATTTCGTCAGGATTATATCGATATTTTTATATTGACATTAAATTCACAATCTTGTATGATTATATTGTGAAATGGTTCACAAACATTTCTTTCGGCAGGCAGGGTAAATTAAGCCGTAAAGGTTTAATATAAAAATTTTAAATTAAGGAGAACCAAACGATGGCTACCGAGAAAAAAGCGGAAGATTTGGCCGCCGTGATCGACGGTCTCGTAAAAAACGCGAACGAAGCGCTCAAAGCGTATATGACAATGGATCAGAAACAGGTGGACAGCATGGTTCACGCCATGACGCTCGCCGGCCTTGACAACCATATGCGCCTTGCCAAGTTGGCCGTGGAGGAAACGGGGCGCGGTATTTTTGAAGACAAGGTCATCAAAAACATTTTTGCGACCGAATACATCTGGCACAGCATCAAAGACCAGAAAACCGTGGGCATCATCGACGAAAGCGAGCTTGAAGGTTATGTGGAAGTCGCGGAACCCGTCGGCATCATTGCAGGCGTCACTCCCGTGACCAACCCGACCTCCACCACGATGTTCAAGGCGCTGATCGCCGCGAAAACGCGCAACCCGATCATATTCGCGTTCCATCCATCCGCACAGAAATGCTCCGTGGAATCCGCGAAGGTTTTGCGCGACGCCGCCGAAAAGCACGGCGGGCCGAAAAACCTGATTCAGTGGATCGAAACGCCTTCGATCGAGGCGACAAACGCGCTGATGAACCACCCGAATGTGTCTCTGATACTCGCCACAGGCGGCGCCGGCATGGTGAGAAGCGCGTACAGCGCCGGCAAGCCCGCGCTTGGCGTCGGGCCCGGCAACGTGCCATGCTACATCCATAAAGATGTGGATATCGAGCGGGCCTGCACCGACCTCGTCATATCCAAAACGTTCGACAACGGCATGATATGCGCGTCCGAACAGGCCGCGATCGTCCATAAGGATATCGCACCCGCCTTTGAAGCCGTCATGAAAAAACTCGGCTGCGTGTTTCTCGGTGAAGAGGACACGGCAAAGCTGACGAACTACATGATCAACACGGCAAAAATGGCGGTCAATCCCGATGTCGTCGGCAAATCGGCGGTATGGATCGCCGAAAAAGCGGGGATTAAGGTGCCCGCCGATACCAAAATACTGCTGGCAAAGCTTCCGAAGCCGGATATCGCCTATCCGCTCTCACTCGAAAAGCTGTCCCCCGTTCTCGCATACTTTATCGCGAAGGACGAAAAGCAGGGCTTTGAATACGCGAGCAGGATGCTGGAGCTCGGCGGACTTGGCCACAGCGCCGTGATTCACGCAAACGACGAGGCGCTGACAGTGAACTACGGCGAGTCCATGAAGGTGGGCCGCGTCATCGTCAACTCCCCCTCATCACAGGGTGCAATCGGCGATATCTACAACACGAACACCCCGTCTCTGACGCTTGGATGCGGAAGCTTCGGACGAAACTCCACGACGTCCAACATTTCTTCCATCAATCTGCTCAATAAAAAGCGCATCGCGCAGAGGAGAGTGAACATGCAGTGGTTCAAGATTCCGCCGAAAATCTACTTTGAAAACAATTCGGTGCAATATCTCGCATCAATGCCGAATATCAGCCGTGCGTTTATTGTGACGGATCCGATGATGGTGAAGCTCGGTTATATCGACAAGGTGCTCCATTACCTGAGAAAGCGCGAGGTATACTGCCACAGCGAGATATTTGCCGATGTGGAGCCGGACCCGTCCGTCGAAACCATCATGCGGGGCGTGGAGGCGATGAACAAATTCAACCCCGACGTCATCATCGCGCTCGGCGGCGGCAGCGCCATCGACGCGGCAAAAGGCATGTGGCTGTTCTACGAGCACCCCGATACGGACTTTGAGGGTCTGAGGCTCAAGTTCCTCGATATCCGCAAGCGCGCGTTCCTGTTCCCGAACCTCGGCAAAAAGGCGCAGCTCGTCGCGATACCCACGACATCGGGCACAGGCTCCGAAGTGACGTCGTTCTCCGTCATTACCGACAAAAAGAACGGCAACGTGAAATACCCGCTTGCCGACTACGAGCTGACGCCCGACGTGGCGATCATCGATCCTCAGTTCGTGCGCACAATGCCGAAATCCATCACAGCGGATACCGGCATGGACGTATTGACGCACGCAATTGAGGCATATGTGTCGATACTCGCGTCCGACTATACCAACGGCCTCGCAATGAAGGCGATCGAGCTCGTGTTCAAATATCTGCGGCGTTCGTATCACGACCCGGAAGATACGGTGGCGCGCGAGAAGATGCATAACGCGTCTTGCATCGCGGGTATGGCGTTCACCAACGCGTTTCTCGGCATCAACCACTCGCTCGCGCACAAGCTGGGCGGCGAATACCACATTCCGCACGGCCGCGCCAACGCGATACTCCTGCCTCATGTGATCGCTTACAACGCGCAGATGCCAACCAAGTTCGCGATATTCCCGAAGTACGGCAAATTTGTCGCGGACGAGCGCTACGCGCAGATCGCACGGTATCTGGGCTTCGGCGGCGCGACGAAGGAGGAGCAGGTCTCGAATCTCATCAAAGAGATCGTGAAGCTCATGAAAGACCTGAATATGCCGCTGACGATCGCCGAAACGGGCGTGGATGAAAAAGAGTTCCTGAGCAAGCTCGACGCGCTTTCGGAACGCGCGTTTGAAGACCAGTGCACCACGGCCAACCCGCGTTATCCGCTCGTCACCGAGCTTGCGGACATATACAAAAAGGCATACTACGGCAAATAAACAAATGCGTCATATTTCTCGGAACGGCAAAGAGACGGCCGAATGCCGCCTCTTTGCCTCAGACTGTCAATAAATCTATAAATATCATTTGTGGGCAAGACGGGCTTTGCCCGCGCCGCCCACACCTTGCGGTTTTGCGCCGTTTCGAGCTTGCGAGGAACAAGCAAAACCGGAAAACTGTCGGAAAACCGAAGGTTTTTCGACAAGCTGCGGCAAAGAGACGGCGGAAAGCCGCCTCTTTGCCTTTATGTCAACGAGCGGCCAGTTCGCGCAGTGCGCAAACAAGCGCGTCGATATCCTCATACGTGTTATACATTCCGATTGAAGCGCGAGCAGCGCTTGCAAGGCCGTAATGCGCGAGCGCGGGCTGCGCGCAGTGGCAGCCCGCACGCACCGCGATGCCGTGATCGTTGAGATGCCGCGCGATTGCCATCGGCTCCGCGTTGTCCATCACGAACGCCGCGACACTCGTTCGGCTCTCCGACGCGCCGATCAGCGTCAGCCCCGGTATGCGCGACAGGCCCTCCGTCATGTACCGCGTAAGCGCGTGCTCAAACGCGGCGATCCTGCCCATGCCCACTTCGTTTATATAATCGATGGCTGCGCCCAGCCCCACCGCGTCCGCAATATTGCCCGTGCCCGCTTCGAATTTCGCGGGAATCGGCTGATACTCCGTTTTTTCAAAGCTCACTTTTCTTATCATGCCGCCGCCGCTCTGATACGGCGGCATGCTTTCAAGCAGCGCCTTTTTGCCATACAGCACGCCGATGCCCGTCGGCGCGTACACCTTGTGCCCCGAAAACACAAAAAAATCCGCGTCCATCTCCCGCACGTCCACAGGCAGGTGCGGTGCGGACTGCGCGCCGTCCACGAGTATCAGCGCGCCGTGCCGGTGGGCGGCGTCCGCAATGATTTTCACCGGATTCACCGTTCCGAGCACGTTGGATACATGCGTCACGGCGCAAAGCCGCGTTCGCGGCGTGATCAGCCGTTCAAACGCATACGGATCGAGTTCTCCCGACCAATCAAACGGCATGACCTTGATGACCGCGCCCGTTTTTTCGGCGGCGCGCTGCCAGGGCACGATGTTGGAATGATGCTCCATCTCGGTGAGCAGTATCTCGTCGCCGGGGTGAAGATTTGCGGCGCCCCAGCTCTCCGCCGCAAGATTGATGCCCTCCGTCGTGCCGCGCACGAAAATGATCTCTTCAGCCGACGCCGCGCCCAGAAAGGCGCGCACCTTCTCCCTCGCTTCCTCATAGCAAAGTGTGGCCCGCTGTGCGAGCGTGTGCGCGCCGCGATGCACGTTGGCGTTGCTTGCGCTGTAATAGCGGCTCACCGCGTCGATTACGCATTGAGGCTTCTGCGTGGTCGCCGCGTTGTCGAGCCAGACGAGCGGCTTGCCGTTCACCTTCGTTTTAAGTATCGGAAAATCATCGCGGACGAACGGCGCCGCAGGCGAAGGCTCCCGGCCCGCATTAACGGCCGGCGTAACGCTTTGCCGCATAAAAGGCATATCCTTGGGCATCTCTGCGTTTGGCCTTGCGGGCATTATGTCGCCTCGCAGAAAGCTTTCCGTCATTGCCTGCCGGACCCGCCATGGCGTATTGCTTGTCATCATCATACCTGCTCCTCTCCGCATAATCGGGAACGCCGGAAATATTGTCCGCTGGCACTGCAGAGAAATAAAGGCTCGGAATATGCAAAACGATCCGCCCGATACCGCCGGGTCTCATCGTCATTCTCAAATACGGGCTTATCCATGCCATAGACGGGGCCGTATTGATTCATCGTTCTTCCCTTCTTACCCCAAAGCCGATATGGCCTTGCGATTACTATATGAGCATGCCCTTTGCGCTGTGCGGCGCGCGTCCAGCCGTTCCGCCGACGAACACACCGCCCTGCATGAAACAGGCTTCACACAGGGCGGTTTGAAAAGAGGGTGGACACAGAAGCAAAGAGGGGGGCAAATGCGAACCGTTTGAATGTAAGGCCCGCCGCCTTGGCGAGCCTGCTCTCTAGGCTTCACAAAGAACGATCCGTCAGCACCACCAGCAGCGGCGGCAGACACAGCAGCACCAGCAGCGCTTCCTGCAGCCATAAGGCTTGTAATGGAAGCCCCGGATACCGTCTTTATCTTCCCACGGAACATATCCGCCGAATTCGGCGTTGTCCCGATCCGCGCCGTCAATTTCGCCGAAGCCTTGGGGCTCGTTCTTCGCATCAGGCCATTGAGGATATCCATCCGGCATAAGTGTCACCCCCCTCTATGCATATTGTATTCACAGAAAAAAAAAAGTGCGCTTATAATTCTTCATGTTCTTTCTCAGCGCTTCATTGCCGTTTTGTCTGTGATATTTCTCACTCCAATCTGCATAGAGTATACAAGCATATCAAACGAGGGTTTTGTATGAAGCGCGAAGAAGAAGATGATGAGATTATCATAAAAAAGATCACCGAAAAGCAAAAGCTCTCGGCTTATATCGGGCTTCAGAACGTACCGCTCAGAGAGGACGACCCCCGTATCAGCATCAGGTTTCCCATCAGCCTCCGGTTGTTCTGCGCCGCTTTTGCCGTATCGCGCATGGAAAAAAACAAAAACGAAGGGTGAGCCTGCGCCTCATGTATGGCCCGCCGCAGCGGCGAGCCGTTTGGGGAACTCGGTCTTTTGCCGCCGGGCTTTACCAGCGCCAGCCGCCGCGGTTCCAGCCGCAGCAGCGGTTCCAGCCGCAGCCCCAGCCGCGGTTCCAGCCGCAGCCCCAATTACACCTGCAGCACATTATCTCACCCCCCCTATTGATATATTATTCGCAGGGCTGCGTATTGTCACGTTCCCGCTCTTTCGTCACATTTTATACAAACGAATATTTTTCCGTCTGCGGCCAATAATAGGCTTATGAAACCGAAGAAAAACGTTTTTTTTCGTTTATCGTCAAACAAAAAGCAGGCGGTCATTGATAACGCCGTCAATGAGATCGATCAGGACCTGCAAAACGCTGTGCTTTCCGATTCGCTCGAGCAAAACACGGCAATTTTGAACGGCCTCTTTCAGGATGTGGATATTTTCATCACGAAGACGGTCACAACCCAAAACGATACGCTGAAGATCGCGGTCGCATACTGCGCGGGCGTAACAAGCAAAGAGATAATCGCCGAAAACATCATTGAGCCGCTCACCGTCTGCAGCGATTTAACAAACGGCACGGATATGCTTTCCCATATTATGGAGTCCGTGATACAGATCGGCGATGTCAAAAAAACGGGCAGCATAAGCGCGATCGTGGAAGCCGTCTGCTATGGAGATACCGCTGTGCTCCTCGACGGGTCGGCGGAAGCCCTGATCGTCAATACCAAGAATTTTTCGACGCGCGCAATCACCGAGCCGGAAAATGAACGGGCGCTCAGCGGCCCGCGCGAAGGCTTTACCGAAACGCTGATGGTCAATATCTCCATGCTCCGCCGCCGTGTGCGTTCCCATAAACTCAAGCTGAAAATACGGATAATCGGCAGCCAGACAAAAACGCAGGTCTGCATCTGCTATATGGACGGTCTTGTCAACGAAAAGATACTTACGGAGCTGTATAAACGGCTCGACAAAATCAATATCGACGCCGTTCTCGATACCAATTACATCTCGGAGCTGATCAAGGACGGCCCCTATTCCCCTTTCCGCACCATCGGATACACGGAGCGGCCCGATACCGTGATCGGGCGGCTGCTTGAAGGCCGCATCGCGCTCATTGCGGACGGAAGCCCGTCTGCGCTGACGCTGCCCTATTTGTTTATCGAGAACTTCCAGAGCAGCGAAGATTATTATATGAACTACTACTATACGTCGTTTTCAAGGATACTGCGCATATTCGGCTTCACACTCACGCTGATCGTTCCGGCGCTTTATATCGCCATCGTCGCGTATCATCATGAGATGCTGCCCACGCAGCTTCTCATCAACATCGCAATCGCGCGCCAGAACGTGCCGCTGCCCGCCTCCGTCGAAGCGTTTCTGATGCTCATCGTTTTTGATATACTGCGCGAAACAGGCGTGCGCATGCCTTCCAACGTGGGCCAGGCGCTCAGCATTGTGGGCGCGCTCGTCATCGGCCAGGCCGCCGTGGACGCCAAAATGGTGGCGGCGCCCATGATCATCATCGTGGCGCTCACCGGCATCACCAATCTTCTTGTGCCGAGGCTCAGCGGCCCTGTAATCTACATCCGGTATTTTTTTCTTCTCGCGAGCTCGCTTTTCGGCTTTTACGGCCTTGTGCTTGGCATGTCTTCAGTCGTCATCCATATACTCAATCTGCGCTCGTTCGGCATACCTCAGGTCTCCGCCGCCGGCAACGTCCGTTTTCAGGATGTCAAGGATACGGTTTTCCGCACCCCGTGGCGCAGCATGAAAACGAGGCCGAAATGGAGCCGCAACAAAACACGCTTGAATGCAAAGGGCAAAAGCTCATGAAAAAGAAGGCGGCGGCATGTATTCTGATACTATTGATACTCTTTTTCGGCGGCTGCTGGAACTACCGCGGCCTTGACGAAATGTCCATCGTATCAGGGCTGGCGATTGACAAAGGCACGGAGGAAAACCCCTATAGAGTTTCGTATCAGATCATCGATCTGATGGGCAATGTGGATGTGGAGGGCATCAACGGCAAGCTCCTTGAATCGGACGGCAAAACGCTGTTCGACGCTTGCCGGAACGCAAAAAAAAGCATCGTCGGGAAGCTCTATTTCGGCCACACACAGGTGGTGGTCATCAGCGAGCAGATGGCGCGCGAAAACGATCTGCTGAACACCGTCAATTGGCTGCTGCACGACAGTGAACCGCGGGAAACGCTCAAGTTCGTGATTTCCCGGGAAGAAAACGCAAAGGATATTCTGGCCAACGAAACGCTGACCGGACCGATCGCCGCTTTGGAAATCAGCAAATACATCGAGGAAGATAACAAGATCACGGCGTCCACATCTTATAAGCAGCTTTATGAAGTATATAACACGCTGATAGAATCCGGCTGCGAATTAACGCTGCCCGCTATACGCAACATACGGGATAAAGACAGAACCATACCGCAGATCTGCGGCACGGCCGTCTTTAAGGGGCAGCGGCTGATCGGTTATTTGACACCCGACGAATCCAAGTATTATCTCTTTGCCGTCGGCGAGATCAACGGCGGCCTTTTCACCTTTCCGGCGGACGGAAGCGGCCCCGACGATATCACGCTGGAGATAAGCGCAAACCGGACTTCACGCTCGGTTTCTTATGAAAACGGCAAGCCTGTCATTCTCATCAAAACGGAGACCGATGCGTTTCTGGCGGAAAACAATGTGCCGGTTGACGCGACGGACAAGCGTCAAGTCGATGAGCTTGAAAAGACGGCCGCCAAAACGCTTGCTCAAAGAATGGTGCAGACCATTCAATACGTGCAAACGAAATTTGGATCTGACATTTTCGGATTCGGGAAAACGATCCATAAGACGGAGCCCGCGCTTTGGGATAAATTTGAAAAAGACTGGGATTCCATTTTTGCCGCTCTGGAAGTGCGGGTCAGCGTCCGGATCAATATCGTCAACTCGGGGCTGACCCGACAATGAAGGGAAACGCGTGATGCTGACGGGTATCGTGATCGCCTTGTTTGCCGGGCTCGTACTGTTTGGCTACGTCCCCGGCAGAAAAAAGCGCAGGAGAAAAGAAAACATATTTTATGCCGCTGCTCTGGCCGTCAGCTTTGCGGTGCTGATATTGTACAGCCTGAGCATCACACTGCCCAGCCCCACTAAAGCAATCGACGGCATTGTCAGAATGGTGGTCCCCATCAAATAAGAAAGGATAAGCGTCATGCCGAAAGAAATGATATCCGCGCGCCAGGCTTTTTGCATCATCGCGATTTTTATATGGGGCAGCAGCGTCGTGATTGGGGGAAACTCCGAAGCCGGTCATGACGCGTGGATCACCCTCGTATTCGGGTTCGCGCTTGCGGTCCCGATGCTGCTGGTTTATGCGCGCATCATGCGGCTCTATCCGGAGAAAAACCTGTTCGACATCATGGAGGCCATACTCGGCAAAGCCGGCGCGAAAATACTGATCGCGTTTGTCAGCTTTTATGCGCTGCACCTTTGCGCGATTGTGCTGTGCAACTTCTCGGAGTTTATTGAAGTCGTCGCCATGCCGGAAACGCCGCAGCTTCCGCTGATGATCATCATGATGGCCGTCACCTCTTATCTTGCGATCAGCGGCGTGGAGACGCTTGGAAGGTGGGCCGTCGTGACGATGCCTGTCATCATTTTCGTTGTACTGTTCACCGTTATCGCCGCGCTGAATTACATGGACTTCACCAACATACTGCCGCTCATGGGTCACGATCTGCCTGTTATTGCCGGAGGCTCGTTCAAGCTCTTTTCGTTTCCGTTTGCCGAGCTTGTGCTTTTCCTTGGCGTGGCGGACGCCGTCAAAAAGCAGACAAGCCCCTACAAGCTGTTGCTGGGCGCCGGCGCTTTCGGCGCGCTTGTAATGCTGATTGTGATGCTCCGCAATGTCGAGCTGCTGGGCTCAATGATTTTCGTCGAATACTTCTCTTCATATATCGCCGCGCGCATCATTTCCGTCGGCGATTTCTTTGCGCGTATCGAAGGCTCCATTTCGATGAACTTCGTGATCTCCGGCATTACAAAGATCACCTTATGCCTGTTTGTCGCCGCCAGGGGCATATCGTATCTGTTCGGTTTCTCCGGCGGCAGGCGCATCACGGTGGCCGTGGCGGCGCTCACATTGGCGCTGGCCGTCACACTATACGGCAGCGTCGGCGAGATGTTCAGTTTTATCAACGTCTATCCATACTACGCGATGCCGTTCGAGGTTTTTATACCCGTTGTCATCTGGCTGATGGCCGAGATCAAAACAGCGAGGCAAAAAAAACTGGCGGCCGGCCGTTAGCCGCCGCCTCAGCTTGTCCAAAAAACCTTCGGTTTTCCGACAGTTTCCAACGTCGGAGCCTTTGATTTATTCCGTACCGTCTTCTTCGTATCCGATCAGCCTCTGCGCTTCCGCCTGCGAAATCATCTCGCACCGTCCGACGTCTTCGCCGTCGGTTTCAAGCAGTCTGTCGGTCAGTAAACGGTTCATGTCCACATCCCACTCTCCCGTTTCATTGTTGAAAACATACGTTGTTTGTCCGTCGTATTTGGCCACCATGTTGAGATCCCGAAGCTTATAGTATGCCGTCAATTTTCCGCACCTCTTTGTTTTTTTGATATTCTGCCCCGTCATCCGGTTTTCATGCATCGTTCACGCAAGAGAGAACAGGCCCGCCGGACGTATCGTGCGCGTCCAGAACGCGCTCGATTTTTCTGAGCGCCGATACGCGCAGCCTCCCGCACGTGGCGACAGAGCAATAGAGCCGCTGTGCCGCCGCTTCCACGCTCCGCGCTTCAAAATAGCGCATCCGCACATAACTGGCTTCGGGCGCCGTGAGGCCGGCGTTTTTAACCGTCTGCTCAATCAGCGCGATCGTCCGGCGTTCGTCGAGCAGACGTTTTTCAATGCTGAGCATCTCCGCGTGAAACTGGTCCGATGCGATGATTGCGGCGCGCTCCACAGGGCTGCTCACAGAGCGCCGGCGCCCCTGCGCCTTCACGTACCCTTCCGTTACGGGCAGGCTTGTCAGGCTTTGTTCATACGCCTGCTTCGCCGCCGACAGATCGAGCATCAGCCGGCCGATGCTTCGCGTCGCGTACCAGTAGTCCTTTAAAAACCGTTCCGTCTCTTTCATCTTCTTCCCCTCTTTAACCGCAAAAGCGTTGTCTGCGCTCGTTTTTCAAATGCCGCCGAAAAAGCATCGGCGGGCCGTTTCACCGCTGAACCGGTTCATTTCCTTGATCCTTTCGCCATATCCTTTCGGTTTCGTCCATTGCAAGCTGCGCCAGCACAAACGCCGTCTGAGCGAGGCGGCCGTCCTTTGTTTTCGC
>JAJUJH010000218.1 GCA_029265435.1 Clostridiales bacterium
CGCCACGGCAAATGCTGTGAATGTATCGCCTATCACCGAAGGCTCGGCGAAGCGCCCGGCTGTCTTTTTACTAAAGAAGGCGAAAAGACATATGATCGCAGCATTTCAATGCTTTACAAAGACAGAATGAGCAAAAAAGCTGATTATTCCTTATGAAGCCCAGATTAAAAATGCCCGAGCCTTAATATATAAGCATCTCGGGCACTCCTAATACTGCCGCTTGATTATTTGCAGAGCTCATATGTGTCCATAGCGATCATGAGCTCTTCATTTGTGGGTACGCACCAAACTTCCACACGGGAATCTGCGGCCGATATGCGCTGTTCCTTGCCGCGGATCTGGTTCAGTTCACCATCCAGCTTGACGCCAAGGAATTCGAGGCCCTCGCAGCACCTTGCGCGCATCCTTGAATCGTTTTCACCAATACCTGCCGTAAATGCGATCGCGTTCACGCCGCCCATCGCCGCGGCATATGCGCCGATGTATTTCTTAACGCTGTAAGCAAACACATCAAGCGCCAGCTCAGCCCGTTCGTTGCCCTCGGCGGCCGCTTTTGACAGATCACGAAAATCGCTCGATATACCCGATATGCCAAGAACGCCGCATTTTTTGTTCATATAATCGCTCATCTGATCGGAATCAAGATTCATCTCTTTCATTAAATGCGGTACGATGGCGGGATCAATATCGCCGCAGCGCGTACCCATTACCACACCCGCAAGAGGCGTCAGGCCCATTGATGTATCCACACATTTGCCTCCGTCCACAGCGCTTAGGCTTGAGCCGTTGCCGAGATGGCAGATGACGAGTTTCAAGTCTTTTTTGTCTTTTCCCATTAAAGCCGGCATACGCGAAGCGACATATTTATGCGACGTGCCGTGAAAACCGTAA
Source organism: Clostridiales bacterium (assembly GCA_029265435.1). Taxonomy (GTDB): domain Bacteria; phylum Bacillota; class Clostridia; order Christensenellales; family SZUA-584; genus SZUA-584. Next base: position 892 of record JAJUJH010000218.1, read on the forward strand.
CGTCGGATGCCATGCTCTTTGTAGGCGTCGTACGACAAGCCGTAAAGATACGCTTTTTTGGGCATTGTCTGATGAAATGCCGTATCGAATACCGCCACCATCGGTGTATCGGGCATTGTGGCGCGGCATGCCTCAATACCCATCAGATTGGCAGGATTATGAAGCGGGCCGAATTTGATGCAGTCGCGTATCGCATCCATCACCGCATCGTTGATGATGACGCTGTCCGAGAACTTTTCCGCCGCGTGCAGAACGCGATGTCCCACGGCGTTGATTTCGTTCATGTCTTTGATGATGCCAAATTCCTTGTCTGTCAGCGCGCGGAGCACATAACCCATCGCCTGTTTATGATCGCTCATCGGCTCCATGATTTCAAGCTTGTCTTTTCCTTTAGCCGTATGTGTCAGTTTTGACCCCTCGATGCCGATTCGCTCGACAAGCCCCTTTGCGAGCACCTCTTCCCTCCCGATTTCAAAAAGCTGATATTTAAGCGACGAGCTGCCCGCATTGATGACCAATATGTTCATTTGAAAACCTCCTGATGTCATACGCCGTACCGTGGCGGCTTTATTTTGTTTTATTTATTCAGTTAAGCGATTGAACGGCCGTGATCGCCGCGACCGATACGATATCCTCCACGCTGCATCCGCGCGACAAATCGTTGACCGGCGCGGCAAGCCCTTGGCAGATAGGACCGATGGCTTCTGCTCCCGCAAGACGCTGCACAAGCTTGTAACCGATGTTGCCCGCCTGCAAATCGGGGAATATCAGCACATTCGCGCTTCCGGCCACCGGACTGCCCGGCGATTTGAGCTGTCCGACGGAAGCCACAAGCGCGGCGTCGGCCTGAAGCTCTCCGTCCACCATCAAATCGGGCGCAAGCTCTTTCACAAGCCTTGTCGCGTTTGCAACCTTGTCCACATTTTCATGCTTTGCGCTGCCTTTTGTAGAGAATGAAAGCATGGCGACCTTCGGCTCCATGCCCGTCAGCTGTTTTGCCGTTTTGGCCGTAGAAACGGCGATCGCCGCGAGCTGGTTTTCATCTGGATTCGGATTGACGGCGCAGTCGCCGAATACCATAATGCCGTTATGGCCGTAGCTTTGATCTTTCAATATCATCACGAAACAACTGGATACCACTGAAATGCCCGGGGCGGTTTTGATTATCTGAAGTGCGGGACGAAGTGTGTTGGCTGTTGTGTTGATGGCTCCGGCCAC
>JAJUJH010000030.1 GCA_029265435.1 Clostridiales bacterium
GTAACCCGACGTGCCGTTGATCTGCCCCGCACAGAAAAGCCCGCCCACTTCCTTGGATTCAAGAGACGCCTTGATGCCCAGCGGATCGATGCAGTCGTATTCGATTGCGTAGGCCGTGCGCATAAACACCGCGTTCTCAAGGCCCGGCACGCTGCGGTACATCTCCTTTTGCACCTCTTCGGGCAAGGAACTGCTCATGCCCTGTATATACATCTCGTTTGTCCACTCGCCCTCCGGCTCGATAAACACCTGATGGCGGTCCCGATGCGGAAACTTGACCACTTTATCCTCGATAGACGGGCAGTAACGCGGCCCCGTCCCTTCAATCACGCCGCTGAAAAGCGGGCTTCTGTGCAAATTGCGCCGGATGATCTCATGCGTCCGCTCTGTGGTATACGTCAGATAACAGGGATGCTGTTTTCTGGGCGCGTCCTTTGTCATGAACGAATGGTATGGCGGGTTCTCGTCGCCGTACTGCGGCTCCGTTTTGGAAAAATCGATGCTGCGGCGGTCAACGCGCGCCGGCGTACCCGTTTTGAACCGCTGCACCCTGAATCCCAGCTCCGACAGATTCAGCTTGTCCGCAGGGGCCAGACCCGACGGTCCCGCGAACACGCTGTACTCTCCAATGATTACCTTTCCCTTCAGATAAACGCCCGTACACAGAACCGCGGCTTTCACCTCGTACCGCGCACCGAGGCTTGTTTCCACGCCGCAAACGCGCCCGTGGCTCACGTTGACGCGCGAGACCTCCGCGCTCACGATGTCAAGGTTATCCGTGTTTTCAAGCGTCCATTTCATCACGCGCTGATAAAGCTTCTTATCCTGCTGCGAACGGATAGACTGCACCGCCGCGCCTTTTGATGTGCCGAGCATCTTGATCTGCATATATGCCGCATCCGCGCAAAGTCCCATCTGCCCGCCCAGCGCGTCGATCTCGCGCACAAGATGCCCTTTGCTCGTGCCTCCGATCGACGGGTTGCACGCCATCAGCGCGATGCCGTCGAGATTGATGGTCAGCAGCAGCGTTTTCATGCCGAGACGCGCGCAGGCCAGCGCCGCTTCACAGCCCGCATGCCCCGCGCCCACCACAGCCACATCATATTTTCCGGCATTGTATCCCATGTTATTTCCCCAAACAAAACGTATCAAAAATACTGTTGATGATCTCTTCCGTCGCGGTCACGCCCGTAATCTCGCCAAGCCTGTCCCACGCCTCTTTGATATCGATCGTCACGCAGTCAAGATCGGCCGTGTCAAACGCGCCGGCCGCAGCTTCAAGGCTTTCCGCCGCCGCGTTCAAAAGCCGCCAGTGCCGTTCGTTCGTCACCACAACGTCGTCCGACTCCGAGAATTCAGGCGGTTTGACGGCGTCCATCAGCGTTTGAAGCCCCTGCCCTGTGGCGGCGCTCACTTCCACGCAGTCGCATCCGAATATGTCCTCCGCTTCGGCGGCCGACACCCGGCCTTGAAGGTCGCACTTGTTCAGAACAACGATCCTGTCCCCCTGCAAAGAGCGGTATATCTCCATATCCTCCGGTGTCACTCCCGCCGCGCGGTCAACCACAAACAGCTTAAGATCCGCATCTTTGGCCGCATTTTTCGCGCGTTCGATGCCGATCGCCTCCACCTCGTCCGCAACGCTCCGTATGCCTGCGGTATCCACAAAGCGAACCGGAAATCCGTTTTTCATGACCACGTCGTCCACCGCGTCGCGCGTGGTACCGGGCACCGCCGTCACAATGGCGCGTTCTTTGCCCACCAGCATATTGAAAAGCGACGACTTGCCCACGTTGGGCCGCCCCACGATCGCGGCGCAAAAACCGTTTTGCAGCATCCTGCCCGATTCGAACGTATCCGCAAGCCGCCGCGTCTGCTCCGCCGCGCTTTGGATCAGCGGCAGGGCGTCGGAGCGGATATCCGCCTCGATATCTTCTTCGGGATATTCGATGCCCGCTTCAATAATGCTGAGCGCGTCCGTCAGCTTCTTCTGTACGGCGGCAATCTTCTCAAACAGCCCGCCCGAAAGCTGTCGCAGTGCGGCGTCGGCCGCCGCCGCCGAGTTCGCTCCGATAAGCTCCATCACAGCGCCCGCCGCCGACAGATCCATTTTGCCGGCCAAAAAAGCGCGCTGCGTAAATTCGCCGGGCGCGGCCAGCCTTGCCCCGTTTTTGGAAAGCGCCGCCATCACGCGCGAAAGCGTCACGCGCCCGCCATGGCCGTATATCTCCGCCATATCTTCGCCCGTATAGCTACGCGGCGCAAACAGGCAAACCGCCATCACGTCATCGAGGCGTCCCGTCTCGTCCATAATATATCCCCTGTAAAGATGCGCATGCCGCATCGGCTTTTTGCCGCTGAATACGGCGCCCAGCACGCTGTGGGCGTCCGGCCCCGAAATGCGCACCACGGCAATTGCGCCGCCGCTCGGCGTGGCCGGCGCGTATATGGTATCGTTTCGCATGCCTACTCCTTTTTTCCGCGCCCTATCATATCACAGTTTTGCAGGTTTGCCCATAGGCGCGCCATTCTGCGCGGCTTTTGTTGCATATTCCATATTCTCTCTCCGCGCTGCAAAATACCTTGCCATTTCTGTTTAAAATAAAAAAAGCCCCCGCTTTTTACACAGGGTCCTTTTCGGCGGCTACTCGCTTTTTTGCGAAAGCTCGATGATCTTGAGCGCAATATCCCGCATCGATACGCGTGAGTCCATGCTCATCTTTTGTATCCGCCGGTACGCTTCGCCTTCGGATATGCTCTTGCGCTTCATCAATATGCCCTTGGCCCGCTCAACCACCTTTCTTTCTTCAAGCCCCTGTTTGAGCCGGTTCAGCTCTTTTTCGAGCCTGACCATGCGGCGTCTGTTTTGCAGCACCGTATCCATCGTGCTTAAAAGCGCCATCACATTGACCGGCTTCAAAAACAGCGTAATGTCGTAGTCTTCCACAATCGACACGCAGAAATCCCTTTGTGTGCTCGTGATGAACAATATGACGCTGCACAGATTTTCGTCGCCGACAATCGTGGCCACCTCAAGGCCGGTGATGTCCGAAAGCTCAAAGTTTATCAGCAGAATATCGGGCAGGGCGGCACGGACCTTTCTGATGGCGTCGTTTCCGGACGTGCACACATCGTTCACAAAATACCCGCTTCTCTGCAAAACGCTTTTCATTTTTTCGGCGACCTGCTCGTTTTGCATCGCCACCGTCACCGTTGCCTTATCCATGCCCCGCTCCATCATCGCAGCCGGTCTTTACGGCCGAATTTTTGCGCATGATTCTATAAAAAGAGAAAACGTTTATCCTTGGCTGTACCCCTGAATAAACGTCATTGTTATCTTCGGATGATTTATTATAACATACCCTTTGCAAATTGCAAGCATTCCGTTGCAAATCCATATTTAACTTTATTCATAATTCACATGACGCAAGCCCATTTATCGCTTTTTGGCCGCTCAAAATGAATTTAGCCCGCGTCTTTCTTGCAATCTATATCTCCTCAACGACTTTTTTGGGAACTTTTGAAAAGAGCGGGCTGACCGATTCCTTCTGGTGGATTCTCAAAACGGCTTCCGCAAAAAGCGGCGCGACCGATACCGTCACGAATTTTTTTGATTTGGCGATAATCGGGTTCTGAACGCTGTCGGTTCCTACCACCATTTCTATCGCGCTGTCCTCGATGGCCTTGAGCCCTTTTTCCCGCACAATCACATGAGACAGGCAGGCGATGATACGGTTCGCACCGTGTTTTTTCAGCGCATTCGCGGTATCCACCAGTGTGCCGCCGGATACCGTAAAGTCGTCCACGATCATGCAGTTTTTACCCTTCACATCGCCGATGATGGAAAGCACATGGGCGTTTTCATCATGCCCGTAGCGCGTTTTATCGCCAATCGCCACGCCGCAGTGCAGATAATCGGCGTATTTGCGGGCCGTTTTGGCATATCCCGCATCGGGCGATACGACGCAAATATTGCTCATGATATCAAGGCCCTTCACATACTCGCACATGATCGGCAGCGAAAGAAGATGGTCTACGGGTTTTTTGAAGAAGCCTTGCACCTGCGCGGCGTGAAGATCCATCACCACGATCCTGTCGGCGCCGGCCAGCTCGATGCTTTCCGCGCAGACGCGGGCGCGTATCGACACGCGCGGCTCGTCTTTTTTATCGCCCTTTGCGTAGCTGAAATACGGGATCAGCGCCGTCACCGAATTGGCGCTTGCGCGTTTCAGCGCGTCCATCCAAAAAAGTATTTCCACGAATTCGTTGTTGGGGTTCATGCCGATCGGCTGGACAACATAAACGTCTTTATTTCTGACCGTTTCCTTGATTCTTAAAAAGATGTTGCCGTCTGAAAAAGTGATGACTTCGGAATCTCCCAAATCGTTTCCAAGGTATTTGCACATTTTTTTGGCAAACGGCATACCCGACGAACCTGCAAATACCTTTATGTCGCTGTCAAAGGAATTCAACTTGTTTACCCACCCTCAATGTATTTCCCGTCACGCGCATATTTTAGCACTTATATGTACCACAATCAATATCCGCACAGTATGTTATGACGTCCTTTTTTCACTTGCATTGATGATATTTAACAGGCTTTCCGAGAGATAACGGCTTCCCCGCGTTTCCTGCCCGATGCCGACACGCGGCGTAAAGCTGCCGTGATAATCGCTGCCGGATGTCACAAACAGCCCGTGTAAGCGCGCCAGGCTTTCAAATTCCAAGCATTGCCCGTCGGTATGCGCGGGATGATACGCCTCAACGCCCCAAAATCCCATCGCCGCAAGCCTCGGCAGCAGAAAGCCGAAAACGGCGCCGCTTAAAAGCCCCGGATGGGCAAGCACCGGCCTGCCGCCCGCTTCCAATATCAGCGCCGCCGCCCGTTCCACCGTCAGCTTTTTCTGCGGCACATAATACGGCGCGGCGCTCGACAGATATCTCTCGAACGCTTCGGACACCGACGCGGCATACCCTTTGTTTTGCAGCACCGCCGCAATGTGAGGACGGCCGATCACACGGCCGCCGGCGGCGTTTTGAACCTCGTCCATACCGATATCAAAACCGTCGCGCGAAAGCCGCCAGACAATTTCCGCCGCCCTTTCAAAGCGCGATTCCGCCGCGCTCCGCACATAGCTTAACAAAGCCTTGCTGCCGCAGTTTATGCCGTAACCCAGCACATGCACCTCGCCGTCCATATGGGCGGCCAGCTCGATTCCCGAAACGGCCGTGATTCCAGCGGGCGCTTCAACCGCCGCGCAGCCGCGGCATTCGTCATGGTCTGTCACGGCAAAGGCGTCAAGCCCCGCCTCAAACGCCTTTTGCGCTGCTTGGGCGGGTGTCAGCTCGCCGTCCGAGAACGTGGTGTGTATGTGCAGGTCCGCTCTCATGGTTATTGCGCCTTTGAATACGCTTTTTGCGTAAAGCGCGCTTCTTCCACCACAAAACGCTCGTGCCGCGCCTCGCCGATCTTGTCCCTTCCGTCAAACGCCTCAATATCAAAGATCAGCCTTTTGCCGACAACTTCGGCGAGCGTGGCCTTGGCCCGCGCCCTCATGCCGACCGGCGTCGCGGCCAAATGCGACGCATCCATGCGGATGCCCACCGACGTGCACCCTTGCGGCAAAAGCGGCTGCACCGCCCTGTATGCCGCGTTTTCCATCAACGAAATCAGCACAGGCGTGGCAAGCAACTCCGCGCTTCCGCTGCCCACCGCCTTCGCGGTATCCTTAAGCTCCACCGTCATTTCCGACTCGGCGCTGAGCCCGATTCTGAGTTCCGATTCCATTTTTCCCCCGTTTATTGATGCGCCTGGCAGGCCGACGGATAAACCACTTCGTCTTTTCCCACCTTCATCGCCATATGCGGTATGCCCGCTTCCATATATTCTTCTCCGTATTCCCGAAACCCAAACTTCCTATACAGCGGTACGATATACGTCTGCGCGCTGATCATAATCTCCTCCGCGCCGGAACCGAACGCCTTATATAGCAGAAGCCTCAGCGCAAGATCGCCTATCTTCTGCCCCCTGTACGGTTTGAGCACAGCCAGCCGGCCGATGCGGAAAGCCTTGCCGTCATGCCAGATGCGTCCCGTCGCCGCGATCTGTTCGTCCACATACACCGCCAAATGAAGCGCGGACGCGTCAAATTCATCAAACTCCTCCACTTCAGGCACGCTTTGTTCTTTGACAAAAACCTCTCTCCGAACATAAAACGGTTCCGTTAAATCCTCCGATCCCGGAATAAATGCGCTCGTAATCATCGCGTTCTCCTCTCGTTGAAATTAAAATCGTTACGGCATCAGCAGATCGTGCGCAATCTGGAACTTGACCGGCCCTTTTTCCGCCGCAACGTCCACCATCACCAGCACAAGCCGGTTGTAATAGCCGTCCATCCAGTAGCATGCAAACCACGATATCTCGCGCGCCTTATCGTTTCCTATTTCCGCCGTACCCGTTTTGCCCGCCATCGGCACGCCCGGCAAGGCCGCGGCATGTCCCGTGCCGTTGTCGATCACATCTTTGAGCATCGGCGTCAGCGTATCAAGGCTGGATTGGGACACCGCGTTTTGCACCCAGACGGTCGGTTCTGCGCTGCTCACCGTCACATAATCGGTACCCTCCGTGCGGCACAGGCTTTTTACAAGCATCGGCTGCATGATATTGCCCGTTTTGTTTGCAAACGCCGTATACATGGCGGCCATCTGAAGAGGCGTCACAAGAAGCTGTCCCTGGCCGTATCCCATGTCGGCGAGCAGCTGGTCCGTCATCATGGCGCCCGTATTCATGTCGCTCGATGTTTTGACAGGCAAATCAAACGTCACGTTCTGATTGAATCCGACCCTCTCAAAATAAGCCCGCAGCTTATCCGCGCCCAGATGCAGTGCGGTCCACGCAAAATAAATGTTGTCCGACGAACGAAGCGCATTGGCAAGCTTGAGCGGCCACCCCGCATTGTCGTTGATGCGCGTCACGCTGACGTTCATATCATCCGGCTGCCATTTGTTGTCTTTGATCGTGCCGTCAAATTCGCTGTCCGGCGTAATCATGCCCTCTTCCAGCGCCGCCGTCGCGGTGAACGGCTTGATGACGCTTCCCGGAGGATAAAGCCCCTGCATCGCAAGCGAATACAGCGGGCGCGCATTAGAGCTGATATAATCGCTGTTTTCCTTTGAAAGCCCGAATGTAAACCAGTTGTCGTCATAAGACGGAAACTGCGACATGGCTTCCACATAGCCGGTGGACGCGTCCATCACGATCGCGACACCCGATTGGTTTTCCTCAAGGCTCAGATTATTTTTCAGCGCGTTATACGCCTTTTGCTGCAAATCCGATTTTATTGTGAGGTGCAGGTCCTGCCCCTGCTCCGCCGGATCTTCCCAAAGCGTACGGACATTTTTCCCCCATTTGTCTTTGATGAAAACAATCTTGCCGTCTTTGCCGCGCAGCTGTGTTTCAAACGCTTTTTCCAGCCCCGCCACGCCGATTCTGTCCGATTCGGTATAGCCTTCGGGAATGTCGTCGCCCGTTAGGAATCCCATATAGCCGACAATATGAGCCGCGCTTTCTCCAAGCGGATAGTCGCGTATCGGCGTATACATCTGATCGTCGATACCCAGCCCCTCCACGCTCTCCACAGCCTGCTTCTGCTCGTCCGTGAGTTCGCCTTTAAAAAAAGCGCCGAGCTTTACGATATTTTGATTCTTTTTGTGCGCCGTATCGAGCATTTTTGCCAATTTCGTCTGCGACAGGCCGGTGAGCGGACACACCGTTTTGGCAAGCGCCACAAAGTCCTTGATCTTTGAGACGTCCATATACAGCGTTTCCGCATACGTATTGCGCGCAAGCAGCGTACCGTCCGCCGTGAATATTTCACCGCGTTCGGCTTTCTCGGTTTTGATCTGCACCGTGCTGCCCGCGTCCATTTCGGGAAAAATCAGTGAATAGTTCCAAAAAACGCGGGCGCCTTCCTTGCGGCTGATCATTTGCAGAGAAAAGCTGTTGGTGAAATCGCCGTAGTCTTTGGTTTTATATGTGGCGGTATATGTGAAGCAGCCGTTTTCGTCCGGCCCCTGAACATCCTCCACGGCAATCTGCTCAACACCGAGTCCCGAAAATATCTTCTGGTATTTTTCGATAAAACCGTCCTTATCGATATCGACGGCGGGATCTGTCAGCGCCCACATGGCCTCATAATCCATTCGGGTCAGCGCGTCGATCCACTCGTCAAGACTGTATTCCGAAGCCTGGCCGGAGGCGCACGCCGCAAGCAGCGCCACGGCAAGCGCACAGACCAAGAGCTTTATCATACGCATGCGATTATCCTCCAAGGCGTATTATACTATGCGCGCCGCACCATGTACAGCCGGGCCCGCTTTTGCCTGCCGATAAAGAAAAAAGCCCCGGCCCGGGACTTTTCCTGCATATGCGGCGATAATCCGCCCATTATGGATCATGCGTCTTTTTCCATGCGTTTCAGCGCCTTTTGAACCGCTCCCATAATCTGGTCGCGCGTTTTGCGATATTCCTCGACAGGTTCCCTGTACGGATCCATCACGTCGTAGCCGGATTCGCCGGGATAACCGTCTATGCCTTGCGCATATCCCAAAAGCGTATGCATTTTGTCTTCCTGATCCGGCGCCATCGCCTGCATCTCTTCAATATGCCTCGCTTCCATCGCGAGTATGATATCCGCCCACTGCGCAAGCTCCCTGTCAAACTGCTGCGCACGATGTTTTTCAATATTCAATCCAACCTCGGCCATCACCTCAACCGCCTCGGGCGACGCGGGCGTTCCCTCGCAGGCAAATGTGCCGGCCGATTGAAACGACATGTCTTTTAAGTGAGTACTTCGGCCTGCCGCGTCGTCAGCCAGTTCTTCCGCCATGGGACTTCTGCATGTATTGCCGGTACACACAAAAAGAACGTTCATTGATTTGATTATCCTCCTAAACTTTCACTATATTATAGGCTGCCGCTTTGTAAACCCTGTTCATCACGGCAAACCCGATGCCCGTTTTGGGCACGGCTTCAAAGTATATTTTGGTATATCCCTTATCGTCTGCGCTCCGAAGCAGGGCATAAATGGCTTTTGCCGTTTCACCGGCATTGTTGACGCTGCCCGCATCCATCACGTCGCGCTTTCCATAGTATTTCCTGTTTTCCCGCCGCGCCAGCACAAGCGGCTTTTCGCCTTTTTTCAAATCCTTGTCATAAAGGTACTTGATCGCTTCCGTCACGGACGCGCTTTGCCCCTCCACCACCGTCACGTCGGCCCGGGGCGCGTAATGACGGTATTTCATACCGGGCGCGGAAGGCTTGCCGCCCTCATACGGCGCAAACGCGTTCGCACATTCCACATCACCGACGATGCTTGCCAGCATCTCCCGCGTCACCGCGCCGGGACGCAGTATCACCGGCGTTTCGCGCGTCATATCGACCACCGTAGACTCAAGGCCGATACGGCATTCTCCGGCATCCAGAACAAGCAATCCGTCGCCGAAATCCGCCGCCACATGCTCAGCCGTCGTAGGACTCGGGCTGCCGGATTTGTTGGCGCTGGGTGCCGCAATGGGCACGCCCGCCGCCGAAATGAGGCTCAGCGCAGCGTCACAGTCGGGCATACGCAGGCCCACCGTATCAAGCCCTGCGCTGACCGACGCGGGAATCTTTCCAAGGCTTTTAACCACAAGCGTCAGCGGCCCCGGCCAGAACGCACCAGCCAGCTTCAACGCCTTTTCGCCGAACTCTCCAAGCCCGCGCGCCATCGGCAGGCTGTCGACATGTACGATAAGCGGATTATCCTGGGGCCTTCCCTTGATGTCGAATATGGATTTTACCGCCCGCTCGTCAAACGCGCTGGCCGCAAGCCCGTATACCGTCTCGGTGGGCATGCCCACAAGCCCGCCTTCCCGAATCGTCTTGGCCGCCAGTTCTATATAATTATGATACTCTCCGCGTATATCCAATATCATCTGTCTGCTTATTTTACATCCAAATACGCAAAAAATCAATGCGGCCCGACGCCCGATCCATCCAGCCGATACAGATGCCCGGTTCGCATATCGCCTTTGCCGCTTCGTCCTCAGAAACCGCGGCAATGCCAGATTCAAATATCACATCTGTGATATCGGTTTTGTTTTCCGGAAACCTTAATATGAAACCGTATTTCCAGCAGTAAAAAACAGCAGCCATACGCCGGCCGCAATGGCCGGTTTTGCCGAAAGGCAAACCGCCAAAACGATCCGCCGTCTGCGCCGCTTTTCGTGTCCGCGCATCATGCCTTTCATATTCATACCCCTTTGACGCCTCTCTGCCGACCGCCACAGGATACAATTCTGTCATGAATGAGAACGGTTTATATTCAGCCCAGCGTTTCCAGAAAGATTTGACCGGCCGCGCCGCAAACGTCGCCCGCAATCGCCACCGCGCCGGTCACTCCCGGAATCGTCATGATCATCTCGAGCGCTCTTTCGATATCCGCCGGGGTTTTTACCTCGTTGCCAAGCCGTGTGGCGCACGCGTCTGCGAGGCATGCGTCCGGCGAGACCACCGCCGCCGCGTCCGCTTTTCCAAAGCTCAGAGAAGGCCCCACCGTGCCCGACGACGTGCAAACCGAAACAGGCATTTCCCGGGAATCGATCCGAATGCCCACCTTCATGCTGAGGCGGCTTTCGCCCGCAAACACGGCTACCGTTTTCGGCTCGTCCGTTTTGATGAAAATATCGCCGCCGTTTTCGACGATGACCTGCCTTGAATGCCTCAACAGCGCCCGCCCCGCATGCGCGGAAAACGCGCCCGCCACCGCCGCCATCGGCCCGACGCCCGCCGCTTTTCCCGCCGCGCACATTGCCCTGACCGTTTCCGGCGCGCCTTCTTCGGGCTCCAAAGGTTCAAGACTCGTCAGAAAAAGCGGATTTGCCGCGATGTAGGCGTCCAGCTCCTTGCGAAGCGTTTTAACGGCGGTTTCAGCCGTCTCCTCCAAGAGCGTGTCCGCGCATATGAAAAGCTCCGTCTCCAAATGCTGCATACGCCAGCACGGCATTCCCGGCACGACCAGCCGCCGGTAATCCTCCCGGTTTGAATAGTCCGGTTTTTCAGAATATCGCGTCGTCAAAGCTCTTGATCGCGCGCGCGGGGCACGCCTTCACGCAATGCCCGCACAGCAGGCATTTATCCATCGTAAACTCAAGCTCCCAAGTCTGCTTGTTCATCACAAGCGCGCCAGACGGGCATACGGACGTACATGCGCCGCAGTTCATGCATTTGTCCTCATAGCGGATCACGCTGTCTGTATAGACCTTGACCTCGATATCCTCGTCCTTCAAATATTCAAGGCTCTGATTCAGCTTGTCTTCCGTACCCGAAATCTCGAGTATCATATAGCCCGTTTTTCCCGGCGAAATCGTGGCCCGAAGGATGTTGAACGTCAGCCCGTATTTCACAAGATTGGTGACGATGGGCTTGTCGGCTTTTTCGGGCGGAAATGTGAGCCCTATTTTCATGCTGTTTTCCATGTCACTTTTCCCCTTTGATATTGAGCACGTTGATGCCGTCCCTGTACGGCAGAGCCGCAGCAGGCTGCGTCATCTCAAAGCTGCCGTCCAGCAGCTTTTGCTTGAGCTCGTCCGCAATTTTGCGCGCCTTGAAAAGGCTGGAAAGCGGCGCGGTCCTTATTTTCCTGCCGTTTATCTCCACCTGCCCGGAGCGCAGTTCCGCATACGACACAAGCTTGAGCGCCTCGCGCGAGCGTGTGCTCTCGCCGTAGTCATATATATAGGTATAAAGCTTTTCGTTGGGAACCGCGATGTCCGCCATCATGTCTTCGTCGATAACGGGGATCGGCACACCGATGCCCACATAGAGCGATACGCCGTAACCGTCGAATGTCGCGGCTTTGATGTATTCGCTTTTCATGCCCTTCATGTCGCCCATCACCGCAAGCGTGTATCCCGCGTAGTGCATATCGCCGTTCGGCAGCTTTGCCGCCTTGTTGACCGCCTGGGTACCCTCAAACACGACGTACCCTTCGCCGCCGCACAGCAGTATGCGCGTTCCGATTCCGATGGTGCGGAGCCGCGGGTCCTTGAGCAGCGGTGAAAGCTCGCCCGCCGTCGTATATGTGACGTTGCCCATGTTCGGCAGCAGCGTACCCATATATGTGCGCTTCGTCTTTTTTGTTGTGTTGGTCGCCGCCGAATAGTTCTGATAGGCGTTGCGCGGGTTGAAAAGATACGCCTGGTTCATATCTTTGAGCGATATCTTCGTATTGATTTCGGTGCGTGTATAGCAGTCGGTGCCGCCGGACCTTGCGGAGAGCTCCACCTCTTTTCCTGCGATCAGGTCTTCGATCACATGCGCGCCCCCGTATTCGATGCCCGTATGCTTTCCCGGCTGCGTCGCGCCGATAAACGTATCCACCGCCGCGAGACCGCCGTATGCTTCCACGCCGTTGAGCGTGATTTCCGTCATGCGGATCGGCGGCTCGCTGTGGCCGAAATTAAGCACCGCGCCCGATGAACACATCGCGCCGAACGTCGCCGCCGTCACCACGTCGATTTTTTTTGCGGACGCGGCCACGCCCTGCTCCCTGGCCATCGCCACCGCTTCCTCGGCGGTAAACACCACCGCCTTGCCTTTTTTCAGCTTTTCGTTTATTTCCTGTATCGTCTTTGACACGTCTGCCTCCAAGCGCCCCTGAGCAATGATTAGAAATTTTATATTTTTTAATTCTACACCAAAACACTAGGATTTACAATCGCAAAATTAATCCTATTTAGTGATTGTTACGCAATGAAACGGTGTATAATGGAAACGAGTATTTATACCGTTCGGTTGGTGACGACTGTGAACTTCAACAGGAACCGCATACACGGCAAGGAGCATATATGAAACGTACGATCATGTTATGGATTTTAGCAATCCTTGTTATTGGCATTATCGGAGGATGCGAACAAGTTCAACCGAAACCGGCAGCAACGCCGGACGTCCAAATGCCCCTAGCATCCGCGCAGCAAAGCGCTTCGCCCACGCAGGAGGCCCCGACGGATACTCCCGCGCCCGCTCCTTCGCCCGATCAGTGGACGGCGGCTTACATCGCAGCGGACAATGTGCGGATTCGGGCGCTTCCTTCGACGGATTCGGACACCGTGATCCGCGTGGCAAAAGGTATCGAGGTGGAACGGTTAAGCGAACAGGAGGGATGGAATCGCGTGCGGTGCGGGGACTTTGAAGGCTATATCAAAAGCGACCTGCTAAGCGACACAAAGACGGAACCCTATGCGCCCGAATCGCTGGACTCTCCCGAAATCGTCGTTAAAAAGGCCCTGCGCAGGCTGGAGCTTTGGGACGGCAGTCTGCTGGTGGGCTGCTGGCCGGTCGGGCTCGGATGGGAGCCTGTGGGCCATAAGCAGGAAGAGGGGGACGGACGCACACCGGAGGGCGAATACTACGTCTGCATGCGCAACGGCAACAGCCGCTATTATCTGTCGCTGGGCGTTTCGTACCCCAACAAGACGGACGCCCGGGCTGCGCTTGATGCGGGCAAAATCAGCCGCGGCGCATACAACCAGATCGCGGAGGCCATCGACAGCGGCTCGCGCCCGCCGTGGAACACACCGCTGGGCGGCGAGATCATGATACACGGCCACGGCTCCCACTCCGACTGGACGGCGGGATGCGTCGCAGTGGAAAACGACGTGATGGATATTCTTTGGAAATACTGCCGAATCGGCACGCCGATTACCATTAAACCATAACCAAGGGAGAAAAACGGCTGATCAAATACCGGAGACTGTTGAAAAGACAGGCTGTCAATACGGCGCGGGTTCATTCCGCCGCTATATGCTTTGAGGGGCTCGGCTTATCGAAATACTGTGTTTGAATCTCCTGCAAAGACTGACGCGATATGCATCGGCGTTCGTGTTGCTTTTCACATCTCTCCGCGCTATAATGACGTGAATCTATCGTAAGTAAAGAGGTATGCATGAAACTCGGTATTGTCGGTCTGCCCAACGTAGGCAAATCGTCGCTGTTCAATGCGCTCACAGGCGCGGGAGCGGCAAGCGAAAACTATCCTTTCTGCACGATCGACCCCAACGTGGGCGTCGTTTCGGTTCCGGACGCGCGTATGGATTTTTTGGCGGATCTATACCATCCGGCCAAATTCACGCCGGCGGTCATCGAGTTTGTGGATATCGCCGGGCTTGTAAAGGGTGCAAGCAGGGGCGAAGGCCTCGGCAACAAGTTCCTTGCGCATATCCGCGAAGTGGACGCGATACTGCACGTGGTGCGCTGCTTTGAGGACGACGACGTGACGCATGTCAGCGGCAGCATCGGCAGTGTGCGCGATGCGGAAACCATCAACTTCGAGCTGATCTTCGCCGATATCGAAACGGTGGAGAAACGTCTGGCCCGCAGCGAAAAGATGATCAAATCGGGCGACAAAAAATACGTTTTTGAAACAGATACGTTAAGGCTTGTCAGGGAAAACCTTGAAAAGGGCATATTCGCGGCGCGTATGGCGCTTGACGACGCGCAGCGCGCTCTTGTGAGGGAGCTTTTTCTGCTGACCGACAAGCCGATGCTTTACGCCGCCAACATTTCCGAAAAAGACGCGGCCTGTGCCGACCCTTACGCGCTGCCGCAGGTGTCCGCATTGCTTGAGCTTGCCATAACTCAGGGCGCGGAAGTCATGGCCGTCTGCGCAAAGCTTGAGGAGGAGCTATCCGCGCTCTCGCCCGAGGAACGGCGGATGTTTCTCGAAGAGCTCGGCATCAGGCAGAGCGGGCTTGATTCGCTGGTGCAGAAAAGCTACAAGCTGCTCAATCTCATCAGCTATTTGACGGCGGGTGAAAAGGAAGTACGCGCATGGACGATCGTGCGCGGCACCAAAGCGCCGGCCGCGGCCGGCAAGATCCACAGCGATTTTGAGCGCGGCTTCATCCGCGCTGAAATCGTCTCTTTTGATGATCTGAAAGCCTGCGGAGACATGGCAACCGCCAGAGCCAAGGGGCTTGTGCGACAGGAAGGCAAGGATTATGTGATGCAGGACGGCGACGTCACGCTGTTCAAATTCAACGTATAAAAGCGGCGTATTGCCGCATAAAAAAAGAGCGAAACGCCCTTCCTCTCAGACCGTTAAATAAAACGAAAAATATCATTTGTGGGCAGAACGGGCTTGCCCGAACCGCCCGCACCTTGCGGTTTTGCGCCGTTTCGAGCTTGCGGAAAATTAAATGTTTTTCGACAAGCCGAGAGAAGGGTTAAATGCCCCTCCTCTTATTTTTTCATCTTTTCGGGTTCCTCAACCGTTTCGTCTTCGGTCAGCGTTACGCTTTTCATCACCATCGGCGTTTTCGGCCTGTCGGATGCGTCTGTCTCGGCCGCCGCAATCGCGTCCACCACATCCATGCCCTCAACCACGCGGCCGAATGCCGCGTACTGCCTGTCCAGAAACACCGCGTCCTCATGCACGATGAAAAACTGGCTTCCGGCCGAATCGTATTTCGCCGAACGCGCCATCGATATCACGCCGCGCTTGTGGCTGAGCGCATTGTTCACGCCGTTCGCCGCGAACTCGCCCTTTATTGAATACCCGGGGCCGCCTGTACCCGTACCGTTCGGGCACCCGCCCTGAATCATAAAGCCGCCGATGACGCGATGGAATACAAGCCCGTCATAAAACCCTTTTGAAACAAGGCTTTTAAAATTCTTCACCGTATTCGGCGCATATTCGGCCAGCAGCTCAATGTGGATTTTGCTGCCGTCCGCCATTTCTATGATAACCATTAACGCCTCTTCAACTTTTATTTTTGAAATGTTCTCACGCGGACCACGCCGCCCACCGCTTTGATTTTCCCGATGGTTTCACTATCTACGTTTTCATCAAGGTTGATCACCGTATACGCAATCTCGCCTTTGGATTTGTTGACCATGTCCGTAATATTCGCGCCGGATTCGGCAAGCAGCGCGGTGATCTGCCCCACCATACCCGTCACGTTTTTATGAATCACGGCAACGCGGAACTTGCCCGTAAATGGCAGCGCGGCGTTCGGCAGATTGACGGAATTGACGATTTTGCCCATTTCGAGATAGTCTCTCAATTCCGTCGCCGCCATCACGGCGCAGTTTTCTTCGGATTCGGGTGTCGACGCGCCAAGGTGCGGTATGCAGATGACGCGCGGATGGCCCAAAAGCCTGTCGCTGGGGAAATCCGTCACATAACGGTCGATTTTGCCGCCGTCGAGCGCGTCGAAAAGCGCATCGTAATCAACAAGGCCGTTCCTCGCAAAATTGAGAAGGATTACGCCGCTCTTCATCTTTTCGATTTCCGCGTGGCCGATAAAGCTTTTTGTCTGATCCATCAGCGGAATATGGAGCGTGATATAATCGGCGCTGCAAAGCACGCTGTCAAGGCTGATGGCGCGCTGCACGTCGTGGTCAAGCCCCCACGCGGATTCGATGCTGATATACGGATCGTAGCCGATCACATGCATGCCAAGCGAACGGGCGGCGTTGGCCACCATCACACCAATCGCGCCAAGGCCGATGACGCCAAGCGTCTTTCCGGCGATTTCGGGCCCCACAAACTGGTTCTTGCCCTTTTCCACAAGCGGCAGCACGTCGTCTCCCTTGCCTTTAAGCGTCTTGACCCATTCGTTTGCTTCAATAATATTGCGGCTCGCAAGCAGCATGCCCGCAAACACCAGCTCTTTGACGCCGTTGGCGTTTGCGCCCGGCGTGTTGAACACAACGATGCCCTTTTTGGTGCACTCGTCAACCGGTATGTTGTTGACGCCTGCGCCCGCCCTCGCTATCGCAAGCAGACTTTCCGGCATATCAAGATCGTGGCACTTGGCGCTTCTCACAAGTATCGCGTCATAGTTTTCCGCGTCTTCGCTGATTTGGTATCTGTCATTTGTCAGATATTCATTAACGATATTTGAGATTGAATTCATTTTTTTGATTTTGAACATATTCAAAGCTCCTTAAAAAACACTATGCGTTTTTCTCGAATTCCTTCATGAAATCGATCAGCGTTTGAACGCCTTCAATGGGCATCGCGTTGTAAATGCTCGCCCTCATGCCGCCCACGCTCCTGTGTCCTTTGATGTTCACGATGCCGTGCGCCTTGGCTTCGGATATGAATTTCTTGTCGAGCGCCTCGTCTCCCGTCACAAACGTCACGTTCATCAGCGAACGGTCCTTTTTCTCGGCGGTGGGCTTAAACAGCGACGACGAATCGAGATAATCATACAGCAGCTTTGCCTTTTCTTCGTTGCGCTTTTGCATGACGGGCACGCCGCCTTCCTTTAACAAATGCGCAAACACAAGACCCGCTATATAAATGCCGTATGTGGGCGGCGTGTTGTACATGGAGCCTTCATCGGCCAGTATCTTGTAATCGAGCATGGAAGGCGTGCTGCTCGGCGCTTTTCCAAGCAAATCCTCACGCACAATCACAACGGTCACGCCCGCAGGTCCGATATTCTTCTGGGCACCCGCGTAGATGAGCGCATAGTCGCTCACATTCACCGTCTCGGAAAGGATCATCGACGACATATCGCTCACAAGCGGGATGCCGTTCGTGTCGGGAATCTTTGTAAAGCGCGTACCGTAAATCGTGTTGTTGGAAGTGATATGCACGTAATCCGCTTCCCTGTCAAACATATCCGGCGTCGTGTCGGGAATGTATGAAAACGTCTTATCCTCCGACGAGACGGGCACGATCACTTCGCCGACCTTCTTCGCCTCCGCGATCGCCTTTTTGGCAAACGCGCCCGTTTTGAGGTAATACGCGCGCTTATGCGTGGTCATCAGGTTGATCGGCACCATCGAAAACTGAAGCGACGCGCCTCCCTGCAAAAAGAGCACCTTATAGTTATCGGGTATCGCCATCAGCGTGCGGAGATCCTTCTCGGCTTTGTCGATGATCTCCTGAAAATCGGCGCTGCGATGGCTCATCTCCATGACGGACATGCCGCTGCCGCCGTAGCAGACAAGCTCTTCCTGCGCCTGTTTGAGCACCGCTTCGGGAAGACACGCGGGACCGGGTGAAAAATTGTATACTTTCATGACAACCTCCCAAAAGAAGATTTAAAACTTACATTGTTAAAAAAATAACAAACTTTCGGCTCATTATAAGCTTTTGCATCCGCAAATGCAAGAGAGCCGAAACTTCATCTTTTTTTCTCCAAATTTACGGAGTCAGTATATCATATAACGTTTCGAATTGGCAAAACCAATATAATTATGGTTCTCTTAAAATGTTTGTATGCCTGCGAACATATCCGCCGGCCTTCTTTTCATTTATATGCAATTTCCTTGACATCTTTTTTGCCTTGCCATATAATCTGTCTATTATAAAAAACGACGTTTTGCATGACCGGATATGCTGGTATAATCGCTTTTCTAAAGCACATATTATCTAATCAAA
>JAJUJH010000047.1 GCA_029265435.1 Clostridiales bacterium
AAACTTGCGTTTCTTTGATAGTGCTGATTATTTTTTCAAGGTTCTGCCCCCGCTCTCACTCGCGGGAATTGTATATTAACAAACTTATTCTCCGTTTGTCAACACCGTTTTCGCTGCCATCTTCTGCCGCTTGCCCGCCCGTTGTCTTGCGAGCACAGTTATGAATATTATCAAACTCATATTGTTTTGTCAACATCAAACGCTCAAATTATTATATTTTTCGTCGAAAAAATTCGACACCGGCAGACAGCGGGAAAACTTGCATTTTTCCGTCCGAATCCGCATGGCGCGGCCATCCGCTTGCCCGAAACAAAATACCGTCAAATTTATTCCGCTTTGGGATACTCGCCGCAAAGCAGCCGGTATGGCGGCTCGTCTTCCTCAATAACGGGGAACCGGCCAAGCTGCTCATAGAAACGGTTATCGTTTTGATCGTCGTTGCACATGGAGACCTCGCCGAACAGCACATCACCCGTACCCGGCTCAATGCTGAAATCATGATAAAGAAACGGATAAATGGTAATGCTCTCTCCGGGTGTCAGCTTGACCTGTGTGCCGGCCGGCACAAAAAACGTGCGGCCGTCCATGCACACCTTCACATCCGTTTTATCAAGTTCACCATCCGGCGCCGAATTGTATAGACGGATCAGCGCATTTCCGCCTCCGCGATTGATGATGTCCTCCATTTTCAGCCAGTGAAAGTGCATCGGGGAATATTGTCCCTGTTCAAGCATCAGCAGCTTCTCCGCATACGGCTTTGTGTATTTATCATTCCTGACATTGCCGTTTCTGATTGTAATCAGCGAAAAACCCAGCTCGTCGAAGCGCCCCATACCGTAGTCCGTGATATCCCATCCGAGCATGTTGTCGCGGATCTCGTCGTACTCGCTGCCCATGCTCTGCCAGTCCTGCGGCGTAAACCCGCAAAACGGCGGCAGCTTGAACCCGCATTGTTCGATAAGCGCCTCCATCTTTTTGATTGCCTGATTGATTCTCGATCTTTTCATTTTGCTTTCCTCGCAAGATTCTTCATTACAAACTGATTTCAAATCAGCCCGATGTCGTTTTTTATCATCTTCACAAACAGGCTCACGAGCTGCGGATCAAACCGCTTTCCCGACAATTCCTGAATAACTGTCAGCGCTTCCGGCTTGCTTTTTGCATCCGTGCCATAACGCGGGTATATCAATTTATCATAATAATCGGCAACGGCAATCACACGTGCAAGTATGGGGATATCTCCGCCTCCGATCCCTTTCGGATATCCCATGCCATCCCAACGTTCGTGGTGATAAAGCGCGGCTTCAGCCATATCCAGCGTATCGTCAAACGAGCTGAGAATGCGATATCCGACCGTGGTATGCTTCCCCTTGTCCGTATCATCGGCATCGGGCAACAGCTTTTCGGACGGTTCCAGCGTGACCTTGCCGATATCGTGCAGCAGACCGCCGAATTTGAATTTATGCGCCTCGAGCTCCGACAGCCTTAAAAGCTTTGCCAGCCTGTAGCTTAATTGGCTCACCCTTTCCGCATGTCCCTTTTCCTCAGGATGGTTCTTATGAAGCTCACTGATGATTTCCTTTATCGCCTCGCTCCTGACCCTTTCCCTGTCTACCGTCTTGTTTAAATACATGTTGCCTTCGGCTTTATCGACCACGCTTTCGATGGCGTCTTCAATCTTTTCTTTTGTAAACACGCCCAAAGAAATACTGCCCTTAATCGCTTTGATTTTGACCTGCTCAAAATTATCCTTGATGCGCGCCATCAACTGCCTTGCGTCGTCCGACGTCGTTTTCGGCAAAAGCACGACGAATTCGTCGCCTCCCCATCGCGCGATGATATCGTCGGCCCGGCAGCTCCTCACAAATATATCCGCCACGCTTTTCAAAAGTTCGTCTCCGCACGCGTGCCCGAAGATATCGTTTGTGAGCTTAAGGCCGTTTACATCGCCCATCATGACCGATATCGGGAGATTCCTCCGCGTATCGATGCGCCTCAGTTCCTCTTCAAAAAACCGCCTGTTAAAAAGCCCCGTTAACGGATCGTGGTAGCTCAAATACTCAATTCGCTTGCGCTGTTCCTTCTTTTCGGTCACGTCTCTGAACACCAGAACAACGCCTGCCGTTTGGCCGTTTTCGTCTTTAACGGGCGCGGCACTGTCCTCAATATAATACCGGCGGCCGTTTCTCGATGTCAGAACGGCGCTGTTTTCCATTTCCTGCACCATGTCCGTTTCAAATACCGTCAGTATCGGATCGGCCATTTTCACTTCCGGATTCTCATGCGACAGTGAAAATACGTCGCCGTAATGCCGCCCGGCCGCCTCCTCCAGCGTCCAGCCCGTCAGCTTCTGAGCCTCCATATTCAGCATTTCGATTTTCCCCTCGCGGTCAACAACCATCACGCCGTCGCCGATTGATACGATTGTCTGGTAATATTTGTTCCGCTCCGTCACCAGCCTTTCCTGCGCTTCACGGCGTTCCACCGCGTTCCAAACACCGTTCATCAGCAGCGTCAGTTCATAAACGTCCACATCGTCGTAATCGGCCGGTTTATTGGCAAGGCCCACAATCGCAACGATTTTATCATCCATGAACACAGGAAGAGACATGAACCGTCTGAGCTCAACATGCCCTTCGGGATATCCTTTTTTGCGTGGATCCGGCGCTTGATAATCATTTATCACAATCGGCTTTCTTTGCCGCACGACCTCTCCCCATATGCCCGTTTTCTCAAGCGGACATATCCTTTGTTTTTCCGCAATGCCGCATTCCTTCATTGCCTCTCTGGACCACGAATTGAGCGTAAACTGCCGGCTCTCCTCATCATACAGATAAATGTAGCCGATTTTGCTTTCGGTTAGGCTCAGCGCTTTCTCCAGCACATAGTCAAGCTGCTCCTTTTTACTCCGAAAACTCCTGCTGACCACATCGACGAGTATCTTGTAGCGGATAAATGCCTTCTCCTGACGGATTTCACGTTCGCGCTGTTTTGTGATGTCCCGCACATACGCGCCGACGCCGTACTTGCCGCTGAGCATCTTCACGGGGAATTTGACCGTTTGGTAAATGCGGCCGTTCCAAGACACTTCATCGATAATCCTTTGGCGCTTATCGACGACCGCCTGATCCGTTTTCCTTCGAAGCTGCGCAAAGTCATCGCCCGTCAGTTCAAAATCATCAAGGCCCGCCACAGCTTCCGGCTTTTTTCCGTACAATCCCTCAAACGCCTTATTGACAAACACATACCTTAAATTCTCATCCTTCAGATAGACAACAGTGTCGTCCGCGTCAAAAAACGTTGTCGCGAGCATATTGGCATTCTCTAATTCCCCGTTAACCTTTTTCAGCTTGCGGTGATTCCTCAACACGATAACCAGCAATATGGCAAGAATGATGATGATCATGCTGCCCGCGGCGATCATCCCGATCCATGTCCTTTGCATACTCTCCTCAAGGCGGGTCTTTTCGGTGACGTCGTGGACGATTGAAAACAGGCACTCTTTGTTTTGGTAAACCACCGGATAGGAAAAAACCTCCACATTCCGGATTTCGCCGCTTGCCAGCCTGTGCTTGAAGACAAAGTAATTCCGTTCCTCGCGCGCCGCCGCTTCCATTTCCGACAGCGTTTCCTCAGGGCTCAGTGTATTGATCTGATTGATATTCATCGATATCAGCTCTTGCTTTGAGAAGCCGTAATAATCGGCGGCGGCCTTGTTCGCATATACGATATCGCCCGTCTGTCTGTCGATGATAAGCATCACAGCCCCATGGTTATCAAAAAGAGACGCAAACTCATTGTCGTCGTCCGGCGCGGCATAAGCCGCAAGCGGCAAAACAAGCGGCAAAACCAGCGTCAATGCCAATACACTAATAAGAATGGCAGGCTTCTTCATTCCCTCATCCCCCAAATAAAGCGGCGTCATTCCATGCATTCGATAAATTTGCCGGCAATCAGCGGGTCAAACTGCGTGCCCGCATTCCTTTTGATCTCGTCAAGCGCCTGTTCTTTTGTCAGCGCTTTTCTGTAGACGCGGTCTTCCGTCATCGCGTCGTATGCGTCGGCTACGGCCAAAATGCGCGACAGCAGCGGTATCCGCTCCCCCTTAAGTCCGTACGGATAGCCGTTTCCATCCCAGCGTTCATGGTGAGACAATATATATTCGGCGATCGGCTCAAGCTCCGGCGACGCTTTCGCAATGCGGTATCCGATCTCCGGATGCCTTTTCATCACAGCCCATTCCTCGTCGTTCAGTTTGCCCGGCTTGTTTAATATCCTGTCGTCAATGCCCACCTTGCCGATGTCGTGCAGCATCGAAAACAGTTCAAGCTCGACAAGGCTCTTTTGCGGCAGCCCCAGTTTTTCACCGATGGCCCTGCTGAGCCGGCTGAGACGTTCCGCATGTGCCTCCGTCTCCTGACTCCTCTCAAACATCGTGGCCATAATGGAAGACATGATCGTGCTGAGCGAGCTTTTCCGGCTGAGCAGCTTGCGGCTATGCATGCTTTCCTCCGCCTCTTTGACGGCATCGCTCACCGTTTCATGGGCGCTCGCTTTTGTGCCGCACCCCAGCGCCAGGCTGATGTCGAACCGCCTGTTCCGATTCAAATTGTTATGCCGCTCGCATGCCTTGCAAATTTCATCAAGAATGCAAACGGCCTGCCTCGCGTCGGTATCCGGCAGGATTATGCCAAACTCGTCTCCGCCCGTCCTAGCGAGCACGTCGTTTTCACGGCACCGGCGCTTGATGATGTCTGCCGCTTCAATGATGGCGCGGTCGCCTTCCGCATATCCGAAGGTATCATTAATGAGCCTTACGCCGTCGATATTGGCGACAATGACCGAAATCGGGTATGCGCCTTCGTTCTGCCTTCTCAGCAGTTCCTCTTCAAAGAACTTTCGGTTATAAAGCCCCGTGAGAAGATCGTGGTCGCTCATATGCTTGAGCTTTACCTCGCTCATCTTCTTGGCCGTCACATCGATAATCAGCCCTTCAAGCGCCTCCACATTGCCATCCTCGCCGAATATGCCCTGGCCCATTTCCAGCACCCATTTGCGCGAGCCGTCTTTGGCGGTAATCTCATACTCGCTCTGAAACGGCTGTTTTAGGCTGAGTATGCGTTCCCACTCCCGCCAGAGCACTTCGCGGAATTCGGGAACGATTAAATCGTTAAACGATACCTCGCGATTCATAATCAGGCTTTCGGGCTTATACCCCGTCAGCTTCTCGCAGCCTTCCGACACAAAGAGCATCGTCCACTCTCTGTCATACTTGCAGCGGTACGCCATCCCGGGCAGATGCGCGAGTATCACCCCTTTGCTTCTTTCGCTTTCGATCAGCGCCGTTTCCGTGAGCACGCGCTGCGTCACATCGTCAATGATGCAAAAACGGCTCCTGTGCTCGTTGTCAGACAACCGCGCGGAAACCGTACAGATATCCACCCAGACGGACGCGCCGTCCGGCTTATCAATCTTTTTCAATGCGGTCATGCCGCCGTTTTGGGGATTCGGCATCCACTCCTTTATCAGTTTCTCGATGGCGTCTTCGGTTAAAGCGTCCCGTTCAACGCCCAATATCTCATGAAATTTGCGATTGACAATCAGATCATTGCTCCGGCTGACCGCAATCCCCATCGGCAGCGATTCGATCAGCGATTTGAACGCGCTTTCCCTCTGGCTCAGCGTTAATCCAAGCATGGCGAGGCTGCGGTTCTTTTTGATCAGCACATAAACGGCGGCCAGCAGCAGCTCCGAAAAGACCACGATAACCCCTGTGTCGATGGCTTTGGTGGTAAGCCCGTCGCTCCATCCGTATCCGGCGAACCGAATACCCAGTACGGCGGAAGGTTTTTCCGTGCTGCCGAGAGGCACAAGCACACCGCCCCACGTGCCTTCATCGTCGGCATACGGCTTTATGACAAGGGGCTTTCCGTCTTTAAAAGGCTGATAATACTGCGCATCCGTCCGCAGATCCGGCGAAAAGCCGTCGGAGGGCAATACAAAGGCGTTTCCGTTTTTGAACGTGTAAATAAACGTATCATAAACGCCTTCCCACTGGCTGTTGATTTTACCGAGCCTGTCGCTTAAATACGGCGCTTTGCCGGTATCGGCAAAGGTCTCGATCAGATCGTCCGGAAGAAACGCCCTGTCGGCCAGCGCAATGTCCATCGCCCTGTTTTCGATCAGCCGGTCGCGCAGGTTCAGATAATCCAGAAAATGCAATACTCCTATCGTCAAAACGCCGACGCCGACGGCAAAGAGCATGACCAGCGGCCAATGTTTCAGCTTTGTTTGGCCGTACCGGTCACGCCGCGGTTTTTTCCCCATAACGCCACTCCTAAATAGCCATAAGATGAAGCCGTTTTTCTGCCGATTAATGAACAATATGAACTATGTTTGAAAATAAACCGTATATGGTTTGTTTAAACGGAATTATTCCGAATCCATAAATCTTTGGCTTACGGCATTGAAGCGGCCCTCGCCTTCCTTTCGCGATAGCGTGCCGCCATCCGCGCGGCTGCTTATGAGTGAAACCGGTATCCATCCGGCATTTCTTAATTCACAATCGCTTTGACCCCCGGTCCGGACAGCGCCGAGCGTCCGCCGCTCCGCCGCGCGACCTCGATCTGCACATCGATGCGGTTTTTAAGCGCTTCCACATGCGAAATCACGCCGATGAGCTTTCCCTCCCGGCTTCCGAGCGCCGACAGAGTTTGAAGCGCCGCCTCAAGGTAATCCTCGTCGAGCGATGCAAAGCCCTCGTCAATGAAAAGCGAGTCGATGCGCGCGGTGCCCGAAGACATCTCCGACAGACCGAGAGCAAGCGCCATCGACACGATAAAGCTCTCTCCGCCGGAAAGGTTGATCACGGGACGCTTTTCCCCGGCCTGATACGTATCGATCACCGCAAGTTCGAGCGGTTTCATCGGTCCCGCTTCTTCGCGCACAAGAATGTACCGGTCGGTCATGCGCTTTAAGCTGACGTTGGCAAAACGAAGCAGAGAATCGAACGTGATGCTTTGCGCCATACGGCTGAATTTATCGCCGGACGCCGAACCGATCAGCGAATTGAGCCTCTCCCATTTGGCAAGCGCCGCACGCAGCGCCTTTTCCTCTTCCTTCAGCGTCTTCACATCACGCCGCCGTTCGGCGTTGGTTTTGAGTATCTGCCGCACACTGCCAAGCTGTACCGTCTCGCCCGATATCAGCGCGGCAAGCGCGGTCTGTACGCGTTCCATCGCTTCGGATTTCTCGTCCAGCCGTGCCGCCTCGTCCGTATAACGCCCGAAAAGCGCCGTCACGTCGTCGTCATCCGAAACGTTCTCCAGCCGGCTCGCCGCCTCGGCCGCTCTCGCGTAGTCCTTTGCAAACTTTTGCGATTCCGTTTCCTCGTCCTTTTTGACGCGTTCGATGTCCTTTAAATTCTGCTCCGCCGCACGCCCGGCCTGCTCCGCCGCACGCCGCGCTTTATCCTTTGATTCCTGCGCGTCCTTCAGCCTGTTTTTGACCGCCGTTTCTTCGGCGTCGGCATCCTTATCGCCGAAAAGCGCCTCGCGCCGGGCAAAAAGCGTCTTCAATTCCATCAAAGCCTTTGCTTTTGAGAGTTCCTTCTCTTTCTTGACAGCCTCCGCCTCCGCAATCAAGCGCTTCAAATCGTCGATCCGCGCCACATCCTTGTCCACATCGGCAAACCTGACCGTCATATCCGCTACATGTTCCGCGGCCTTTGCCCGGCGGCTTTGCAGCTCCGCGATATCCCTGATGCGCTGCTCGATCTCGTCGATACCGTCTATTACCGCCTGAGTGTCCGTCCGGCCGTCCAGCGCGTCCAGCGCCGCCTTGTTTTCTTCGATATACCGTGCCTTCTCGTCCGCCAGTTTCCGCTCGTCCGCGATGCGCAGCTCCGTCTCACGAAGGCGGCTTTTCAAATCGTCCCTTTTGCTTTGAACGTCGTCATATTTCTGCTTAGCGGCATCGTAATACTTTTCGTCATACGCTTTTCCCGCGTACGGATGGTGCGTCGCGCCGCAAAGCGGGCACGGCTTCCCTTCCTCAAGCGCGCGTCGCTGCTCGCCGAAGCGTTTGTTGAGCCGCGCATACTCCAGCTCTTCCTCCGCCTTTTTAAACGCCTGCTCAATCCCCGCGCGTTCTTTCTCAAGGTCAGAGCGCTGCTTCTGAAATTCCTCAAGCCGCTTTTGCGCCTCGCCGAGCGTCTCCGCCGCCTCAACGACAGGCTGCGCCTTCCTTAAGGCATTAAGACGCGCTTGCCAATACGCTTCGTCCTTTTCCGACAGCAGCTTTGCCATCTGCGCGTCCACCGCCGCCGCTTTGGCCTTCGCTTCGTCCAGCGCCGCTTTGGCCTTTGAACGAAGCTCATCGCTCACATCGTCCGTGTCATAAAGCGCTTTGTAGCGTTCGCCCGCGGCATTCGGCTCATACTTCATAAAGAGCCGTAAAATCTCTTTTTTGGTTTGGCCGATTCTATCGTTTTCCCTGCTGATTTCCGACTCGATGCGGGCGATATCCTCGCGCGTATGCGTCTTTTCGATATCCAGCCTTCGCACTTCCACCAGCGTTTTTGCCAGCTTGTCCTGTTCGGCGCAGCAGTCCCTTTCCGCCTGCTCGGCGGCTTTCAACGCCTGTTCACAGCGCCGGTTTTCATCGGCCAGCGTCTGCTCGGCGGCTTTGAGCCTGTCCATCTCCCCGCGAAGGCTCTCGAGCCGCCGCGACGCCGCGGCGCACCGTCCCAGCAGATCGCACACCGACTGGTGCTCCGCCACCGCGGACTCAAGCCGCCTCGCTTCCCGCGTTCGCGCCGCTTCCTCCGAGCCGCTGAGTATCGGCGTGGATTCAATACGGCTGAGCGTATCGGCAAGAAGCTGCTTTTGGCGCTGAGTCCTCTCGTAAACCGCAATGGATATGCGCCGGTATATATCCATATCCGTTATTTTTTCAAGTATTTTTGCGCGTTCCGTCGAATCCGCCTGCAAAAATTCCGCAAAATGAAACTGCGCAAGCATGACGGAGCGCGTAAACTGCTGAAAATCAAGCCCGGTGATTTCCTTGATTTTTTCCTCAGCCTCGCGCGTGGCCGCCGCCGCCACCTGCCATACGCCGTCGGCGTCCTGTATGAGAATCTCGCGTTTTGCGGGACGAAATGGTTTTGTTCCTTTGGAGCGCTCATGCGCAAATACGCTCTTGCAGCGGCGCCCGCCCGCCGTAAAAATCACTTCGGCGCGGCAGAACTGCGCGCCCTTGCTCATCAGCTCGTCATGCTCCGGGCTGACGGAATCGATGCGGGGCGTTTTTCCGTACAGCGCAAGGCAAACCGCGTCGAGCACCGTCGTCTTGCCCGCGCCTGACGGGCCGACGATGGCAAACAGCCCGCCCGCAAACGCGCGGTCCGTCAGATCTATCTCAAAACGTCCGCAAAGCGAGTTGATATTCTCAACGACGACTTTCTCTATGCGCATGTTTCCGCCTCCTCAAGCGTGCGGACAATCTCGTTAAAGCAGTCCGCCAGTTCGGACACCGCCTTTTCATCCAGCGTTTCCGCACCGATGCAGCGCAAAAACACATCCTGCACCGACATGGAGCGAAGCGAACCCGCATCATCCGCCGAAAAGCCCAAAGCGTCCGCCGCCGAATTGTTCCGTATGCAGAGCACCTCGGCACAGCCGCCGTTCATGGCTTCGGAGATATCCGTGCGCAAATGAGGGCACGTTCCCGTTCCCGTATAGGTCACCTCTATCCAGACATCCTCGTTCTTCAGTTCAAGAAGCCTTTGCAGTATTTCTTCGCGGCTGCCGCTTACCGCAGCCATCCTCTGAAACACCGGTACGGGAATCGCCTCCGCATGCGTTTCACCGCCCAGAGACACTTCAAGCACGCATTTTTCGCGTCCCAGCTCCGAAAAGCTCATGGGCAGAGGCGAGCCGCAGTATCGGATACGCTGCTGTCCCCCCACAGCCTGCGCGCCGTGAATGTGCCCAAGCGCCACGTAATCAAGCTCATCGGGGAAAATATCCGCGCCGACCTGCCCCAATGTGCCCACGTAAAGCTCCCGCACGCCGTCGCCTTCGGCGCGAAGCGCGCCCGCCGCAAACAGATGTCCCGTCGCAATAATGGGAACGTCGTCGTTTTCCCGGCGGGCAAGCGCCGCATCCGTTACGCTTCGGTAAAATTCCGCCGTTGCCGACACGATCCTCTCGTCGGTCGAGAGCGAATCATCCTCCATGCGCACCATTTCGTTCTTTCGCAGATAAGGCACGGCGCAGCACAGTGCTTCCGTTTTCCCCGACGCGCCGCGAAGCGGAATCACATGGCGTTCCGTTTCTCCCGGCAGACCGACGGTGAAGATATTCAGCCTTTCAAGCACGCCCGCAGGCGCTTCAAGCATCGCGGGAGAATCGTGATTGCCTGCCGCAACCACCACAGTGCGGCAGCACGTCCCAAGCAGCGACGTCAAAAAGTCGTAATAGATGCGCTGTGCCTGTCCCCCGGGCGCGCCCGTGTCGAACACGTCGCCCGAAACGACCAGCGCCTCGATACCGCGCGAAACGATCGTTTCTTTAAGCCAATTGAGAAACGCTTCATGCTCAGCGTACCGTTTTTTGGTATAGAGCGTATGGCCGATATGCCAGTCGGATGTATGCAGTATTTTCATGCCGCCCTCCGTAAAAGAATCTGTCGGTCAATACTATATTTTGTCTTTTTATCATTTTATCACGTGAAATGCGGAATTTCAATGCGACGGCTCCGCCGGTTTAATCGGTCCTCGGCTGCATACCCGAGCGCACAAAAGACCGGTTATGGCAGAATAAAAATAGCTGCACATGAGAGGTGCAGCTCACAGACTGTCAATAAAGCTATAAATATAACTTGTGGGCAAGACGGGCTTTGCCCGCGCAGCCCACACCTTGCGGTTTTGCGTCGTTTCTTGCTTTCGAGGAACAAGCAAAACCGGAAAACTGTCGGAAAACCGGAGGTATTTCGGCAAGCTGAAAGCCGCGCGTTGAAGGTGCAGCTTTTGTTGCCGAGCGTCAATCACACGCCGTAGTTATATATCCGCCAAACGCCGTCCTCGCCCTTTTCAAGCTCGAACTTCCATGTGTATTCGCCCTCTTCAAACGACGTTTTTTCGGTATCGCTTACGGATACGGTAAAATCCGCTTCCACAACCGATGCGTCGTCTTCCGAAACCGTCTCGCTGCACGATGAAAGAGTGAGTGTCGCGGATTCATCCTCTGAAAGCGTCACATCGCACCCTTCCACCATCAGGGCGTTGATTCCGGCCGCATCGCGGCTGTTGAAGCAATCGAAAAACCTCTTTACCGTTTCTTCCGCCGAGAGCGGCTTTGCCTGCGCTTGTGCTCCGCAGGCGGCAAACGTCATGATCATCATGACGGACAAACCGAGAATAATCAGCTTTTTCATAGATGTTCTCCTTTAATATTCTCGCCGCACCAATAAGACTGCATTGAAACGGGTTGTTTTTCCGGCGCGGCCATCACTCGCACCGCCTCAGCCGCGCGCGACAAACCCGATCAATAATCCGGCGCCCCCTTATTATATCCTGAGCAGCGAAAACCTTTCCATCGCCCGCAGTGTGTTCTCGCGTGTGTTGAATGCGGTCAGCCTGAAATACCCTTCGCCCGCGCTGCCGAATCCCGCTCCCGGCGTTCCCGCAACGCCCGCGTCCAAAAGCCTGTCGAAAAAATCCCACGACGGCATGCCGCCCGGCGTCTTGAGCCAGACATAAGGCGAATTCACGCCGCCCCAGCATTCAATGCCGATGCTCTTCAAACCTTCACGAATGATGCCAGCATTGCCGAGGTAAAAATCAATCGTCTCCCGGATTTGCGCTTTTCCTTCTTCCGAATAGCAGGCAAACGCGCCCTTCTGCGTGATATACGGGACGCCGTTGAACTTTGTGGTATGGCGCCGGTTCCACATGGCGTTGAGGCTGTGCGGCTGACCGTTCGAATCCGTGCCCGTCAGCGTTTTGGGCACCACGGCAAACGCGCAGCGCACGCCCGTAAAGCCCGCCGTTTTGGAATAGCTTCGGAACTCGATGGCAACCTCTTTCGCGCCGTCTATCTCATAAATGCTGTGCGGTATGTTGTCCTCGCGGATAAACGCTTCATAGGCCGCGTCGAAGAGTATCAGCGCACCCGTTTTCTTCGCGTATGCCACCCACTCCGAAAGCTCCGCCTTCGTCAGCACCGTTCCCGTCGGGTTGTTCGGATAACACAGATAAATGATATCCACGTCCGTATCGGGCAGAGACGGCTTAAACCCGTTCTCCGCGCTGCACGGCAGATATGTGATGTTCGAATACGCGTTTTTTTCCGGATCATAATCGCCTGCGCGCCCAGCCATTACGTTTGTGTCCACATAAACGGGATAAACGGGATCAAGCACGGCGATGCGGCACTTATCCGAAAAAAGCTCCTGAATATTGCCCGTATCGCATTTGGCGCCGTCTGAAATAAATATTTCGTCCGGCTCAATGCCCATACCCTGATAATCGTTCGCGGCCACCGCTTCGCGCAGCCACGCATATCCCTGCTCCGGCCCGTAGCCGTGAAACCCATCGGCCGTGCCCATATCGTTCACCGCTTTAATCATTGCTTCCGTCACCGCGGGCGGCAGCGGCCGCGTCACGTCGCCAATGCCCAGTTTGATGATATCGCCGCCGTGCGCATTGATTCTTTTGGCCATCTCCGAAAAAAGATAGCTTCCCTTCAGTCCGAGATAATGCTCATTGATCTGCGCCATAATTGCTCCCCTGTTTGTGGAACTTGTCCAAAATCGTCTTCCATATCATTCTACTTGAAAAAGGAGGTTCGCGCAAGGCTATTTGTCCGGTACGCGAATCGTAACACCTTCTTTAAATTCGCTTGGGCGAAGGTGTTCGTTGAGACCGAGCAGCACGCTGACGGGAACGCCGTAGCGCTGTGCCACCGCCGACAGCGTATCGTCCTTGAGCATTGTATACCAGCGTCCCTTTTTCGGCTGCTGCGGCGGAATATTGATGCGCTGACCGCCCTTCAGCGCCATCGGATCGATATCGGGATTGAGCATGCAAAACGTGGTAAAGTCCATATGGAATTTGCGCAGCACATCGAATACGCCCTCGCCGTCCTCCACCGTATACGTCACGCCTTTGAGCCGCGGCTTCATGGGCGGGATCACGATGACCTGCCCCGGCATGTAATGGTTGGGGTTTAGGTAGGGATTGGCTTTCAGCAGGTCGGCTAAATCGATGCCGCTTCGCCGCGCAATATGATACAGCGTTTCGCCCCTGCGTATCGCATAAAACGAACCGCGCGTGCAGCCGCCGCACCCGCACGGTATGCGCACACGCCTTCCGGGGCCCGGCTGAAAGCCCTTGTTGTGCTCGGAAATCGTCTGCTCGGATACCCTGAACTTTTTTGCGAGCGTCGAAAGCGTCTCTCCCGCCTCCATCTGATATTCGAAATAGCTGTACGGACAGTATGCCATGTTTCCCGCCTCACATGTGATATGGTTTTATAGTATATGACGGGATGTGGGTCATTAGAATACGGACAGAAATTCATTTTGGCCGTCAACTATTCGGATAAAAAAAACAAAGCGCCCCAAAACGGAGCGCTTCCAGACTGTCAATAAAGCTAAATTTATAATATGTGGGCAAGACGGTCTTGGCCCGCGCAGCCCACACCTTGCGGTTTTGCGCCGTTTCGAGCTTGCGAGTAACAAGCAAAACCGGAAAACTGTCGGAAAACCGAAGGTTTTTCGACAAGCTGAAAGCGCTCCAAAACGGAGCGCTTCGTGTGTATATAATATTGAAATCTGTCTGCCGTCAGCCGCCGAACAGCGCAAGCAGCACGCCCGCCGCCACAGCCGAGCCGATAACGCCCGCCACATTGGGGCCCATCGCATGCATCAGCAGATAGTTGCCGGGGTTGGCCTTCTGTCCTTCCACCTGCGAGACTCTGGCGGCCATCGGCACTGCGGACACGCCGGCTGAGCCGATCAGCGGATTGATCTTGCCTCCCGACAGCACACACATCAGCTTGCCGATCAGCACACCGCCGACGGTGCTGAACATGAACGCAACAAGGCCGAGGCCGATGATCATCAGCGTCTGGAGCTGCAGGAACGTCTCCGCTTTTGCGGTCGCGCCAACGGTCACGCCGAGGAAAATCGTCACGATGTTGATAAGCGCGTTCTGAGCGGTATCGGAAAGCCTATCCACCACGCCGGATTCTTTAAACAGATTGCCGAGCATCAGCATGCCGATGAGCGGGGCGACGGAGGGAAGCAGCAATATGCAAAGCACCGCCACAACAATCGGGAATATGATCTTTTCCGTTTTGCTGACGTGGCGAAGCTGTTCCATTTTGACCTGTCTTTCCTTTTTGGTGGTCAGCGCGCGCATGATGGGCGGCTGTATGATCGGGATCAGCGCCATGTAAGAATACGCCGCAATCGCGATAGCCGGCAAGCGTTCGGGAGCCAGCCTCGTCGTCAGGTAAATCGCCGTCGGGCCGTCAGCGCCGCCGATGATGCCGATCGAAGCGGCTTCTTTCGGCGTGAAACCAACCGCGATCGCAATGGTAAACGCCACATAGATGCCGAACTGGGCCGCCGCCCCCATAATCAGGCTGGACGGACGCGCAATCAACGGGCCGAAATCCGTCATCGCACCGATGCCGAGGAATATCAGCGACGGGTATATGCCCTTTTTCACGCCGAGGTAAAGGTAATACAGCAAGCCGCCGGGTTCGGTGGAGCCTTCCTCAGGCGGGGCCATCAGGTTGGCCAGCGGCAGATTCGCAAGCAGCACGCCGAAAGCGATGGGCAACAGCAGCAGCGGCTCGTATTTTTTGACAATGGCAAGGTATATAAGCACGCAAGCCACAACCAGCATGATGCCCTGCTGCAATGTCATATTTGAAAATCCGGAGCCCGTCCAGATTTTTTCGAGGGTTTCAACAAATGATGACATAATACTACCCCCGTTATTGAAGCACCGCAAGAACGTCACCGGTATTGACCGATGCGCCTTTCGCGGTCACAATCTGGGCAATCACACCATCACGGGGCGCCATAATCTCGTTTTCCATTTTCATCGCTTCTAAAATCAGTATCGTCTCGCCTTCCTTCACGCTGGCTCCGGCGTTCTTGACAATCTGAAGAATCATGCCCGGCATCGGCGCCTTGATGGCATCGCCGCCAGCCGTTTGGACTGCGGGGGCGGGCGCTGCAGCCTGCGGCGCCGGCGCGGCGGGGGCCGCCGTAACGACCTGCGCGGTCACGGGTGCAGCCGCCGTCTCGGTGGTTTTAACAAGCCTTGCCTGGCCCTGCTCAACTTCAACTTCGTAGTTCTTTTGATTTATCGTCACAACGTATTTCATGTTTTGCCTCCTATTTCATCAGCCTGATCGATTTGAACTGCAGCTGCGACAGCGGAATCTTGGATTCGTCGCTGACGATGGCCATTATCAGCGCAGCGGTCTTTTCATCAACGTCAAACAGTTTCAGCTCTCCGTCGGCATATTGGGCCTCCTCCGTCTGCGAGAGAGCATCCGGTATGGTCGTTTGGCTTTCGGCTTTCGCGGCCGCTTT
>JAJUJH010000158.1 GCA_029265435.1 Clostridiales bacterium
CAAACACTTACAGAGTTATCTCGATGAGTATTGCTATCGGTTCAACAGAAGAAAAATGGAGGGTTGGATATTCGACAGACTGCTATTTGCGGTGACTCAGTCACCGCCATTACGGTTTGCTGACTTAACCTAATAGCCATGTTTTATAATTTGGCCGCAGTGGAATCAGGGCAAGAAACCCAACAGTATAACTTTGTATGGCCTGTTGAAGTCTTGGAGATCGCGGTGGATGATACTGGGATTCTGAGCGTTTATTATACCGGACCAACTGCGGATGTTGAAATTGTGAATGATAATATTCAAATCATGCCGTTCGAGGATATTCTTCAAAGATTCAAAGATCAAATTTTAATTTCCTATCCAAAGGATGTAAATGTTGTTAATACAACTGTCAATATTGACCGTATTGTTTTTGGAGGAACAAAAACAATCAATAAGAGCAAAAGCGGAGACTATCTTCTTGTACCTACATGGGACTTCTACGGTTCGGTCACATATAAATATAAAGAAGGCACAGGCGACTTGAATCAGCAAGATGAAAACAATGAATTTACGTGGCAAGATTATGGATTTAGTATTATGACCATCAACGCTGCGGATGGGAGCATCATTAACCGCAGTGTTGGCTATTAGCATACAGAATTTAATAAAGGAATTATTACTGCGTGATTTCGCCAAAAACATGTAAGACTAAAAAACCACTTTTTGTTGAACTGCGTGCCCGTTAAATCCTGCAATTGGTGTTCGCAAGACAACACCCACAAAATTATCCAGGGGTAAAGAGTTACTCATGCTCATTAAGTCTATAATATCGATTATGGGCAAGATAACACAATTTTCGAAGGGGTGATGCAATCATGAAAAAATGGATATTCAAAGTAATAGCTTTTGGTGTATTAGTTTTGGTTATTGTCTTCTTGATGCTAACCTTTGTTCTCGGATTCACAACACCGCAAAATGAGCTTGAAACGGCATCCCTCCAAGCTATAAAAAACAGAATTCCGGCAGATGAAATTCAGACGGCAGATAAAATATCTTATGGAAATACTTATGCGTTTTTAATCAAAACGCTGAATGGTTCATTAGGATATGTAACATGGCAAAAAAGGCTCTGGGATACAAATTATAAGCTTGTAGACATAGGCCAATATAACGCATCGGATGTTTACAAAGGTTTTCTTGCAAATGATTATCTATCGACCTACTTTATTGCTATAAATGGTACAAAACTTGAATACATAAAATCAATCATGCGACAAGATGTCGAAGCAGGCTTGATAGCTTTTATAGTCATTATTGTATTAATACTTTTATTTTACATTTTGCGTAAAATAAAGTTTAAACAATTCCAATCGAAATGAAGGCATCAATATTAATTTTGAATATGGCTGTTAAGATGAAGCACGAATGAAGAGTCCCAAAAAACGGTCAGTATAGGATGTAGAATGCTGCCATAGTAACGAAAAAGGTGGGAAAGAGCTAAAAAAGTATCGGTTTTAAAGATATACAAAGACAGTTTGATACTGAAAATACATACAGAGACTATCTGTTTGTTTAAGCGATGGCCGGATGGACTTATATTCCCGTCTGTGGATGCCATGAGTATTAACCTAATAGCCATGATGCAAAAAAATGACCACGCTTTACTTTTACAGGCTCTGTGATTATACTGATATCGTTATCAACGAAGAGGAGTCACAGAGCTTTGGAAAGCGCATATGACATCGTGATCAAAATCGGGTCGATGGCGCTGATCCGTCATGAAGACGGCGACATCGACTACAACATATTCTCTCGGCTGGGCAGTTCTCTGCGCCCCGGCATGCTGCTTGTAAGCTCGGGCGCAACGGAGATCGGCCGCATCGATTATATAAAGCGCAACGGCCGCGAGCTGAGCGGCGACGAGGAGGACATCAAGACCGATTACAGCGCGCAGGGGCAGGCGATACTTATGGAAAACTACCGCCAGTTTATCAGCCCCCAGTTTTCGGTGCGCCAGGTGCTTGTGGAGCACAGCCATTTCAACGACGCCGAAAAAAGAGAGCATATATTGAGGCTTTTGAACCGCGCGCCGTCTCAGGGCGCCATCCCCATCATCAACTACAACGACCCCGTTTCAAGCGAAGAAAACCGCAAGATGGAGCTTAAAAAAATCGGCAGCGACGGCAGGGAAGTGGTGGAATGCGTGGACAACGACGAAACCGCCGCGGTGGTGGCAATGCTCGTCAACGCCAAAACGCTCATCATACTGACTTCCGTTGACGGCATTTATCAGGATCCCAAAGACCCTTCCACGCTGATCCGGCAGATTTCGGGGAAAACCCCCGATGAATTGGAACGGAACACGCAAGACGCCATCGCCTGCTGCAAAGGCGCGTCGCGCGCGGGCGCGAACGGCGCGGGCGCGAAGCTCCGATATTCGCTGGGTCCCGCCAAGGCCGGAACGCAGGTCTACATCTCCCGCGCGAGCAGCCGGATTGCCGACATTCTTTCGGGCAGGGCGCTCAGCACGCGCATATTCCTGGAAAACTGAGCGGCGGTGCGTTTTGCCCGCCGTGTTTGAATGCCTGCGGATCGTCACATATTAAGCCGACGCTTCATATGATAACATGACACACATCATAAAGGAGCGTTGACAATGGACAACGAAGTCGTCGGTATCGATTACAGCGTGGAAAAGGCGTTTCAAGGCCTTTACTATATTGGGCACACGCCCGTTTTGACGCTGGCTCAGGGCGCAAACGCTTGGGGTGCGATATTGAATCCCGCCGGCTCTCGCGCCAATATCTACATCAACGTATTCACCGTCTCCAACTATTCGGGCGTACCGTTTCAGTCGCAGGTATGGCTCAACGCGCCTTTGGATGGCGCGTCGGAGTCGCCGCATATATCGCCGTCCAACCTTGCGAAACGACCCATACGCGAGCCATACGCGCGGCTTTTATACGCGGGCGGCGTATTGGACGGACCGGATTGCGGCATCAGCCTGCTGTCGCGCGTTGCCCAGCCGAACACAACCGTTGTCGCCGAGTACGGCGGAACCATCGTCATCCCGCCCGGCTCATCGTTTACAGTCTACCTGTTTGCTCCTCCCGTACAGCGCATACGCGCCGAGCTCGCCTTCGGATTCTGGGAGGATTACGCGTAAAATCACATCACAAGCGTGCCGTTGTTGGTGTGCTGTATCACAAAAATATCCTCCTGCGCGCCCGTCCGCGCGTCGATGTATATGATGTAATCCTGGCCGTCCTTTGAGCCGGTATATTCCCAGCAAACCTTTTCCTCGTTCGTATCCGTAGGGATCAGCGCGAGGCGCACGCCTTTTATCTCGATGCCGGCCGTCAGCGTCTGCCTTGCTTCGTCTTCGGGCACCGTTAATCCGTTGAGATCGCGTGCTTTGTGAGACATCAGATAGTTCTGCGCATCCATGCCCACCACCGCCGCAGAGGGAATATCCACCCACACCTTAATCAGATCGGGATACAGCACGATACCGTCCTGCACAGGCGCAAGATTGATGACCGCCATGCCGTCGTAAAACTGCGCGTAGCTCGCCGCGGTCTGTCCGTACCCTTTTTGGGTCAGAAACTGCCGTGCCGACGCCGTCAGTTCGGCATATTTTTCGTCGGTGGGAATCGCGGATATCCCGCCGCAGCTTTCGCACATGTACCAAAGCACCTGCCCGCCCTGCTTGCTGATGCTGATCTCAAAGCTTTTGCCGTCCCGGACGCCCGAAAACCCATAGCACGGGATTAAGCCGTTTTGCTCGCCCGCGTCGGCAAGCGTACCCGCATCCACTCCGAGAAACTCCGCCGCCGTCCGCGCCGCCTGTTCGCGCGCCACCTCAAAACCGCCGAGGCCTTCGGGCTGTTTGTTCTCTGTGCTTTCGGAGAATGGGCCGTCATATATGAGGCGCGGGAACTGCTGGTTCGAGAAATCGAGATTGCCCGCTTCCTCATCGGATGCCAAAAACACATCTTCCGCGAATCCGTTTTCATCCGGGTAGCCTGTGGTATACAGCGTTCCAAGCTCGTCGTATACCTCCCCGCAGGACACAGCAAGCTGCCGGATCTGGTTATAATCGTCCTGCGTCAGCGTACCGCCGCTTGTGAGCTTTTCGGAAAGATACCGGCAATAATCGCCCGTTCGGTTGATGAACTGCGTAAGCGTTGACGTACCCGCATACGATACAGGCAGCGCCGAGAGAGAGCTTTCCGTATCGCCCGTCTGCCGCCAGACATCCATCAGCAGCATCGTATACTGTCCGGTGCCGGACGACGCGTTCAGCTTATAAAGCTTGGCCTTGAGGCTGTCCACATCCGTCAAAAGCTGCTCGAACGCTTTTGTATAAACCGCGCCGAGCTGATTTTTAAGCGATTCCTTCTGGCTGTGAAACACGATGGTGGACACCGTCAGCCCCACAATCAGCAAGCCCGCCGTCACCGCCGCCATCGTTTTATATATCCTTTTCATCATTCCCTCCTATTTGCAGAAAACATGATTGGCAATCGTTAAAATCACCGGACGCGAGCGGATATACTTGTTGCTGGTTTTGGCGGGATTGTAGTAAAACAGCGCGCCGCCCGACGGATCCCAGCCGTTGAGCGCATCCCTCGCGGCCCTCAGCGATTCCTGATCCGGCGACAGATTGATCTGGCCGTCACTGACCACCGAAAACGCGCCGCTCTGGTAAATCACCTTGGCGATGCTGTTGGGAAACAGCGAGCTTTCGACGCGGTTCAGCACCACCGCCGCCACCGCCACCTTGCCTTTATACGGCTCTCCGCGCGCCTCTCCGTGCACAAGCCGGGCCAGCAGATATACGTCTTTGTCGCTTGAGCTGCCGCCTCCGGAAGGCGGCGCAACGCCAAGCTTTTCCGCCGTCTGCGCGCCCACAACGCCGTCTACCGCAATGCCATGCTTTTTCTGGAAGGCGATGACGGCGTCCTGCGTCAGTGCGCCGTAGTAACCGTCCACATTGCCCTTATAATAGCCCCAATCCTTCAAGCGCCGCTGTATTTCACGCACCGCGTCTCCGCTTGAGCCCATCCTGTACGATGCGGCGGGAATCGCCGCCGCACAGCAAAACAAAACCGCCAGCAGCATAAGAAGCACTGCAAGCGGTTTTCGTATCTTATACATGCCGTCTGTCTCCTTTTTATCATAGATTGACGGCAATTACCCGAATATATCCTTCCAAAGCTCCGCGAAAAACGACGTGTATTCGATTTCGGCTTCGGTTTCGTCTAGCCCGTCGATTTCCGACAGACACAGCGGGGGAAACATCACGCACCACCAGTTATGGCCGTTTCCGCTGCCCAGAGTCACCTCAAGCGCCTGATAATCGCCCTCGGGATATGTCACATCCTGATACGTTTTTTCGGGAAAGCGGAACGTCCCCACCTTCGCCGCAGCCGCATAGTCAAATCCGTTTGCGGCCAGCGTTTC
>JAJUJH010000136.1 GCA_029265435.1 Clostridiales bacterium
GGCTTTGTTCATACTTTCTCACCTTGGCTTTCCATATACCGTCTTATGACTTCAATAGGCGCTCCACCTGTGGTCAACAGACAGAAGCTCCTTGACCAGAAATATTCTTTCCATAACTTTTGACCTATGGCTGAAAATTCCCTTTTTATCAGTCTTGAGCTTGCACTCTTATATGCATTTATGAATTTTGATAGTTCCGTATTTGGCTCTCCCTTGAACAATATGTGTATATGGTCGATATCATGATTCCATTCCTGTAAGCTGATATTATATTTAGGAGATATATACTCGAATATCTCTTTCAGCCTTGCTGATATTGTATTATCAATTACTTGTCGTCT
Organism: Clostridiales bacterium; assembly: GCA_029265435.1. Lineage (GTDB taxonomy): Bacteria > Bacillota > Clostridia > Christensenellales > SZUA-584 > SZUA-584. Next base: position 342 of record JAJUJH010000136.1, read on the forward strand.
ATATTTTATAACCAATATAAGATGATAATACATCAAGAATACTGAATGATTATTGTTGTCTAACCCCACCTAAGAGAGGAGGGGGGACTTCTTGTGCGTTAGGTTAAAACAGGAACGTACTGACAATGATGGTCAATATGCAACAACTTTGATTTGCTTTATATGTTCGCTTGCTTTTTTCGCAATCTCGAAATATGATATATAAAAGGCAATATGATGAGGATGGATATTTCATGGAATACTTAACTGTCAAAGAAGCCGACGCAAAATGGGGCTTAACCGGACGAATGGTGAATTACTATTGCTCCGCCGGGCGAATTAAGGGTGCAGTAAAAAAAGGAAACCTGTGGTTAGTGCCTGAATCGGCAGAAAGACCGCTGGATGGCAGACGGGCATCCTCAAAAAGCAAGGGAGTGATGAGATGAGACGTATTCTTGTGGTTGAGGATGATATTATGCTGAATTCCGGTCTGTGCTATAACCTTGAACTGGATGAATATAAAGCAGTACCCGCCCATGACGCGGCAACAGCTCTGGAAAAGATACGGAGCGAATCTTTTGACCTTATCATTCTGGATGTGAATTTGCCGGACGGCGACGGCTTTGAGCTGTGCAAAAAAATCAAGGCAATACAGGATGTTCCGGTGGTGTTCCTGACTGCCCGCGATTTGGAAGATGATATAATGGCAGGATTTGAATTAGGTGCGGACGATTACATCACAAAACCGTTTAACATCAACATTTTCCGAAAGAAAGTAGCTGTGATTTTGAAACGGTCGGAAAAACTGGAGAACAAGAATACATATATCTGCGATGATCTTGTCATAGATTTCGATAAACTGACAGCGACCATAGGAGACGAACCTGTTTCTCTAACGCCAACCGAATATAAAATACTTAAGATTTTTACAAGCAACCCGGACGTCCTTTTGACACGGCAGGTTTTGCTTGAAAAGCTGTATGATGTGGATGCAAACTTTGTGGATGAACACGCCCTAACCGTCAACATCAACCGCCTGAGAAGCAAGATTGAAACCGGGGACAGAAAGTATATCAAAACGGTTTATAGCATGGGCTATTTATGGGCTGGTGATAAGAGATGAAAAAGAGCTTATCTACAAATGGGATTTACATCGGAATCGGAGCTGCCTTTACTGCTGTTACAGCCTGTTTCCTTATAATTTTGTTTTATTATACGGAAAACCCGGTAATCCGGGGAACTGCCATCGTCTTTTCTCTGCTGATTCTGCTGCTCGGCATTATTTTGATTATCCTGCTTCGAGGCAAGCTGCTGGCCTTTTCGGATTCCCTGAACGCCTGTATCGACAACATCGTGAACGGAAAAGAGAATGTTCAGTTTGATCTGGAATCGGAAACACTGACGGGAAAATTCAATTACAAGCTTAAACGTCTGTATGAAATCATGCGGAACGGGAGAAGGCAGGTGCAGGAAGAAAAACAGTCCATACAGGAAATGATCTCCGACATATCCCATCAGGTAAAAACGCCGGTGACAAACCTGAAAATGTATAACTCCACCCTGCTGGAGCGTCAGCTTACTCCTGAGAAAGAACAGGAGTTCCACAAATTGATGGAATCACAAATCAATAAGCTGGATTTTTTGATGCAGGCGATGGTAAAGATGTCGCGGCTGGAAACGGGAGTTATCACCCTCTCCGTTTCTCCCGCGCCCATTTACGATACGATTGGACTTGCCTTGGCAAGTGTCGTACTGCCAGCCGAGAAAAAGAAGATTGAAGTAACCGTTAACTGTGATTCCGCCCTGATTGTACCGCATGATAAGAAATGGACAGCGGAAGCTCTGTTCAACATCTTGGATAACGCGGTGAAATACACCCCGTCAGGCGGTAAAATATCTGTGACGGCGGAACGATGGGAAATGGCGACGAAAATTGATATTACCGACACGGGCAAGGGCATCCCGGAACAGCACCTCGCGCAGATATTCAAACGCTTTTACCGGGAAGATGAGGTGCATGACGTCAGCGGCGTCGGAATCGGCCTCTATCTGTGCCGTGAGATCATCACCAAACAGGGCGGTTACATTCAGGTAAAGTCCGAAGTGGGCAAAGGCTCCACCTTCTCGGTGTTCCTCCCGAACGAAAGGCAGCTTTGAGGCTGCCTTTTTGCTATACAGGATGAAATGTCTCAAAACTGTGACAATTGATTTTGCGATTGAGACTTTTTGGTGACATTTGCTCTGTATGATGAGAACATGAACCGAAAATAGGAGGATTTTATATGAGTATATTAAAAACAAGCGAACTGAAAAAGTATTACGGGGCCTGGCCGAACCTTGTAAAAGCCTTGGACGGTGTCGCCTTAAACGTGGAGCCGGGCGAATTTGTGGCGGTTGTCGGGACGTCCGGCAGCGGCAAGTCCACCCTGCTGCACATGCTCGGAGGGCTGGATAACCCAACATCCGGCAGCGTGGAAGTGGACGGAAAAGAGCTGTCCAAAATGAACGACGATCAGCTCACCATTTTCCGGCGCAGGAATATCGGCTTCATTTTTCAGAACTACAACCTTGTGCCGATCCTGAACGTCTATGAAAACATCGTCCTGCCCATAGAGCTGGACGGCGAGAAACCGGACGAAGCCTTTATTGATAAAATTGTGAAGATGCTGGGGCTGACGGAAAAGCTGAACAATCTGCCGAATAACCTGTCCGGAGGTCAGCAGCAGCGCGTGGCCATCGCCCGGGCGCTGGCGACAAAGCCCGCCATTATCCTTGCGGACGAACCGACCGGAAATCTGGACAGCAAGACCAGCCAGGAGGTGCTGGGGCTTCTCAAAATGACGAGCCAGCAGTTCCATCAGACCATCGTCATGATTACCCATAACAATGAGATCGCCCAGCTTGCCGACCGGATTGTAAGGATTGAAGATGGCCGGATCGTGGCGTGAGGGGGGCGATAAGATGTTCCGGAACAATAACGGGGCTGTGGCAAAGCGGCTTGCTAAACGCAGCCTGTATACAGACAAGCGCAGAAACATCATTGCCGTTATCGCAATTGCCATGACAGCCCTTTTATTTACCAGTGTATTCACTATGGGATTTGGACTGGTGGAAAGCATACAGCGGGCAACCATGGTCATGTCCGGAGGGGACGGACACGCGGCAATCAAATATGTGACGGATGAGGAATACGAAACGATCAGCCGTAACCCGCTGATCAAGGAAATGGCATACTGCCGTATGCTCAGCGACAGCGTAGACAATGAAAGCCTTATCAAACGGCATACGGAGTTTTGGTACTACGACGATGTCGGTCTGAAGTTCGGTTTTGCCGAGTCGACAGGCGGGCATAAGCCGGAGGCTGAAAACGAAGTGATTGCCGATACAAAAACCTTGGAACTAATGGGTGTACCGCTTGAAGTTGGCGCTCCTATCACGCTGAATCTCACCGTGCACGGTAAGCAGGTTCAGCGCGATTTCATCCTGGCGGGCTGGTGGGAGAGCGATCCCGGCTTCAACATCGGGCAGATTTTTTCCTCCCGCGCTTATGTTGATGCCCACTTGGACGAGCTTAAAAACACCTATTATACAGATTCTTCACTCACGGGAGCGATCACAGGATATATCAAGTTCAAAAACAGCCTGAATATAGAGAAAAACCTTGAAACCGTGCTGACGGAAAGCGGCTATTCTATGGATGAAAACGCGCCGAACTACATCGCGACCGGGATCAATTGGGCCTATATGTCCACCGGCACGAAGCTCGACGCCGGTACCGCAATCGGCCTCTTATGCGCTGTGGCGCTGTTCGTGTTTGCGGGCTATCTGATCATCTACAATATTTTTCAGATATCCGTTCTGAAAGATATCCGCTTCTATGGGCTTTTGAAAACCATAGGGACCACCAACCGCCAATTACGCGCGATAATCCGCCACCAGGCCATGCTACTCTCCTTAATCGGCATACCGTTAGGGCTTCTGGCAGGCTTCTTCGTCGGCAAAGCCTTTGTCCCGGACTTGATGGCGCGTTCCTCTTATGCGGGCAGCGCAGTGTCCGTATCTCCGCATCCGCTTATTTTTGTCGGGGCCGCCGCCTTTGCGCTGGTTACCGTTTTTATCAGCACCTATAAGCCCGGGAAAATAGCCGCCAGAGTATCTCCGGTGGAAGCAATCGGTTATAACGAAGTATCCCAGGGGAGCCTCAAAAAGTTTAAAAAGTCTCAAAACGGCGCGAGGCCGGAACGAATGGCCCTTTCCAACCTGGGCCGAAATAAAAAGCGTACCGTACTGGTCATTCTGAGTCTCAGCCTCAGCATCATACTGGCCAACACGGTATTCACGCTTTCGCAGAGCGTTGATGTAAACAAGGCGCTTCAAAAGTTCAACGCTTCGGATTTCCTGATCGGCCATACGGACCTTTTTAATCATAAGTACAACGGCGCGGACAGTGCTTTGAGCGAAAGTTTTATTGACGCGGTCACAAAGCAAATGGGCTTTGAGGAAGGCGGGCGCTTATATGGCACCTGGGGCAGCTATACAAGTAAAAGCTCCGGTCAGACGATGAACAAATGGCCCGACGGGTCTTATTCCACAGCTGTTTACGGACTCGCTCCACTTCCACTTTTCCGCCTTGACCTTGTTGACGGCGAGTTTGACGAGGCGAAGCTTGCCTCCGGTGATTATATTCTGGAAGGGGTTAAGGCGGATGACAACGGAAATGCGGAGACGAATTCCTTTAATCATAAGGTTGGCGATAAGATTGCCCTAAAATGCGGAGACAGCGTCCGGGAGATGACCGTGCTGGGCCATGTGATCGCAAATCTGGACACCAATACCGACGGGTCATGGACGGGATCTGCCTTTTATTTGCCGGCTGATGTATTCAAGAAGCTGACAGGGGTGGAATATGCCATGAGTTACGCCTTTGATGTCGCCGACGATCAAGAATCCGATATGGAGACTTTTTTGAAAAAGTATACTGACAGCGTGGAACCCACGATGAGTTATACGTCAAAATTCACGGCACTCTCCGGCCTTGAAGGGATACGGGATACGGCCGTTCTGATCGGAGGGGCTCTGGCGCTGATCATCGGGCTGATCGGAATCCTCAACTTCATCAATGCCGTCTTAACAAGTATCCTGGCCCGCCGCCGTGAATTCGCCATGCTGCAAAGCATTGGCATGACGCGGAAGCAGCTTAAGACCGTGTTGCGCTGGGAAGGCGGCTGTTATGCCATTCTGACTGCAATCGTTTCGGTCGCCCTCAGCGTGTGCTGCTCGCTTATGATCGTCCGTCCTTTCAGCGCAAACGTGTGGTTTATGAGCTTCAAATTTGTTTTTTGGCCCCTGGCGGTTATTTTGCCGGTACTGCTCGTATTGGCAGTATTGATTCCCATGATCGCGTACCGCTCAACGGACCGGCCAAGTATTGTGGAACGGCTGCGGGAAGCGGTGTCGTAATATCAAGTATATTCATAGAGGAAACGGCGGCAAAAAGCCGCCGTTTCCTCTTTTTAGCCTATATTCTGTTATGGATTGGCAGTCCAATCATTATGGTCAGACCATGTGGCTCGGCGTTGGAAAATTCAATTTTTCCCCGATGTACTTTGACAATTTGTTTGACCAGTTTCAGGCCCATACCGTGCGCCGCTTCGCCCTTTTCATTCTGTGTACCCGGAGATATTTCGGCCTGATTCAGTTTCTTTAATAACGGTTCGGAAACACCGCTTCCCGTGTCTTCAACTTTAATTATGCAGGTGTTCTCATCAGCCCCAACGGTGATGGAGATATTGCAGCCGTCAGAGTTATGGCCAATGCTGTTTTGAATCAGATTTTCGAGCATTCTGACAAGCAGCGAGTTATCTCCCTCGATGACGATTTTTTCAGCTCCGGTATCGACGTGCAGATCCAGCACAAACCGTTCCTCCAGACCGTTGTTGATAAAGTCGCTCATGACCTGCCGCGCCAGTTCCACCGGACTGATAAGTGTTTTTGTCGCGGGCTGCATGGAGTATTCCAGTTTGGAGGCGAGGTTCAGGTCCGCGACAAGCCTGCGGAGCTTTTCTCCCTGCCTGCGGATCATGCCCGCTTGCGTCTGCGTTTCGCTTGGTAAAGTTTTATCGTCCTCGATTTCACCGGCATACCCGAGAATGATGGAAAGAGGGGTGCGGATGTCATGTGATACACCGCTGATCCATTCCGAGCGGGCAAGGTCTTTCTTTTGCAGTTGCTCTCCGGCGCGGTTCAGCTCCGCGTTGATTTCCGCTAGTTCTCCCCGTTCCGGAAGTGACACAGGCTTGCCCTGCGCCATGGTGTTAATGCCAGTGAGGATTGGCTTAACGGCCTTTTCTACTCTGTGCGTGTTGCGCCAGAACAGAATGAGTATCAGCAGGATATTTGCGGCAAAAAGCACAACCGGTGCGACAATCTCCGCCACA
>JAJUJH010000049.1 GCA_029265435.1 Clostridiales bacterium
ACGCCAAACCAGATTGTAGAGATGTATCTGGGAGTGATGTAAAGATGCGGCGCTCTGGGGGTACCCCCAGAGGAATAAACACGAACTAAACCACTACGGCTTGAGCTATGCAGAGTGTAACCTATGTTTGACGCCCGTACAACTTTGAAAAGCAAGGGCAGAAAAAACAGGTTGACATAACCGACGGCTTAAAGTACAATTTTACACGTTGACGATTGCCTGGGGGCAGGGAACATGATTATTGATTTAAGGGAAGCGCTCCTGAATGAGGGCGATCAATATACGGCGGAGTATCACGGTGCGTTCGGCGGCATCGATTTTTTGGGAGAGCGCTTTGATTTTCCGAAGGGCGTGAACGTCACGGCGGATTACCGTTTCGACGGAGAAGGCGTGATCGTGACGGGACGTTTCGATGCGGAAACGACCGTGTCCTGCGCGAGGTGTCTAAAGCCGTTTTTGTATACGATCGGTTTTGAATTTGCCGAGTATTATAAAAAGCAGCCGGATGAAGGCGAATATGAGTTTGAAGGCGAAACCATCGAGCTTGACCGGATGCTTGAAGACAATGTGGTGGTCAATCTTCCCACACGGTTTCTGTGCAGGGAAGACTGCAAAGGCCTTTGCGGCCGCTGCGGGAAAGACTTAAACGAAGGCGAATGCGGCTGCCGGCCCGATATGGATGCGGACAATCCGTTTGCCGGTCTTTCAAAATTGTACGATGACGAGGAGGTGTAGATAAATGGCGGTACCAAAGAGGAGAACATCCAAACAGCGCACGCATACAAGAAAGTCAGCGAATTTTAAGCTGACGGCTCCCGGCATCGCGGCATGCCCGCAGTGCCATGCAATGAAGCTGACGCACAGAGCCTGCCCGACATGCGGGTTTTATAACGGGCGGCATGTCATGGATACCGAAAAGAAGGAAAAGGCGGAATAACGCCTTTTTTCGTTTAAGGCTTCAAAGGCGCTTTCGAAAAGGGAGCGTCTCGGCTTGTCGAAAAACCTTCGGTTTTCCGATATTTTTCCGGTTTTGCTTGTTCCTCGCAAGCTCGAAACGGCGCAAAACCGCAAGGTGTGGGCTGCGCGGGCAAAGCCCGTCTTGCCCACAAATGATATTTCCGGCTTTATTGAATGAGGCGCTTTTGCAAAGGGAGCGTCTTTTTTGTGCCCAAAACATTAAACGGATATGGCGCTGCCGGATGGAAACCGTCGAGCAAACGGATACGGCGCTTATTTTTGCGGGAAAATCCCGTCTTTCATGCGAACGCAAAACAAGCGGAGCGTCACATAAAAAATGTTGCATTGGCACTTCATTTTTTATATACTACCCATATAAAATGTTGATGAGAGGTGTCCGATTGAAAGTCATTGTTGATGCCATGGGAGGAGACAACGCGCCGCAGGCCGTCATTGAAGGCTGTGTGCTGGCGTTGGGTCAGATGCCTTCGCTTCACATCACGCTGACGGGTCCTTCGGACGTGATCGAAAAAGAGCTCTCCAAATATGAGTTCGATGCGTCGCGTATAAATATTGTGAATGCGACTCAAGTTATAGATATGGCGGAACCGCCTGTGGAAGCCATCCGTCATAAAAGCGACTCGTCGCTCGTGAAGGGGCTTCGGCTGCTGAAGGACGGCGAGGGCAGCGTGTTTATTACGGCGGGCAGCACGGGCGCCACGATTGCGGGTGCGACGCTGATCGTCAAAAGGCTGCCGGGGGTAAAACGCCCCGCGCTTGCGCCGCTGCTGCCAACCAAAACGGGCAAAGCGCTGCTGATCGACTGCGGCGCAAACGCCGAATGCAGGCCGTCGTTTCTGGCCCAGTTTGCGCTGATGGGCAGCGCGTATATGAAAAAGGTTGAAGGCGTCGAATCGCCGCGGGTGGGCCTTGTGAACAACGGCGCGGAAGCGGAAAAGGGCAATGAGCTGACAAAAGCGGCATACAAGCTTTTGGAAGAAATGCCGATCAATTTTAAAGGCAACGCGGAGGGGCGCGATCTTGTTTCGGGCGATTACGATGTGATTGTCTGCGACGGGTTTACGGGCAACGTGATACTGAAGTTTATGGAAGGCGTTGCCGGCGTGCTGATGAGCCTGCTGTCCAAAGAACTCAAAAGCACACTGCGCACCAAAATCGGCGCGGGGCTTGCGATGCCCGCGTTTAAGAGCTTTAAAAAGCGCATGGACTATACCGAATACGGCGGCGCCCTGCTGCTGGGCGTATGCGGCGGTGTCATTAAAGCGCACGGTTCCTCCAATGCCAAAGCCATAGTCAGCACTTTGCGGCAGGCTGCCGGCATCATCAACGGCGATGTCGTGAATGTCATAAAGGAAGAAATATCAAACGTATCGCTCAGCGACTAAATTATCAATACAGGAGGCCCACGATGGTATTTGAGAAGGTTAGAAAAATCTTGTCCGATCAGCTTGAGATCGACGAAGACAGCATCACGATGGATTCGGACCTCGTTGAGGATCTGAAGGCAGATTCGCTGGCCATTGTTGAATTGATCATGGATCTGGAGCAGGAATTTGATCTCGACATTCCCGACGACGAGCTGCCAAAAGTGGTGACCGTGAAGGATGTCGTCACCTATATCGAGAAAAACATTGGCGGTTATTAATGCGGTAAAGTGCCCGGGGCTTGTTCCGGCTCCGGGTATTGCTTTGCCTCACGCACGCAGCGGCGAGGCTCCGGACGGTATTGCCATATGACGCAAGAAGATTATTCCGAACTGGAAAAGCGTATCGGGTATACGTTTCACGATAAAAAGCTGCTGAAGAGAGCGTTTATCCACTCCTCGGCGGATGTGGGAGAAAGCTACGAACGGCTCGAGTTTTTGGGCGACGCAGTGCTGGCTCTTGCGGTGAGCGAGCATCTTTTTTTTGAGAGGCCGGAAGACAAGGAAGGCGACCTGACCAAATGCCGCGCGGCGCTGGTCAACGAAACGGCGCTGGCGGAGGTGGCGCGCCGTCTTGATCTGAGCGGATATCTCATATTGGGGCGCGGTGAGCGGCATTCGGGCGGTGCGGACAAACCTTCCATACTGGCGGATGTGGTGGAAGCGATGATTGGCGCCGTTTATGTGGACGGCGGGTTCGAAGAAGCCAAAAGCCTTGTGAACAGGCTTCTTGAAAAGAGCTTTGAAACGGTGCTGTCGGGCGGCGGTTTCCGCGATTTCAAAACGCGCCTGCAGGAATACTATCACAAACTGGGAATCAGCGATATCAAATATACGGTATATAAAGAAGAAGGTCCCCCGCACGACAGAACGTTTTATGTAAAGCTTGTGGTGTGCGGCGAAGAAGTGGCGCGGGGGCAGGGGCGGTCCAAAAAATTTGCGGAGCAGAAGGCGGCAAAGGCGGCCTACCTCACCGCAGTCAAATAGGGGTGGTATGAATGCTTGATTATTCCAAGGTAAAAGCGGCTGACGAGGCGGTTTACAAAGCCATCATGGATGAGCTTGACCGTCAGGAAAACAACATCGAGCTTATCGCTTCCGAGAATTTCGTATCGGAAGCCGTCATGAACGCGATGGGCTCTCACCTGACAAACAAATACGCGGAAGGATACCCGGGAAAACGGTATTACGGCGGCTGTGAGTTTGTCGATGTGGTGGAAACGCTTGCGATCGAGCGCGCCAAAAAGCTGTTCGGGGCGGAGTTTGCGAACGTTCAGCCTCATTCGGGCGCTCAGGCGAACACAGCGGTATATTTTGCGATGCTGGAGCCGGGCGATACGATTCTCGGCATGAATCTGGCGCATGGCGGGCATCTTTCTCATGGCAGCCCGGTCAACATCTCGGGCAAGTATTTCAATATCGTGCCGTACGGCGTGAGACGGGATACGGAGACGATCGATTATGAAGAGCTGCATGAGCTTGCGATGCGGCATAAGCCCAAAATGATCGTCGCGGGAGCCAGTGCATATCCGCGCAAGCTCGATTTTAAGCGGTTTCGCGAGATCGCGGACGATGCGGGCGCTTTGCTGATGGTGGATATGGCGCACATCGCGGGCCTTGTGGCGGCGGGCGAGCATGAAAACCCCGTGCCGTATGCCGATTTTGTGACGACCACCACCCATAAGACGCTGAGAGGTCCGCGCGGCGGCATGATACTCTGCAAGGAGCAGTACGGAGCCGCCATCAATAAAGCCGTCTTTCCGGGCACCCAAGGCGGCCCGCTGATGCATGTGATCGCCGCCAAAGCGGTCTGCTTTGAGGAGGCTTTTTCCGAATCGTTCAGGAAATATCAGCGCCAGATTGTGCTCAATGCCAAGGCGCTTGCGGACAGCCTTTGCAAAAGCGGCATAAGGCTCGTGTCGGGCGGTACGGACAACCACCTGATGCTTGTTGACCTCACGGCAAAGGACATTACGGGCAAGGAGCTTGAAGCGCTTCTCGGCCTTGCGGGAATCACTGTCAACAAGAACGCGATTCCGTTCGATACGCGGAGCCCGTTTATCACAAGCGGCGTCAGAATCGGCACGCCCGCCGTGACAACGCGCGGTATGGACGAAGCCGACATGAAAGAAATCGGTGCGTGGATATCCGATGTGATCCATCGCCGCGAAGCGGCCGTGGACGACGTGCGAATGAAGGTACGGGCGCTCTGCGCGAAACGGCCTTTGTACAATAAATAGCGCTTTTAATCCATATGAATTCAATGCCGCCGGCAGCTTGCAGGCGGCTGTTTTTATATGACCGGAAAAAAAAGATGATTGGCTTTTGTCACAAGGTCACAATATGTGCCAAGGCATAAATAGAAAAAAAATACTTTCATCCGAAGCACAGGTATGTTATGATAACCCTGCTTATACGAATACGCGTAAAGATATATGTGTGAAGATATGTGATTATGATCGGAGAAAGAAAACGATTTGTCGATGAAGACAAATAAAATAAATAACTGAATAGGAGTACCGTTATGAAAATCCTGGAAAAAACGATGCAAAACGTCATCAAACGCAACCCGTCTGAGCCGGAGTTTCACCAAGCCGTCAGAGAAGTGCTGGAGTCTCTGGAAGTGGTCGCCGAAAGACATCCCGAGTATGTGGAAGCCGGCATTTTCGAGAGAATCGTTGAGCCTGAACGCCAGATCATGTTCAGAGTGCCGTGGATAGACGACAACGGCAATGTACAGGTCAACAGAGGCTTCAGAGTTCAGTTCAACAGCGCGATCGGGCCTTACAAAGGCGGTCTGCGTTTCCATCCGTCCGTGTATCTGGGCATCATCAAATTCCTGGGGTTTGAGCAGATTTTCAAAAACTCGCTGACCGGTCTGCCCATCGGCGGCGGCAAAGGCGGCAGCGACTTTGATCCCAAAGGCAAATCCGACAGAGAGATCATGGCATTCTGCCAGAGCTTCATGACAGAGCTTTCCAAACATATCGGCGAGGATACGGACGTTCCCGCGGGCGATATCGGCGTGGGCGGACGCGAGATCGGCTATCTGTTCGGCCAATACAAACGCCTGAAGAACAATTTCACGGGCGTGCTGACCGGAAAAGGCTTGACCTGGGGCGGAAGCCTTGTGAGAAAGGAAGCGACCGGTTACGGGCTTTGCTACTTTGTGGACGAAATGATAAAGGCCAAGGGCAAATCGTTCAAGGGCGCCACTGTGGTGATTTCCGGCTCCGGCAACGTCGCCATCTACGCGGCCGAGAAGGTCATGCAGCTGGGCGGCAAAGTCGTGGCTCTGAGCGACTCGAACGGATATATCCATCATGCCTGCGGTATCGATCTCGATGCGGTCAAGCAGATCAAAGAGGTGGACAGAAAGCGCATCAAAGAGTATACGAACTACCATGTCGACTCGATATATACGGAAGGCGCGGGCGTTTACAACATCAAGTGCGATATTTTCCTGCCCTGCGCCACACAGAACGAGGTGGACGAAAAGGCGGCCAAGACGCTTGTGGCCAATGGCTGCTATGCGGTGGGCGAGGGTGCGAATATGCCCTGCACGCCCGAGGCGATTAAGGTTTTCCAGGACAACGGCGTGCTGTTTGCGCCCGGCAAAGCGGCCAACGCCGGCGGCGTGGCGACATCGGCGCTTGAAATGTGCCAGAACAGCATGCGCTATTCGTGGACTTTCGAAGAGGTCGATGAAAAGCTCAAAAATATCATGAAGGGCATTTATAAGGCCAGCAGTGAAGCCGCCAAGGCCTACGGGCTTGACGACAATCTTGTGGCGGGCGCCAATATTGCCGGTTTCCTCAAAGTTGCCGAAGCAATGTACGCGCAAGGCATCGCGTATTAATCAGAAAAACGGTCTGAGAAGCATCCCCTTCCGTTAAAGAGGGGGATGCTTCATCTGTTTTCGGGGTATATAATAAGAAACGTGAGTATGAAGAATCGGGAGAGTGAGCATGGGTATACATGACCGTGTCAGCACAGGCGTTGCCGGCCTCGATCGCATGATCGACCACCTGCGCATCGGCGACAATGTGGTCTGGATAATGGATTCCTTGTCAAGCTACAAAAACATGGCGCAAGAATTTGTGCGCACAGCCGTTGGAAACGGACGAAAGGTGGTCTATGTCCGTTTTGGGGCGCACGAGCCTCTGCTCAATGCGGATCAGCCCATAGAGATGTATGAAGTGAAGGCGGGCAGAGGGTTTGAAACTTTTACGGCTGAAATCTATCACCTGATCGGCCTTCTCGGCAGAAGGACGTTCTATGTTTTTGATTGCCTGACGGAACTGCTGACATATTGGCATTCGGATGTCATGGTCAAGAATTTTTTCAAAATCGTGTGCCCCTTTTTGTACGAACTCGATACGGTGGCTTATTTCGGGCTGAAGCGGAACGTGCATACGCTGGGCACGATCGCGGGCATTCGCGAAACCACCCAGGTGCTTTTGGATCTCTTTCAATCCGGCGAGAACGTCTATATTCATCCGCTCAAGGTCTACAACCGGTATTCGCCGACAATGTTCCTGCCGCATCTGCTCAAAGATCAGGAGGCTGTCAGCATCACGAGCAGCGTCGAAGCGGCAAGCCTTTTCGCCGGCTTTGTCCGCAAAACGACCCGGCAGGATTATTGGGACAGCCTGTTTGCGGAAGCGGAAAAAGCGCTTGTACTGCCTGCGCGGGAACAAAATCATATCAAGAGGCGGCTCATCATGATGCTTATGGGAAATCAGTCGCGGATGATAGAGCTGTGTGAAAAGTATTTCACACTTCAGGACGTGCTCGGAATTGCTTCAAGAGAGATCGGAACGGGGTTTATAGGCGGAAAAAGCGTGGGCATGCTGCTCGCGCGCAAGGCGCTTGAGACGGAGGACGCCGCCGCTTTTTCGGGATATATGGAAGCGCACGATTCCTTTTATATCGGCTCAGACGTGTTTTATACCTATATCGTTCAGAACGACTGGTGGAAGCTGCGGACGAAGCAGAAAACGAAAGAGGGCTATTACATATACGCAAAGGAGCTGAAGGAAAAGCTGCTGACGGGACAGTTCCCCGAAGAAATACAGTCCGAATTTATGCGGATGCTTGATTATTTCGGACAATCACCCATCATTGTGCGGTCAAGCTCTCTGCTGGAGGACAATTTCGGCAATGCGTTTTCGGGCAAGTATGAAAGCGTGTTCTGCGTCAATCAGGGAACGCCTGAGGAGCGGTACGAGGCGTTTGAGAACGCGGTCAGAACCGTTTATGCGAGCACGATGAGCGAGGATGCGCTGGCATACAGAATGAGCAGGGGGCTTTTTGAAACGGACGAGCAGATGGCAATACTTGTTCAGCGCGTGTCGGGGGATTATTACGGGCCGTATTTTTTCCCGCATGTCGCGGGGGTGGGCAACTCGAAGAATCTGTACGTATGGGATAAGCAGATCGATATGGAGGCGGGTATGCTTCGTTTGGTGTTCGGGCTGGGCACGCGTGCCGTGGACAGGACGTCGGGAGACCATGTGCGCATTGTGAGCCTTGACGATCCGCTGCGCCGCTCTCCGATGGATTCGACGGACCAAAAGAAGTTTACGCAGAAAGACGGGGATGTGCTCTCGCTCAGCGAAAACAGTCTGACGCAGAAAAAGCTGGAGGAGCTTTTATCGCTCGATATCAAAACCGACAAGAACATGTTTTTCAGGCCGGATATTGAAAGCATGAAACGGCTTCGCGCGCTCGGATATGCGGAAGCGCCGCCTTCGTACATACTCGATTTCAACATTATGCTCTCGAAAACGGGTTTTGCGCCGCTGATGAGAAACATGCTCAAAACGCTTGAGAAGGTATACGATTATCCGGTGGATATTGAGTTTACGGCCAACTTTTCGAGCGACGGCTTTAAGGTCAACCTGCTCCAGTGCCGTCCGCTGCAAACGAGGGGACTCGGAAAGGCGGTGGAGATCCCCAAGGTCATGGACGAGAAAGATTGCTTCTTTCAGACGCATGGCAATTTTATGGGCGGCAATATCCGCCTGGCGCTCGATTATGTGGTGATGGTGGATACCAAGGCGTACCTTGCGCTGTCCGAACAGGACAAGCACCTGATCGCCCGGCAGATCGGCAAAATCAACGCCGCGCTTCATGATAAGAATGTGATGCTTCTCGGGCCGGGCCGATGGGGAACCACCACCTCGTCGATCGGCGTACCCGTTCATTTCGCGGAGATATGCAATATGTCGGTGATCTGCGAGGTCGCGGACGAGGAGCTCGGATACATGCCCGAGCTGTCTTATGGCAGCCATTTCTTTCAAGATCTCGTGGAAATGCAGATATTTTATGTTGCCGTGTTTGCGGGAGAGAAAGGCGTGATTTTCAATTCCGGGTATTTTTCGGGCAAAAGCAATCTGCTTCACGAAGTCAGCCCGTATTCGAGAGATCTTTCGGGTATTATATCCGTTTACGACACGAAGGGTCTCCAGATATACTCGGACGTCATGACGCAGATCGTATTGTGCAGATAACAACGGCAAAGAGCCCCCGTGTTTTTTCGGCATCGCGGGGGCTTTTTTGATTTAAAAAAAGGCGGAGACGAATTTTACACGCGCTTAACGTCTTTTTGATTTGTCTTTTACATGGCCGCTATATAATCACAGCAGATTTTAAATTCATGAAGGAGGAAAACATGAAGAAAGTCAGTTTATTGATAGCTGCGGTGATGATGCTTGTTGCTTTTGCGGGTTGTGGACAGGCCGTCTCTTCCGCATCTCCGTCCGCACAAAGCTCGGCACCCACGGAAGCGCCGACTCAGGCGCCCACGGAAGCGCCGACTCAGGCGCCTACGGAAGCGCAGCCCGTCTTGATCAAAGCGGCTGGCTCCACATCGGTCGGCCCGGTGCTTGAGGCTCTGGCGGAAGAATACACCAAGCAGAACCCCAATTGGACGATCAACGTGGAGCAGATCGACTCCGGCGCGGGCGTAACGGCGTGCGGAGACGGCACGGCGGATATCGGAATGGCGTCCAGAAATTTGAAAGACGAAGAAAAACAGAAGTATCCGGATATGCAGACGACGCTTCTTTGCACGGACGGCGTGGCGGTGGTGGTACACGCAGATAACAAGGTTAAAGAGCTGACTGCCGAGCAGGTGAAGAAGATATTCACAGGAGAAATCACCGATTGGTCGCAGGTGGGCGGAGACAAAGGCAAGATCACGTTGTATTCGAGAGAAGCCACTTCCGGCACGCGTGAAGCTTTCCAGAACCTGTTCCTCGGAAAGGACGACAAAGGCGAGAAAATCGAAATCGACGATAAGATGTGCGTCATTCAGGAGTCAAACGGCGCGATGGGCACGGCTATTGAAGGCGACAAGACCGGTATCGGATACATGTCCCTCGGCATCGCGCCCTCATACAAGGTGACGGCGCTTACGATTGACGGTGTGGAAGCCACGGTCGAAAAGCTCGTCGCGGGCGAGTACAAGTACTCAAGGCCGTTCAACCTTCTCACGATGGGCGCTCCCGCCGGCGATGTGAAGACCTTCATCGACTGGTGCACAACGAGCGCGGACGCGAAAAAATATATGGAAGAAAAGGGCTATGTGATGCCCTGACAGCTCATGAATATCGCTCAGGACAGACGCGGTTGGAAAGGCGGCGGCAGCGCCGTCTTTCTTTTTGCGCAAATCGGAAAGAAGCTTTTTCGTGAGGCGGCCGTGGCTTTACAAGAACTTAACATACGCTTTACATTGATACGCCTGTAAGCCTATGCGGACGGCGATACAATGTATAAAGTAATCGTTTATATCAAGGTGGAAAGAATGAAGAAAAAAAAGCTGAGGCTAGGGGAAAAGGCGATCGAGAAAGCGATGCTGATTTGTGCCCTTTCGTCGGTCGGCGCGGTACTGCTCATTACCTACCTGATTTTCGCTGAAGGCCTGCCGTTGTTTTCACACACGAGCCTTTGGGATTTTATTACGGGGACGGATTGGAAACCCACGAAAGAGATATACGGTATTTTACCGATGATCGTAGGCACCGTTTACACGACGGGCATCGCGCTGGCGCTCGGCATTCCGATCGGGCTCGGCTGCGCGATATTTCTTGCCGAAATCGCGCCGAAGAAAGCGGCGCTGGCGCTGCGCAAATGCATCGAGATATTGGCGGGCATACCTTCTGTGGTATACGGCTTCTTTGGACTGGTGGTCATCGTGCCGATTATCAGGAGCTTTGGCCTCGGGCCGGGGTATTCGGTGCTGGCGGCCGGGCTGATACTGGCCGTTATGATACTGCCCACGATCATCACGATTGCTGAAGTATCAATGCGCGCCGTACCCAACGCGTATAAGGACGGTTCGCTGGCTCTCGGCGCCTCCAAATGGCAGACGATCAAGAAGGTGTGTCTTCCGACCGCCAAATCGGGGATCATATCCGGCGTGGTGCTGGGAATCGGCCGCGCGGTGGGCGAAACGATGGCGGTCATATTGGTGGCGGGAAGCACGCCGATCATACCGCAGTCGATATTTGAACCGGTGAGAACGCTGACGGTCAACATTGTTTTGGAAATGGGCTATGCGGTGGTCGGCTCCACGCATTATTCCGCGCTGTTTGCTACCGGAATCGTGCTTTTCGTGTTTATCATGATCATCAACGCGGTCGTGATGATGCTCAACAGAAAGCGGGTGCCGTCATGAATAAAGACTTTGGCTTAACGAAGGAATTTGTGCTCAAAAACAGAGCCAAGCAGAAAAGACGGCAGCGTACGGCTTTTGTGTTTCTGTATTTGGCGGCGGGCATTGCAGTCGGCGTGCTGCTGGTCATTATCGGGTTTATTTTTGCGAACGGTTTGAAAGAGATATCGTGGGAGTTTTTGACGTCCGGCGTTAAGGACGCGGGGCGCGAGGGCGGCATATTCCCGCTCATCATCAACACGCTGTATCTTGTGGGGCTGGGGCTGCTTTTTGCGGCGCCGCTGGCTGTGCTTGCGGCGATATACATGACGGAGTATTCCAAGCAGGGGGCGGTCATCAGCGTCATCCGGTTTTTTACGACGAACCTCGCGGGCATACCGTCCATCATATTCGGCCTTTTCGGATACATGTTTTTCACAAAGATGCTCGGCTGGAGCTGGTCGCTGCTGAGCGGCTCGGCGACGATCGCCGTCGTGATACTGCCCACATTGATCCGGACGTCGGAGGAAGCGATTATGACGGTGCCTGCCGGATATAAGGAAGGGTCGCTTGCGCTCGGCGCGACAAAGTGGCAGACGATGAGAAAGGTTGTGATACCGACGGCGTCGCCGGGAATCATCAACGGCATCATACTCGGCATGGGACGCATTTTCGGCGAGACGGCCGCTCTGTTCTTCACGCTCGGCAGCGGAACCGAAATCGCGAACAGCCTGATGGATTCGGCAAGGTCGCTCTCGCTTCATCTGTATACGCTGGCCAAACAGGGCATATCCCCCGGGAAATCTTATGCGACGGCAACGGTGCTTGTCGTGATTGTTTTGATACTAAACCTGATTGCGGGCATATTTGACCGCCGCATCAACAGATATAAGGAGAACCGCTGATGGAATTTGCAATGAAAATGAACGAGCCGGCCCAATCGAGCCGCATCAAGGTCAGGGTCAGCAAGCTGAATCTTTTTTACGGCAGCTTTCAGGCGCTAAAAAATATCGACATGGATATCGAAGAAAACCAGGTGACGGCGCTGATCGGGCCGTCGGGATGCGGCAAGTCCACCTTTTTAAAGTGCATCAACCGGATGAACGATCTGATCGGAGGATGCCGCGTGGAGGGCGATATATTGATTGACGGCGCGGATATCTATAAGGACGGAATCGATATCGCATACCTCCGCAAAGAGGTCGGCATGGTGTTCCAGAAGCCCAATCCGTTTGAAATGTCGATTTTCGACAATATCGCCTACGGCCCGCGCATTCACGGACTTCGAGACCGGAAAAAGCTTGAGATCATTGTGGAGCGCAGCCTCAAGCAGGCTGCGCTTTGGGATGAGGTGAAGGACCGGCTGCATCAGTCGGCAATCGGGCTTTCGGGCGGCCAGCAGCAGCGGCTTTGCATCGCGCGCGTGCTTGCGGTCGAGCCGTCCGTCGTGCTGATGGATGAGCCGACGAGCGCGCTGGATCCGATTTCGACGGGCAAGATCGAGGAGCTGATCGCCGAACTCAAAAACGATTATACGATCATTATCGTGACGCATAATATGCAGCAGGCGGCGCGCGTATCCGACAAGACGGCGTTCTTCCTGCTCGGCGATATGGTGGAAATGGGCGATACGCGCCAGATATTCCAGCTGCCGCGGGATAAACGCACGGAAGATTATATTACGGGCCGGTTCGGCTGACATATAAGGAGATATGCCATGAAAACACGTGTGGAATACGATCATCAGCTCGAGGCTTTAAAGCACGAGATCATCCGGATGGGATCGCTTGTGGAACAGCTGCTGGCGGGATCGATGAAAGCGCTGGTTGAGCGTGACTATGAGAAAGCTGCTCAAATAATGGACAGCGACGATGAGATCGACGATCTGCAGCTTGAGATTGAAGAACACTGCATCACGCTCATTGCGACGCAGCAGCCGCTCGCAGGCGACTTGCGGATCATATTCGCGGCGATCAAGATGGCGACGGACCTGGAACGCATCGCGGATTACGGCGTCGGCATCGCAAAGATGGCGATACGGCTCAAGGACGAGGAGTATATCAAGCCTCTCATCGACCTGCCGCGCATGACGGATATCGCGTGCGAAATGCTCGTGTCGAGCGTCCGCGCGTTTGCGACGGGAGACAGCCAGCTCGCGATTGATACGGCCAACCGTGACAACTCGCTCGATGCGCTTTTCAAACAAATTTACCGCGAGCTGCTCACATACGTGCTTGAAAACTCCAAGCACATCAATCAGATGATGGCGTTTGTGCTGATTGCGCGTTATCTGGAGCGTGTGGGCGACCATATCACAAACATCTGCGAGTCGGTGGTTTACAACAAGACGGGCGAACGTCTCGATCTGGATTGAGCCTTTTGATATCTTTGCGGTATTGAAGCCGCAAAGCATGATTTGCCTTTATAAAATGCCCGCCCGAGTGGCAAGCTAACCATAAAGACTTGTAAAGCGGGTGGGCTGTATGAGCATTTCTTCGGTCATCATGCTCGGACTGCCGGTTTTGTACGTAACGGGCAGCCTGCGCAAAAGCACAGGCGCGGCGGGAATCGGCGGCGCTTGTTTTGTGCTTTATTTCATTATCGGCATCCTCCTTTCTTTAATACCGCCTCTGTCGGTTTCCGGCGGATTTTCGGTGTGCTTGTCCGGCGCGTTTATGTGCATCGCTCCGTTCGTTTATCTTCTCGTTTTGAAAGACTTGACGTTTCGCTTTTACCTTTCGGCCATGATTACCGTGCTTGTTTCCGTGACGGCGTCGTTCCTCGACATCACCTATACCATTTCCGTATTGAGCGTGGGGCTGATTTTTGCCGTTTCGGTGATTGCGGTGCTGTTTATGAAACGGAAAGCGCCGCTGTACGCGCCCGTGCTGATCGGTATATACAGCGTTTCGGCGGACATCATGGCGCTTCTGACCGAGACCGTTCGGTCGGTGACGGTTTTTGACGTGGCAGACATTGTCTGCCTGTGCTTTGTGATCTGCCTCGCGGTCTCCTATCTGCTGTCGAGACCGTGGCATAAGATGCCGCTCGCCCAGACGTGACCGCAGCGGGCGCGTCCGATGGAACCGCGCAGGGGTCTGGCGGACAGCCGAAAAATAGGATATAATAGCCCGAACAAAACGGAAAGGGATTACCGGCGTTGTTTGAGGTGAAGAGCGTACAGGAAGGCAGTGCGGCGCAGAGGGGCGGCGTGATGCCGGGCGACAGGATCATTTCGGTGAACGGAGAGCCGCTGCTCGACTATGTCGATTATATTTATTTCTGCGCGAAATCACGTTTGAATATCCGTGTGGAACGCGCGGGCGCCGTTAAAACGCTGCGCTTCAGAAAGGATGAAGAGGAAGACATCGGGCTATCGTTTGTGCAGCCGCTGCTTGGCGATAAACGTACGTGCCGCAATAAATGCGTGTTTTGTTTTGTGCATCAGCTTCCCAAGGGCATGCGCAAAAGCCTCTATGTAAAGGACGAGGACTGGCGCTATTCGCTGATCATGGGCAACTATGTCACCCTTTCGGCCATATCGAAGGATGAATTGAAGCGCATCATCAGGCGCAAGGCGTCTCCGCTGTATATATCCGTTCACACCGCCGACGAGGCGCTGCGCCGCTTTATGCTCGGCAACCCAAACGCCGTCCCCATACGCCCGCTTTTAAAAAAGCTGGCCGCAAACGGCATCCGGTTCCACTCGCAGGCCGTGGTATGCCCCGGCCTAAACGACGGGGAAAGGCTTGAGGAAACCATCGGCTTCCTGCGCCGGCTGTATCCCGCGGCGGTGTCGCTCGCGGTTGTGCCGGTGGGGCTGACGGGGCACAGGGAGCGGCTTTATCCGTTGAGGCCGTTCTCCCAAAGCGAAGCGCTGCAAGCCATTAAAACGGTTGAAAAATGGCAGAAAGAATGTTTAAATAGTATCGGTACGCGGTTCGTGTTCGCTGCGGATGAGCTTTATATCCGCGCGGGGCTGCCGATACCATCCGCCGAGGAATATGAGGCGTTCGATCAGATCGAAAACGGCGTGGGGCTTGTGGCTACGTTGCTGAGCGAGGCCGAGGACGCGCTGAAAAACTGCACAGGACCGGGCGCGGATGTGAGCGTTGCGACGGGTGAAGACGCATATCCTTATATTGAAGGCATCGCGCGCAGGGCGGCGGCGCTTTCGGGCGCGCGCGTGCGCGTTTACGTTGTGAAAAATGTGACTTTCGGCGGCGCCGTCACCGTGGCGGGGCTGCTGGCGGGGCGTGATTTTTTATGCGCGCTCGAAGGGAAAGAACTGGGCGATAAGCTGCTGATACCCGCGGCGGCGCTGCGCGAAGACAACGTGTTTCTGGACGACATGACGCTGGACGAATTGTCGGCGGCGCTGGGCGTCAATGTGAAGCCGGTTTGCGATGGTTTTCGGCTTGTGGCGGAAGTCTGCGGGGCATAGGAAGGATTATCAATGGCGAAGCCGTTTGTGGCGATCGTGGGGCGGCCCAATGTGGG
>JAJUJH010000133.1 GCA_029265435.1 Clostridiales bacterium
AAAACGCCGTGTATTTAAGGAATCCACCGCATATATCGTGACACAGATGCTCATTGATGCCGTGGACCACGGTACCGGTACAAATGCGAAGATAAAGGGAATGACGATCGGAGGCAAAACGGGTACAAACCAGGATGCAAAAGGCGTTTTCTTTGCGGGCATATCCCCGTACTATACGGCCACGCTTTGGATCGGTCATGATGACTATAAGCCTCTTGCCAGCAATGTATATGCGTCCAGTAGCGCCGCGCCGCTCTGGAAAGACTTCATGTCTAAGATACTTGAAGGAAAGCCCGATGCGCCGATAATCGATAAAACGCCTGAGGAACTCGGCCTGCAAAAAGTCGAGATATGTTCCGTTTCCGGCAAGTTGGCGACCGATGCCTGCCGGGCCGACCCCAAACATGGTGCCGAATACTGCTACTTCCCCATCGGCACGGCGCCCACAGAGGAATGCGACGTACACTATTTGCTGAAGGTATGTCCGGCAAGCAACAAATTTGCTACGCCAATGTGTGAAAATTATGACACGCTGCCGCAAAATTCGTACATCGTGCTGCCTCCCGACTCGATCTATTGGCAATACAAGTCGGAAGAAGACAGACAGAAATATATGCCGAATCTGATTGCCGGCCCTGCCGACGGTACTTCGTTTAAGGATATCATGAACGATCCGAGCTCGCCGTATTATTATCAATATTTCTGTGATGTCCATACCGCGGGTTGGTGGCAGGAAAAAACAAACAGGGAGAACGCGGTAAATGCCGCAAACGAGCAGATCAATGCTTCAAAGGCCGTGCTTTCAAATCCGGCCTATGCGTTGACGCCCGACGATCAGACAAAACTTGCAAATTTGATCAATGAACTGAATCAAGTGATTGCCGACGCCGCATCAACATCGGGTGTGATCGAACTGAAAACGGACGAATTGAGATCGTTCACCAGCCAACTGACTGCTCAATATGCATTGCCGTAAAGTCACGACGGAAACTAAGGAAGATAATCTTCTTCTTTAAGCGTTCTTATTCTAACCCCTTGGGAGGGCGGCCCGCAAAGCTGCTCTCCCCCGATTTTTATATCCGGGTGGACGGGCACCACATAATATTCATACGAGCGGCCGTATTCCGCCGAATAATCGGTGACGTTGACTTTGAGCGATGCGCCCGAATATTCTCCGGCCATCTCCACAGTCCTGTCGGCAAGGTCTTTTCTCATGATCCGATAAACAACATAGCTGTCTTTCGGCGTGAAACTGACGACCGGCAGGCCGTTTTCATCCAGTGTGACCGACAAATCGTCGGGCGGAGACGGTACCGACCAATACGTCGTGTATTCGGACGGCGCGCTTTTTTGCGGGAAATACTCCAAAATCGTCTGTTCGTCCGGCGTGAACGCACCGGCCAGCATCGGCGGTCCGCCGTCTTTAAGCGACCGGATATCAATCCGCACCGCAACAATATCCTTAGGCCGTACAAAATCGGGCGCCTTTTTATTCCGGTATATCGCCGAGAAAACCTGACTCAGAAGCTCAGCGGGATATGTGCCGCCCGTCACCTGAGAAGGCAGGCAATGCGAGGTGTCCGTACTGTCAAACCCCATCCAGCAGCACATGGTGTAATCGGGATTATAAGCGACCGTCCATGCGTCCCTGTTATCTTCCCCCGCACCGGCCGTTCCCGTTTTGGCTGCGATGGGAACGCCCTCCACGCCGACACGTTTGGCAGTGCCTGACTCGACCGCGCTTTGCATCATTGACGTCATCAAGTAGGCCGTATCGGGCGAGAGCACGCTTATCCTTGTATCGGGCCGTTCGTATATCACTTCTCCGCGTCCGTTCTCTATCTTTGATATGCAGGAGGTCATCGAATAATATCCGCCGTTTGCAAAAGGGGTAAACGAATTGGCAAGACACAAAGGCGATACGCCGGTTGTAAACCCGCCCAATGCCAGCGTCAAGCCCTGGTCTTTTTCATCAAAAGGGATTCCCACTTGTGACGCATAAAGCTTGCCCGTTTCCACGCCAAGCGTTTCAAATACTCTGACGGCAGGCAAATTGAGCGACTGCGCCACGGCCTCCCGAAGCGTGACCCATCCTTTATAATTTTCCGAAAAGTTTTTCGGCACATAGCCGTTGAAGTTGCCTTTTTCATCCAGCACCATTGTGGCGGGCGTATATCCAAGCTTCTCCAATGCAGGCGCATATACGATCACCGGTTTTATGGCGGAACCCGGCTGCCGCTTGATATCTGTGGCGCGGTTTATGCCGCGCCGCGTTTCATATTTCCGGCCGCCGATGATCGCGCGGATCTCCGACGTTTTGCTGTCAAGGATACAGAGCGCGGACTGGCACAATTCGCCGTCGGCTGCGTTATCGGGAAAATTTGTCCGTTCGTCGTATATCGCTTCAACCTGCTTTTGCAACTCCTGATCTAAAGTGGTGTATATCCGGCAGCCGCTTGAAAGAAGCTCTTCTCCGTCCAGATTCAATATGTTTTCGGCTTCGGCAAGCACCATATCGGTAAAATAGCCGTATTGGGCTTCGGATTTTTCCGCCAGCACAACGGCTTCCTCTTTCGCCTCTTTTTCCTCGCGTTCAGAAATCATGCCCTGTTCGCGCATCGCCGACAATACGAGGTTTCTTCGTTCGATTGATTTTTGAAGGTTGATGTGCGGCGCATAATGCGAAGGCCCTTTGATGACGCCCGCAAGCAGCGCGGCCTGAGCCAACGACAGCGACTTTGCGCTGACTCCGAAATAGGTTTTCGCCGCCGCCTCAATGCCGTATGCGCCGTTGCCGAAATAGATATAATTCAAATACATTTCTAGTATTTGGTCCTTTGAATACACCTGCTCAAGCTTGAAGGCCATTACCGCCTCCTGGAGCTTTCTTGATATGGTTTTAACGCCTGTCAGGCTTGTGTTTTTGACAAGCTGCTGCGATATGGTGCTGGCGCCTTGTTTGAGGCTTCCGCTTTTCAGATCCTCAATCAGCGACCCCAGTATACGGATGATATCGACGCCGCCGTGCTCGTAAAAGCGCGCGTCTTCAATGGCGATAAACGCGTTTTTAACATGCTTCGGAATCTCGCCGATCGGAATGTAAACGCGGTTTTCTTTATTATATAACGCTGCGGTTTCGACTCCGTCCTTATCAAATATCAGCAGTGTCTGCTGCATTTCGTCAATTTGATGCGGGTCAAATTCTTTCCATTCGTCAAGCCCCATCAAATAAGAAACCACAAACGCCGTTCCGGCAAGTCCCAGCGTTAAAAAAACAAGCGCCGTATACTTAATCACAGAAAATATTATATTAAAAAAACGTGAAATCCGCTTTTGGCTGTTGCAGTGCTTCCCCATTGCCGTCTTCTCTTTTCTTGCCGCCTTATGATTTAGGCTTTCCGAATCCATTGATATTATGTTTTTTCGACACTAACCGCATGAACCTTTTAAAACCTGTTCATATTCGTCAAAAGCTCCTAAAGGAAACGCATGGCGGAGCAAGAATATGGAATGGATCACATGAAAGGACGATGCTTATGCACATACGAGTCACACAACAAAGCGACAGTACCACGGCGCATCTCTTCGGCGAATTGGATCATCATAGCGCCGATCAGGTCAAAGAAGACTTGGATAATTTGATTCGTCGGTTCAACGACATCAATCTGATTCTCGACCTCAAAAATCTGAGCTTTATGGACAGTTCCGGCCTCGGGGTAATACTCGGCAGATACAAAAAGCTGAAAGCCAAAGGCGGCAGAATGTATATTAAAAACGCGAATCCGCAGATTGAGAAGGTTTTTGTTGTCAGCGGAATTTATCAGATCATTAAAAAAATAAAGTAACGGGGGCTCATATGAAAAACACGATGGAACTTAAGCTGCCCAGCCTTTCTGTCAACGAAGGCTTTGCACGAAGCGTTGTGGGCGCATTTGCCACACAGCTCGACCCGACGCTTGAGGAAATCGCCGATATCAAAACGGCGGTATCCGAAGCCGTCACCAATGCGATTGTTCATGCCTATCCGGATAATCTGGGCGAAATACGCATATTTGCTTCGCTGGAAAACCGATCCATATACGTCGTTATACAGGACACAGGCGTCGGCATCAGCGATATCGAGCAGGCGCGTCAGCCTTTTTTCAGTACCGCAAAAGACGAATCGCGTTCCGGCATGGGTTTTACCGTCATGGAGACTTTTATGGATGAGGTCAGCGTTATCTCCGCGCCCGGAATGGGCACGACGGTCAAGATGAAAAAGAAAATCGGTATCGCCGGATAAGGCTATGGATGAAAAAGGCGTGCTCTCGCACGAAGAGACATTGCGGCTCATCAAGGCCGCCCAGCGCGGTGACGACGGCGCGAAGGAAAAGCTGATTGTCCGCAATACGGCGCTGGTTAAAAGCATCGTTAAGAAATTTATGAACAGAGGCGTCGAATTTGAAGACCTGATGCAGATCGGCAGCCTTGGTTTGGTTAAAGCCGTTCTCGGATACGACCCTTCTTTTGAAGTGCGTTTTTCAACATATGCCGTTCCGATGATTGCGGGAGAAATCAAACGCTTTTTACGTGACGACGGCATCATAAAGGTGAGCCGTTCGCTCCGGGAAAAATCGTTTGAAATATTCGGCGTCAAGGAAAAAATGAAGGCGGAGCTCAAACGCGAACCCACCATTGAGGAGATCGCCCAAAGGCTGGATATGTCGCCCGAAGATATTGTGTTTGCGATTGAGGCCGTTCGCAGCCCCGTATCGATTTATGAGCCGGCTTTCGATGACGACAGCTCCAAAACACTGCTGATTGATACGATGGCCCAAAACCCCGAATACGATATGATCGACTCCATATTGCTGAAGGAGCTGATCCAAAACCTTGATCCGAAAGAGCGCCGCCTCATTATGCTGCGCTTTTACAGCGATAAGACACAGATGGAAATCGCGGAGATTCTTGGCGTTTCACAGGTGCAGGTTTCAAGGCTGATTTCCAAAACACTTGAGAAACTCAGAAAATCCGTCGATTCATAATGCTGATATTTTTTTGATCCTGAGAAATAATATAATTGTTCGTCCGGAAAAAAGGCGAAGTATTAAATTCTGAAAAAGGAGCGGTTTTTGTGCGCAAAAAATGGTGGATTGCATTGATCATTTGTTTTTGTTTGGGCATTATCGTACTGGCCGCCATTCTTTTGCTGCGTCCCCATTTAAACACCTATATTGACGCTTGGTTTGTTTGACGAACCCGAAAGGACATCTATGAAAGACTTTGTGAAAATTCCAGAAAACAATGCGGGAACGCTTAAGAACGTTGAAGAGAACGAGGAATATGCCAAGACGGTTCCGGAAAGGCAGAAGAAAATATAATGGATATCAAAAAGAATATTGACCAAACCAACTATCAGAATTATGTGAAAAAAAACATGCCGAAAAGCAGCCTGCTAAAAGAATGTGCGGCGGCTTTTGTTGTGGGAGGCTTAATCTGTGTACTTGGCGAGGCTATCAACGGCTTTGCATCGGCCACGCTTCAGCTCGATGAAGAGGGGGTCAACGCTTTTCGGTCGGCGCTTCTCATATTTCTGGGCGCACTGTTTACCGGCATCGGCATCTATGACGTCCTTGGCCGTTATGCGGGCGCCGGTTCCATCGTGCCGATTACCGGCTTCGCAAACTCCATTGTTTCGCCCGCGCTTGAATATAAATGGGAAGGCTATATTCTGGGCGTAGGCGCAAAGCTTTTCACCATCGCGGGTCCTGTTCTCGTTTACGGCATCAGTTCGTCCGTTCTTGTCGGCATAATCTATTATTTTACAGGAGGGCGCTGATATGGGTCAACGAATAGGGCCGAAAACCGTCCGATTCACTTCCCCGCCCAACATATTATCCTTTGCGTCAGTCGCCGGAAAAGCGGAAAAGGACGGCGCTTACGGACTTTGCTTCGATACCACTTTTGACGACGGCCTTTGGGGCGAAAAAACCTATGAGCTTGCGGAAAGGAAAATGCTGAAAACGGCAATCGAATCAGCCATCGAAAAAGCGTCTCTCAAAGCGGACGATATATCCTATTTATTCGGCGGCGATCTTCTGAACCAGATCATTTCGTCGGGATTTGCGGCGCGCGAACTCGGCATACCATTTATCGGTCTGTACGGCGCTTGCTCGACGATGGCCGAATCTTTAATCCTCGGCGCCATGGCGGTTGACGGCGGATTTGCGCAGTATGCCGTATGCGCCACAAGCAGCCATTTTGCAACAGCGGAAAGACAGTTCCGCAATCCGCTTGAACTGGGCACGCCCAAAACGCCGACGTCGCAGAATACCGCAACGGCTTCGGGCGCAACGGTATTAACGTCGGTTCGAGGGCAATATCCCGCCATAACGCATGCGACAACCGGCCGCGTTGTGGATATGGGCATTAAGGATGTGAACGATATGGGAGCGGCAATGGCACCCGCGGCAACGGAAACAATTATCTGCCACTTTGAAGAAACGCAGCGCAAAGACGATTATTACGACGCGGTAATCACGGGCGATCTTGGGACATTCGGCAGCGAGCTTTTCATAAAACTCGCCAAAGATTCGGGACATGATTTTTCTTCGGTGCATAAGGACTGCGGGGCAATGATTTACGAGGGGAATCCGCATGTCAACTGCGGCGGCAGCGGATGCGGGTGCGGCGCATCGATGCTGAACGGCTATTTTCTCAAGGAAATGCTGGGCGGCAGGCTGAGCAAGATCCTCTTTGTGGCGACAGGCGCGCTTCACAGCCCCACAAGCGCGCTGCAGGGGGAAACCGTACCGTCCATTGCTCACGCCGTATCAATCGAAATGGGGTGCGGGCAATGAACTATCTGACGGCATTTCTGGTGGGCGGCCTCATCTGCGTTGTCGGGCAGATACTTCTTTCAAAAACGAATTTGACGCCGGGACGCATATTGGTATTGTTCGTGACGGCAGGGGTTGTGCTCACAGCCGTCGGCCTGTATGAGCCGCT
>JAJUJH010000200.1 GCA_029265435.1 Clostridiales bacterium
GCTTAAATGAAAGTCCGGTAACGGGGGACCGCATAGTCTCCCGTTACCGGTATACAAAAAATTTTCGGAATTTTAAAAAACCGTTTATTTCACGTAAAGTATCTTTTTCCTAAGATTTTTTTAATATAATATATAAAAACATGGAACTTTTTGTTTGCGTATACGTCTAATAATAAAATCTATATACGCAGGGGACTTGCGCGAACGGACGCTTTGTTATTTTTGCCGTCAACCAGTCTTAAAGAACGCTCGAGCAGGATTTCATATCGATGACGACCGGCACGAAGACGCAGATCAGATAGGAGAGTGAGAGGAATGGATTACATCAGGCAGACGCTGATTGAAATAAAGAACATCTTTACGTCGAAGTTTTTGCTGATTCTGGGTATACTCGTGATGCTGATGAGCATCGCCATGCCGGTGCTCAGCGCGGTTTCGGGAGACCCTTCTAAGGCGTCAAGCTTTTTGAGCGGCGGTTACAGCGAAGGCCAATACGATTATTACAAATCGGAGGGGCAGGAAGCCATCGTTGTAGACGGCGTGACCATCGAGCCGGACAACCCGTTTTACTGGAACATCAAGCAGTTCGACGAAGAACAGAACTACATGGACAGCTCAAACTTCGAGCATCCCGAGGCGTATGACCTCGTGATGGAAATGGGACAGATGGAGAGGGATTATTACCTCCGGTTTGCGAAGCAGATCACGTCCTACAAGGATTACCGGAGCAATTTGGCGTGGTACGGCTCGCAGTCGCTGTACGACAAGTACATATACGAGCACAACGATGTGGATTTGGACACGCTGAAAGAAGCGCTCAATTGGCGCCGCGGCGTGGACGAAACGACTTTCGAGACGACCTATATCAAGATCACGCCGGAACAGCGGCAGGCGGGGATCGATAAGGCGGAGGAAAATCTCGAGCGCATCTATAAGGTCGTGGAAGACAACGACTTTGCGGAGTTCATCGCGATATCCATCGAACAGATGAACGATCAGATCGACGATATGAACAAGCAGATCGACGCGCTCCAAGCCAACATAGCGGATCTTGAGACACAGAAAGCGGCGGCCGAGCAGGAATACAACAATATGGTCACGCAGAACGCGGATACGGATGCGCTTACGCAGCAGACGAAAAAAATCGAGAGCCTGCAGACGCAGATAAAGAGCATTCAGGATAACATCGACAGCTATAAGAAAAACATTCAGACGACACAGGACGTCTCGATACCGATGCTGCAGTACCGGCTCGACAACAACATCGTTCCGAACGACGGGTCATGGCAGGATACGGCGCTCACCAGCAAAGAAAGCAATCTGAGCCAGCTGGCGTATACGACGATCGTGACGGAGGAACAGTTCAACAGCCAGGAGTACCAGTATTTGAAACAGCAGTACGGCACATATCCTGCGTATACGGCGGCGATACAGAAGCAGATCGACGAGTTTAACAAGAACGTCATCATCGCGGAGCAGTCGCTTGAGAGCGGCAAGCCGGATATGTCCTTTGTACCGGACGGCGCAAGGAATCAAACGGCGAACTTCCTTTATTTCTCGGTGTTCGTGGCGCTGCTGGCGGTCGTGATAGGCGGCTGGCTGATGGCGAGCGAATTCCAGTTCGGCACCATCCGTCTGCTGATGATACGCCCCAAAACGCGCACCAAGATCTACACGTCGAAATTCATGGCGGGGCTTGTGCTGTGCCTCGGCGTTTACATCGCGGGCGCGCTTGTGAACCTGATACTGAACGGCATATTGTTCGGCTTCGGTGATTTCGCGAACCCGAATTACTCCGTCGGCGGACCGACGGGGTTCTTCGGCTATTACCTGCCGAAATTCTTCGCGTGCATGATCACGATACTGTTCGGATACTGCGTGGCGTTTCTGCTCTCGACAGTGGTCAAGAACATCGCCGTGTCGATAGCCGTGCCCATCATATGTTTCGTCGGCTGCTTCGTGGCGATGAGCCTTTTCAGCGACCACAGCTATATGTCGTCGGCCATGCCTGTTTGGATGACATATACGCCGCTGCCGTATGTGCAGGTATCCTCGTTTTTTGTGGAAACCTCCGCGGTTAACAAACTGATTGATTTCGGCGCTCCGATTCACATCGGCTACGGACTCGGGCTGCTTTCCGGATTGTCGGTGATCTGCGCGCTGATACCGCTTTGGGTATTCAAAAGAAGAGATATTACGAATTAAATAAAGAAGCTGGAGTATGCAGATGCGAAAAGTTATCGAGGGCGTTGCATGCTTATGCCTTGGGTGGGATGCGCCGCCGTAGTGATAAAAAATGTGAGTTTTGCTTGTTCAAACGCAAAACGGTTGTGAAGTTCCGGATTTTTTATGATAATATTAAAGAACATGGAACTTTATGTTTGCACATACGTCTTATAATAAAATTCATATACGCATATACGTGCGGGAAAGGACACTTCATTGGAGCTGTTAAAAATTGAAGGCCTGACTAAAGTGATTAGGAAAAAAAAGATATTGGACGATATCTCTTTAACGGTCAATCCCGGTGAGATCGTGGGCTTTTTGGGACCGAACGGCGCCGGAAAAACCACCACCATCAAAATGATTATGGGTCTGTTTTCCATTACGTCGGGCAAAATATCGGTGCAAGGCCATGATGTGGCGAAGGATTTCGAGAATGCCATGAGGTATACGGGCGGCATCGTCGAGAACCCCGATCTCTATAAACGGCTGACGGGCAGGCAGAATCTTGAGTATTTCGCGTCGATGTACGACAAGGATACGAAGAAGCAGATCGACGAGGTCGTGGAGCTCGTCAAAATGAAAGACCGCATTGACGACAAAGTGAAAACATACTCGCTGGGCATGAGACAGCGCGTCGGCATCGCGCAGGCGCTTTTACACAGGCCAAGCTTGCTTGTGCTCGATGAGCCGACAAATGGTCTTGATCCCATCGGCATAAAGGAACTCAGGGATCTGCTCAAATACCTTTCCAAAAATGCGGGCGTGGGCGTATTCATATCGAGCCATCTGCTTTCCGAAATGGAACTGATGTGCGAC
>JAJUJH010000072.1 GCA_029265435.1 Clostridiales bacterium
AATCGGATCCATCTTATATATGCCGATTTGAAAACCGGTCATACTGAAGTAGACCACAACGCTGAATATGGCGACGATCACCACCAGCCATATGATGCTGCGTTTCCTCATATCTTAACCGTATCCTCCTTATTTGGATAACTCCGCAGACGCCTTCAGGCTTGTCCGCTTCGCGAGTCCGTTTGCACGAAACGGTATATTCAAGCCGTTTCAAATTATCTGTCAAAAGCCTTATGCGCCCTGTTTCAATGACAATTCCTAGAGAGAAAACTCATTTCATTATATACATGAGAAAAATAATAGTCAACGGAAATTCGCTCGCCGGAAACCCGGTTTTTCGACATGCGAAACGGCCCGTCATGCCTTGTTCGCGCCTTTTTTCAGATGCGCGCCACGCCCGATTCGCGCGCCGCCTTTGACACGGCCTTGGCGACAGCCGCACCCACACGCGGGTCAAACGGCGCGGGGATAATGTAATCCGGCGTCAGTTCATTGTCCGATACCAGTCCGGCGATCGCGTAAGCGGCGGCGATCTTCATATCGTCGTTGATGTCGGCCGCGCGGACGTCGAGCGCGCCGCGGAATATCCCCGGAAACGCGAGCACGTTGTTGATTTGGTTCGCAAAGTCGCTGCGCCCCGTTCCCACGACCGCCGCGCCGGCTTCCTTTGCTTCGTCCGGCATAATTTCGGGGACGGGATTCGACATCGCGAATATGATCGGGTCTTTCGCCATCGTCTTTACCATTTCCTTGGAAAGCACGTTCGGCGCAGAAAGGCCGAAAAACACGTCCGCACCCTTTATCACGTCCGCGAGAGAGCCTTTTTTCATCTGCCGGTTCGATATTTGCGCCATCATCTGCTTTTCGCTGTTCAGATTGCCGCGCCCGTCATATATCGCGCCCTGCCTGTCGCAGAGCACCACGTCGTTAAGCCCCATCGCCATCAGCAGGCGCGTGACCGCTATCGCCGCCGCGCCCGCGCCGTTGACCACAACGCTGATATCCGACAGCGCCTTGCCGGTCAGCTTGAGCGCGTTGAGCATCGCCGCAAGCGACACTACCGCCGTACCGTGCTGATCGTCATGGAATATCGGAATGTCGCAGCACTCCTTGAGCCGCCGCTCGATCTCGAAACAGCGCGGCGCGGAAATATCCTCCAGATTCACGCCGCCGAAGCTGCCCGCCAGCAGGCGCACCGTGTTCACGATTTCGTCCACATCCTTGCTGCGTATGCAAAGCGGAAAAGCGTCCACACCGCCGAAGGTTTTGAAAAGCACGCATTTGCCTTCCATCACGGGCATACCCGCTTCCGGCCCGATGTCGCCAAGGCCCAGCACCGCCGTTCCGTCCGTCACCACCGCGACAAGATTCCAGCGTCGCGTATACGTATACGAAAGCTCCGCGTTTTCGGATATTTTGAGGCACGGCTCGGCAACGCCCGGCGTATACGCCACGCTCAGATCGTGCTTGTCCTTCACTGGCACGGTGCTGATCACCTCAATTTTGCCCTTCCATTGTTCGTGCAGCTTCAAGGCTTCTTCATTGATCGTCATAAATCGTTTCCTTTCAAAAATAATGAGCTCTTTATAAATCAAACAGGCTGAGCTGGTTGCTTTTCAGCAGCCCTTTCAGACAGCCGTTTTCTTCAAGTTTCGACAGCACCGCGCTGGATATACCCGAACGCACCTTCAAATCTTCAACGGAGAGGAACGGGCCGTCCTCTCGCGCCCGCACGATCCCCTGCGCTGCCGCCACGCCCGTGCCGCCGAGCGCCGTAAACGGAAGGCGCAGCCCTTCTTCCTCGATCACGCATTTCGTCGCGTCGGATCTGTAAAGGTCGCACGGCAAAAACTCGATGCCGCGCTCGTACATCTCAAGCGCCACTTCCAGAATGGTCATCTGTGCCTGCTCAAGCGCCGTGGCATTCTTGCCCTGCGCCTCGATATGCGCAATGCGCGCACGCACCGACTCTGCCGAAAGCAGATACGCCGCGTCAAGATTATCGGCACGCACCGAAAAATACGTCGCGTAAAACGCACGGGGATGATGCACCTTAAAATAAGCGATGCGAAGCGACATCATCACATACGCCACCGCATGCGCGCGCGGGAACATATAGGCAATCTTCTTGCACGATGCGATAAACCACTCGGGCACGCCCGCCTCGCGCATATGCGCTTCCCATTCGTCCTTGAGCCCTTTGCCCTTCCTGACCGATTCCATGATAAAAAACGATTCCGTCGCGTCCATGCCTTTGGCCACAAGATAGTTCATGATATCGTCACGCGTGCATATGACCTCCCGCAGGCTCGCCGTACCCTCCTGAATCAAGTCATGCGCATTGTTGAGCCACACGTCGGTCCCGTGCGACAGCCCCGCAATGCGCACAAGCTCATCGATCGTGGTCGGCTGCGTTTCCACAAGTATCTGGCGTACAAATTTGGTGCCGAATTCCGGAATGCCGATGCTGCCCACCTCGCAGCCGAGTATCTGCTCCGGCTTTATGCCGAGCGCCTTTGTGGATGAAAACAGCGAAAGCGTATCGCTGTCGTTGATCGGCACATCCTTCGGGTTAATCCCCGTGATATCCTGAAGCATACGCAGCGCCGTCGGATCGTCATGGCCGAGTATATCGAGCTTCACAAGCCGGTCGTGAAGCGAATTGAAATTGTAATGCGTCGTCACGCTGCCGGAATTCGCGTCGTTCGCGGGATACTGTATCGGTGTAAATTCGTGGATATCGCGGCTTTTGGGCAGTATGACAAGTCCTCCCGGATGCTGGCCGGTGGTGCGCTTTGTTCCCGATACGCCTTTGGTCAGCCGGTCTATCTCCGCCTTGCTCGCGGCAATGCCCTTTTCCGCAAGATAATTCTTCACAAAACCGTAAGCCGTCTGCTCTTTGATGCTGCTGATCGTGCCCGCGCGGAATACGTGGTCTTCCCCGAAAAATTCAAGTATGAATTTATGCGCCTCCGGCTGGTAGACGCCGGAAAAATTGAGGTCGATATCCGGCACCTTATCCGCGTTGATGCCAAGAAACGTCGCAAACGGGATATCATAGCCGTCGCGCCGGTAAGGCGTTCCGCATTTAGGGCAGTCTTTGGGCGGCAGGTCCGGCCCGCAGGCGTATTTTGACGTGTCCACGTCAAAATCGCTGTGGCGGCAATTCGGGCAGACGTAATGCGGCGGAAGCGCGTTAACCTCGGTGATGCCCGCCATCGTCGCCGCGAGCGAGGAGCCGACGGACCCTCGGGATCCCACAAGATAGCCGTCGTCCAGCGAGTGCTTCACAAGCTCATACGCGATATAATAGAGCACGCTGTAGCCGTGGCGGATGATATTGTCGAGCTCGAACCGAAGGCGATTCTCCACGATGCCGGGAAGCGGATCGCCGTATTGCGCGCGTGCGTTTTCAAAGCACATCCTTTCCAGCTTCTCGGCGGCGTCGGGTATCTCTGGCATCGCCGTTTCGTCGGGCAGCAGCTTGATGTTCTCAATCGTCGCGGCAATCGCGCGCGGGTTGTCGATCACGATCTCGCGCGCCTTATCCGCGCCGAGATACTGGAACTCGTTCAGCATCTCTTCCGTCGTGCGGAAATAGAGCGGCGGCTGATGATCGGCGTCGGGGTATTTCTGGCCGTGAAACAATATGCGGCGGAAATACTCGTCCTGCGGTTCGATAAAGTGCGCGTCGCATGTCGCCACAACAGGCTTTTCCAGCTTCTCGCCCAGCGCCACGATGCGCCGCGTGATATCTCTCACCGCTTCCGTATCGCGCAGGCGTCCCTCGCGTACCATAAACATGTTGTTTCCGTCCGGCTGCACCTCAAGATAATCGTAGAACGAGGCGATATGCTCGATCTCGCCGTCGGATGCAAAGCGAAGCATCGCCTGTATCAGCTCCCCCTGCTCGCACGCCGATCCCACAAGCAGCCCCTCGCGGTGCTGTATCAGCAGCGATTTTGGAACGCGGGGCTTTCTGTAAAAATACTTGATATGCGATTCACTGACGAGCTTATATAGGTTGAACAGCCCTTTCTTGTCCTTGCAGAGCAGTATCACATGATACGTCGTCCTGCTTCTCTCCGCGTCGTCGTTGAGCCGGGCGCGCGGAGCCGACGCCTCCCGCATGGCAAGCGCCATCAGCTTGGCCGTGCACTCCGCGTCGTCAAGCGCTCGGTGGTGGCGCAGCTTGATGTCAAAATCGGCCGCAAGACTGCCGAGGCCGTATGACTTATGATTCGGGAATACGCGTTTCAATAGCGCTACCGTATCCGTCACCGGATTGTCGAAACGGATGCCGTTATCCTCGCCGTGTTTTTGGATAAAGCTCATATCGAAAGGCGCGTTATGCGCGGCCAGAGGCGTATCGCCGGCGAAGTCCTTGAACATGCGGAGCGCTTCGCCCATTTTGGGCGCGTCTTTCACCATCTCATCCGTGATACCCGTCAGGTCGGTAATCTGCCGGCTGATGGGCTGTTCGGGATTCACAAACGTCGAAAACGTATCCGCGATCTCGCCGCCTTTCAGCCTTACCGCGCCGATCTCGGTTATGCCGCAGAAACGCGGGTTAAGCCCTGTCGTCTCAAGATCAAACACCACGTATTCGTCGGCAAATTTCTCGCGGTACTCAGACCCCACGTCGTCGAACATATACGCTTCCATGCCGTATATCACCTTGATGCCGAGCTTCTTCGCGGTGTCAAACGCGCGCGGGAACGCCTGCACCACGCCATGGTCGGTTATCGCCACAGCCTCATGGCCAAACGCCGCGGCGCGCTTAACCACATCCACCTCGTCGGCACAGCCGTCGAGCGCGCTCATATTGGTATGCATATGCAGCTCGACGCGCTTGACCTCGGCACGGTCTTCACGACGGGCCGCTTTCGTTTCCTCGATGCTTTTGACGGTGATGCAAAGCTCGCGGGAATAGCTGTCGTATGCGGCGGTGCCGCCCACGCGCAGCGCTTCGGCGTTTTTCATGCGCTCCATGATATCCGCGCATTTGTCGCGTGCCACAAACGCCTTGCACGTGACGGTAGACGTCAGATCCGTTACGCCGAACACGATCAGAGACCGCTTGCCGCGCGTCTCGTTCTTGATATCGAACGATTTTATGTCCAGCATCTGGCCCGCTATCACACACGCACCGGTCAGTTCTGACAGCTCTTTTATTGGCGTCGGCTCTCCGGGCATGGGTTTGCCGTATATCCCGCCGCCCACCTTTTCTTCGGGCGCCGCCGTTTCTTTGACGGGCTTATCCGGCTTCGCCGCTGTCTCCGGCGCGTTCTCGGCCGCGATGCTTCTCACACGCGTTTTTTTGCGCGAGCGCGCAGGCAGCGCATCCGGTGCGCAGCGCCCCGCCGTCACCGGTATGCTTTTCCCAAGACAGCGCGAAAGATAATCCGCAATAAAATCTTTGATTCCCATGGATATGAAAAGCTCAGGCGCGAAATCGTCCGCAAAATCCGCGTGAAGCGCGCCGTTTTTAAACGATATCAGACAGCGGTCCAAAAAGGGCTTAAACGCCTCCCTGTAAGCCGTGCAAAGCTCGCGCACATGCGCCTCGATCCGCGCCGGGTCTTCCTCGTTCAAATCCTCGTATTGAAAATACACATCGGCGTTTTTCCCGACGTTTTCCTTCACGTATCGCTCGATGGAAAGGCAGGTCTGCGCAGGCAGAAGGTTGCAGCGAAAATGTAAAAGCAGCCGCGCGTTTTTTTTATCGTGCTGAACCTTTTCAAACTGCAGATTATAGCGGTCGTCCACGCCGACGCTCTTTTTGAGCGCGGCAATAAAATCAGCCTGCATTGCGTTTATGCCTTTCTTATCGAATCACAACTTTATATTAAACTAAAAATGAGCGTTCAGGTAGTCTGAAAATACGCCGACGATATCCTCTTCGGCGTATGTACCGATGAGCTTTCCCTTTGCAAAAAGCGCCGCCTTCCCGTCCCCGCCCGCAATGCCGATGTCCGCATGCTTCGCTTCGCCGGGGCCGTTGACGATGCATCCCATCACAGCCGCGGTAACGGGCTTGCGTTTTTCGATAAGAATCCGCTCCACTCGTTTTGACAGCGCGGCGACGTCGATTTTTGTGCGCGCGCAGGTCGGGCAGCTGATCACCTCGGGATAAAACGTGCGGACGCCCGCGCTTTGCAATATGCGCCGCGCCGCTTCAATCTCGGCAACAGGGTCACCCGTCACCGAAACGCGCACCGTGTCGCCGATGCCGTCCAGCAGAAGCGCCCCGATGCCCACCGCCGATTTGACGATCGCGTTTTCGTATGTACCCGCCTCGGTGATGCCGATATGCAAAGGTGCGTCGCATTCCGCCGCAAAAGCGCGGTTTGCCGCCACGCACGTGGGCACGGACGAAGCTTTGATGGAGACCACCACGCGCTCAAACCCCATGTCGTAAACGCGGCGCGTCCAGTCCGCCGCGCTTTGCGCAAGCGCCTCGGGTGTCGGCCCGCCGTACCGCTCAAGCAGCCGCTTTTCCAGCGAACCGGCGTTGACGCCGATGCGCAGAGCGGCACCCGTTTTCTTCGCTTTTTCCACAACCGTTTTCAGCGCGTTTTCGCCGCGCAGGTTGCCCGGGTTAATGCGCACCTTATCCGCGCCGTTTTCCATCGCGAGCACGGCCAGCCGCGCATCGAAATGCACATCCGCTATCAGCGGCACATGCATATGCGCCTTGATCTCACGAAAAGCGGGCGCGCAGTTTTCCGCATAAAACGCGCACCGTACAGCCTCGCACCCCGCCGCTTCAAGCCGCTCGATCTGTGCGATCGTCGCTTTGGCGTCTGCCGTATCCGTATTCGTCATGGATTGTATCAGCACGTCCTCGCCGCCGCCTATGCGTACGCCGCCGAACGCGACCACTTTTGTTTTCATTTTCTTCACCTCATCGGCGGTCCTTTCAACAAAAAGCCTTCCCCCTAAGGAGAAGGCGCTGATTTGGCTCCGGTCAACCGAACAGCTTCGTGATATCCTGATAAGTGATAAGAATAAACACCACAATGAGCAGCGCAAACCCCACAAAGTGGATCATGCCCTCCACGTTGCGCGGCACAGGCTTTCTGAATACCTTCTCTATGCCGATAAACACGAGACGTCCTCCGTCAAGCGCGGGCAGCGGCAGCAGATTGCATATGCCGAGGCTGATGCTGATAGCGACGCCGAGCCGCAGCACGCTTTCAAAGCTGCTCCTTATCGCTTCGCCCAGATACGCGGTCATCTGCACCACGCCCATCGCGTTTTCCGTCCCCTTGCCCGCAAACAGGCCGATAACCGCGAGTATCGTCTCTTTGAGAACAAAGTACATCCATTTGAACGAGAGCGCGACGGCCTCGAAAAAGCCGAACCGCACGCGCATATTGCCGAGCGATATACCCGTCTTGTATCCCGTCACCGGATGTTCGGTATCGCCGTCCAGTATGTAATGATCGTAATACCGATATGGCACCTGCATGCTGATGATCTCGCCATCGCGCTGAACGGTGATGTCCATCGTCTTGTTGTCCGATGCGGCGATGGCGGAATCAAGCTCCATCGCAAAGTCCATCCTGACGCCGTTCATCTCCAGAATCACGTCGCCCGGCTTGAGGCCGGCCGCCATAGCGGGGCTGTCTTCCCACACCTTAGCGATAGCGGGTTTAAAATCGCCGAACGCGCAGAGCGTCAGCACAACAAGAATGAAGGCGAACAGGATGTTGAACGCGGGCCCCGCAAAGATCGTCAGCGCGCGCCGTCCGGCAGACTGCCTGTTAAACGCGAGACGGTCGTCCAATTCTTCGTCTTCACCGTAAAATTTCGTATAGCCTCCGAGGAATATCCAGCGTATGGAATACAGAATGTCGTTTTTGAACCATTGCTTGATTTTCGGACCGAAGCCGACGGAGAATTCCATGACTTTAATACCGCACGCACGGCCGATCCAGAAATGCCCAAGCTCATGGACCATGATGATGATGCCGATGACCAGCAGCGCACCGATGATGCTGATTAACGTCGCGATGTTATCCACGCTTCATTCTCCTTTTCTATCATTATATCTTGTTTGACATTATATCATGCCGGCCGGATTCAAATACGCAACATTTTATGAACTGTCCGATCTTCCCGAAAACCGCTTGTTTTGCGCCGGACTGCTTTCACGGCGCTTTCATGTTCATCGTATCAAGCGCTATTCAATGTTGCGGTATACGTAGTTTTTGACTTCCATATCCGTTTTGTAAATATCGAGAAGCGTGTTCGCTTTGAGATGCGAGAACTTGTTCATCGCAAATGCGACGCGTTTTTCGATATCGCCGAACGCGATCTTTTTTTCAAGAAACAGCTCCACCGCCGCTTCATTGGCCGCATTCATGATGACGGGCAGAGAGCCCCCCTCGCGGATCGCATCCTGCGCATGGCGAAGGCACGGAAACTTATCGGTATCCGGCGCATCAAATGTGAGGCTCTTGAGCGTCGTGAAATCCAGATGCCCCACCACGCTCTGAAGCCGTTCGGGATGTCCGAACGCATATTGTATCGGCTGGCGCATATCCGTCGGCCCAAGCTGTGCGATCACCGCGCCGTCGTTGTATTCGACCATCGAATGGATAATGCTCTGCCTGTGCACCACCACGTCGATCTTATCAGGCTCCATATCGAAAAGCCAGCGCGCCTCGATGATCTCAAGCCCTTTGTTCATGTATGTGGCGCAGTCCACCGTAATCTTCCGCCCCATGCGCCAGTTCGGATGGCACAGCGCCTGTTCCACGGTGGCTTTCTGTATCGCTTCCTTGTCCCAGTCAAAAAACGGCCCGCCGGACGCCGTCAGTATGATGCGCCGAAGCCCTGTCGTATCCACGCCTTTGAGGCACTGGTATATCGCGCAGAGCTCGCTGTCCACCGGAAACACTTCGGCTTTGCTCGTTTTCTGCTTCTGCTTGACGATATGGCCGCCGCAAACAAGCGATTCCTTGTTGGCAAGCGCCACATTGATGCCTTTTTCAAGACACTCGATAAGCGGCGGAAGCCCCGCGATGCCCACAACGGCAATCAGCACGATATCCGGCTCGCCCGCCGTACACGATTCGATAAGCCCTTGTACGCCGAAGCCCACCTTGATGCCCTTCGGAACCTTCTTTTCAAACTCCGAGTCGCCTGCGCAGCCCGTCAGTCCGATGTAGCACGCGCCCAGCCGCTTCGCCGTCTCAAGCAGCTCGTCGCCGCTTTTGTGCGCGGTCAGCGCAGTCACCTTGAACCGCTCGGGAAACCGCTCAATGATATCAAGCGCCTGGCGCCCTATCGAGCCTGTGGCGCCAAGTATAGCAATTTTTTTCATTCATTTAAGTCCTTTTTTCTGCCGCTAATATAAAATCAATACAAAATAAAAAGCAAAAACAGGCGGGCAGATAAACAGCACGCTGTCCAGCCTGTCCATCGCGCCGCCATGCTCACCCATAATATGCCCATAATCCTTTACGCCAAGCCGCCTTTTTACAAGCGATGCCGAAAGATCGCCGATCTGCGACATGACGGAAAGAACAACTCCCAGCAGCACATACCAAAGCGGGTTCATATAAACGCCGAATACGCCTTGGTATCGCGCGCCCAGCAGAGCCACCGCAGCGGTACCGAACAACAGCCCGCCGGCTGCACCCTCCACTGTCTTTTTGGGGCTGACTTTGGGAATCAGCTTATGCCTGCCGAACAGCCTTCCGCAAAAGTACGCGAAAGTATCCGTCACCACCGCCGAACCAAACGCGATAATCAGGAGAAACCGTGAGATATTGACACGGTCAATGCAGAAAATCGCAAGCATGAACGCAAAAAGTAGCCCCGGATACAGCATGGGCAGCACCGTAATGAGACCGTCCTGCGGATCGCGTCCGGTGATTACGAGCACTGTAAACACAGACAGTATGCCAAGCGCGGTAAGAATCGCAACGCCCGTGAACCCGCCGACAAACCGGTATGTCGGAAAAAGCAGCGCGGCGTAAGCGTAGCCCAGAAAACGCATCGGCTTTCCCACAGACGCCGCCGCCTCCATCATTTCGTGAACGCAGAGCACAGCCACAGCGGAAGCCACAAGCTGTGCGTACAGTCCGTGAAAGTATATGACGGAAAACAAAAGCGCCAGCGCCGGTATCGCGTACAACACACGTTTAATCAATTATTTTCCTCCGATCCCTCCGAAACGGCGGTCGCGTCTCGCAAAACAATCGAGCGCTTTGAGATATTCCCATTCGTCAAAATCAGGCCAGAGCGTATCCGTAAAATAGAATTCCGCATAAGCAAGCTGATAAAGCAGGAAGTTGCTGATGCGCATTTCACCGCTCGTCCGTATCAAAAGATCCGGATCCGGCTCACCCGCCGTACTCAAATACCGCGATATGCACGCCTCGTCGATTTCATCTGTGCGCAGACCGTCGGCCACGATGCGTCTGACGGCGTCCGCAATATCGCTCCGGCCCCCGTAGTTGATCGCCATGTTCAGCGTAAGCCCGGTATTTTGCTCAGTGGTCTTCACCGCCCGGTCTATCTCCGCCTTCACTTTCTCAGGCAGCTTCGATAAATCGCCGAACGTCCGTATCCGCACGTTTTTCTCGTTCAGCTCGTCCAGCTCTTTGGCAAGGTATTCGAGAAGCAGCTTCATCAGCGTGCCTACCTCGTCGGCCGGCCGTTTCCAGTTTTCAGTGGAAAACGCAAAAAGCGTCAGATACTTAACGCCGATATCCGAGCTCATGCGCACAATCGTACGCACCCTCTCCACGCCGGCTCTGTGTCCTGCGCTGCGCGGCAGCATCCTTCTTTTTGCCCAGCGCCCGTTTCCGTCCATAATCACAGCGACATGCCGTGGCAGACGCTCCTTATCCACACGGCTGTAAACATCCGTGTGCCTGCGACGAAAAATAATATCCGCGATTACGCCCAATTGCTTTCCACCCGTGTCTTAAAATGCGATACCGTCAGCTCCGCGACGTTTCCGTCAAGCTCGCGCTGCCTGATAACGCGCGTCGTGTCGGCGTCTTCAACGCCGCGTCTGGATACATAAAGCACGCGGCTGACCGTATATCCCCTGTCCGCAAGCAAAGCCGCCGCCTGCTCTTCCTCCCATCCAATCACGTTCGGCATCATACTTCCATGATCTCTTTTTCTTTTTCCTTCACCGCGTCGTCAATCAGCTTCACGTAATCGTTGGTGACTTTCTGCACTTCTTCTTCAAGAATGTTAAAATCGTCCTCCGTCACTTCGCTGGCCTTTTTGGCTTTCTTGAACGCTTCGTTGGCGTCCCTTCTAATGGAACGGATCGCCACCTTTGCATCCTCGCCTTTTTTGTGGATCGACTTGGCGATTTCACGGCGTCTTTCCTCCGTGAGCTCCGGCACGACCAGCCGGATCACCTTGCCGTCGTTGGCGGGATTGATGCCAAGCTCCGATTTCATGATCGCCTTTTCCACATTCGGGATCAGCTTTGGATCCCACAGCGATATCACAAGCATGCGCGGCTCGGGCGCCGAAATGTTACCGATCTGGTTGAGCGGCGTCGGCGTGCCGTAATAATCCACCACGATGCCGTCCAAAAGCTGCGGGTTGGCTCTGCCGGCGCGGATGTGCGTCAGTTCTTTTTTAAAGACCGCAAGCGTTTTTTCCATCTTGGATTTTGCATTATCCAATGCTTCGTGCTTGATCTGCATACTCCTACCTCCACGAATTGATTTATGGTTATGAGTTTATGCGGGTGCCGATGTTCTCACCCATGACCACCCGCTTGATACCGTCCGGCATATCGAGGCCAAAGCACACGATGGGGATGTTGTTGTCCATGCATAAAGACACGGCCGTTGTATCCATCACCGTCAGCCCTTGGTTGATCACATCGATGTAGCTGATAAAGTCGTACTTTCTGGCGTCCGGGTTCTTTTTGGGATCGCTGTCGTAAACGCCGTCCACGTTCTTTGCAAGCAGTATCAGCTCGGCTTCGATTTCGGCCGCCCGCAGCGCCGCGGCCGTATCCGTCGAAAAATACGGGTTGCCGGTGCCGCATGCGAATATCACCACACGCCCCTTTTCCAGATGGCGCATCGCGCGCCGGCGGATATACGGCTCCGCAATCTGCCGCATCT
The DNA here is from genome assembly GCA_029265435.1 of Clostridiales bacterium. Classification (GTDB taxonomy): domain Bacteria; phylum Bacillota; class Clostridia; order Christensenellales; family SZUA-584; genus SZUA-584. Next base: position 12,120 of record JAJUJH010000072.1, read on the forward strand.
CGATCGCGGTCATCACGCGCGTCTGCATCCCTTTGCCTTCAAGCGCATCCTGCATGGCCAGCGCGTTGATGACCGTCGCAAGCATGCCCATATGGTCCGCCGTCGTCCTGTCCATACCGACGCCGCTTCGGCCTCTCCATATGTTGCCGCCGCCCACAATGATGCCGATCTCCACGCCCAATTTGGCCACTTCAATGACTTGGTCGGCCACGAGTCCGATCACGTCAAAATCAAACCCCGATTTTTCTCTGCCCGCAAGCGCCTCGCCGCTGATCTTCAATATGATCCTTTTGTATTTGGGCATATGCCGCCTCCTTTTTTGTTTCCAATGGCGCGCCGCGCCGCCCAGCCGTTAAACGGCTTTTTGTAAACCTGCAAAAAAGGGAGAGCACATGCACCGGCTCTCCCCCCATCTGTTTTTTCTTATAGATTCGCCTGCTTCATGACCTCATCCACAAAATCATCTTTTCTTTTTTCCAAGCCTTCGCCCATCTCATAACGGACAAAGCGCTTGATTTCGAGCTGTTCGCCGGTCTCCGCGATTTTCTCTTTGAGGATGGCCTTTACGGCTTTGTCCTGATCTTTCACAAACGGCTGCTCAAGCAGGCAGACTTCCTTAAAATATTTCTGAATGCGGCCTTCCACCATCTTATCCACTATATTGGCGGGCTTGCCTTCGTTCAGCGCCTGCGTGCGCAATATCTCTCTTTCCTGCTCGAGCACGCTTTCCGGCACCTCCGCAGGAACCACGTAAAGCGGATTGGCCGCCGCAATCTGCATCGCCACATCTTTCGCAAACCACCACGAACACGGCAGCGGTCCCCATCGAGAGCAGGCCCAAGAGCACGAGCATGGATCCGGAAAACTCGCCCAGCCCAGCGGCCACACAGAGCTGATGCCCCCGAATGATGCCCAAAAAGGCGCAGTTGAGC
>JAJUJH010000151.1 GCA_029265435.1 Clostridiales bacterium
ATTAAAAAAATTATTTTTTCTGCGCAGCACTTTAGGCATTTTATAACGTCTTATATATAGCAACATGTGAAGGAGCATACGCTGCATGGATCTTGTATAAGGAGTGGATGCGTTTGAATGTACTATAAAACATAATATGATGACGCTACTTGAACTTTCCGGAGGAATGATTCCTCCAGAAAGTTCAGTATAAAAGAATAGGAATTATGGAGTGAAAAAAATGAGTAAAAAATTGAAGGCTGTTATAACAAAAATCGTTATTATGCTTTTACTTATTAATTCTGCTGTCTTAGGTGCTTGCCAGCCAACACCGACGCGGGAAGCGGTGGTGAATGCGGGTCATTTGGAGGAAGCCATTGCGCGATCATCCGCGTCTGTTGCAGCCTGCGATGCGCCTCAAAGCTGGCGGGAAACGCTGGATATGAAAGGCGACAGTCATGCACAAATTGAGATAGACGCGTCTATCAGCGTGCCGGATGTGACGGCTTTTCCAGTATACAAGGTGAAAAAAGCTGATTTTGACACAACACAGGCAAAGGCGCTTGTGGATGACTTTACACATGGCAAGGAAGTCATAAGGGATAAGGCGAGAACCAAAGCTGAACTCGAAGAAGAGCTTGTCATGGCGAAGAAGCAGAATGATGAGGATAGTATCGCCCAATTGGAGGAAATGATAAAGACTGCGCCGGAAACCGTGCCGGATGAGGTTATCACAGATTGGAATCCGGTTAACAAACCTTCGGGCAGCTTTGCAGATGAAAACGGGAAATCTGCGAGAATCAGTGTTATGCCGGATCGTTTTTCATATGCGAATGGAGAAATCATACCTGAAAGTATGCTATTATCCATTAAACCGAACGACCCAGATGAGAAGCAAGGAAAAATCGAGATGGGCGAGGTCTCCATATCCGAGAAAGACGCTGTGGCCGCGGCTCAGAGTCAGCTTCACGGTTTGGGCATCGATTATATGACGGCAAGCCGTTTGGAAAAGGCATTTTGTAGTGAATCGCTCGCAGATATATTCATTGATTCCGACAATAAGCCGCTGTCAAAAGGCTATCTGATAAAATTCGTTCGTAACATTGACGGAATTTCCGGGATCATCAATGAAGGCATCATATTGAGCGTTTATGATGATTTTGAATACAGAGCGCCGCTGTGCGCGGAAGCCATCCAGGTTTATGTGAATGAAGCGGGTCAGATGCAGTCGTTTTTATGGGAGTATCCTTTAACGGTTGAAGAAAAAGTGACAGAGAACGCTGATCTGATGCCGTTTGAGGAGATGAAGCAGCGGATACGCGATATGCTGACTTTTATCAATTCATACAATAAGGAACAAATTGAGGTCACAAGCATTGAGCTGCATATGACCATCGTGGATGTGAAGGACAATGATGTCGAAGCCATGTATGTACCTGCGTGGTTCGTTAATTACAAGGTAATATTTGACGATTCATCACAGGATAATAGGTTTGCGCTGAACGCGATAGACGGAGGAAGAGTACTGGAAGCGCCGGTCAAGATTGACCCGGTGATTCAGCAAGCAATGGATGCAGACAAAAAGAATCTGATGAATAATCAGTAGGTAATAATAGCCTTGAAATTATAATACAATAAGCTTCTCTGTAAAATCCCTGTCCGCTTCACAAAAAGGCGTTGCCGTCTGCGTGAGCGCCCAGACGTTTGACGCAGTCACGTCGATATTCGGATAAGGCGGCTTTGCGGTCGTGATAAGCGGAACCTTCGCGGCGGCCAGCTTTGAAAGCACATCGGGGCTTTTTACGCCGAGCACGCGGATATGCGAAACAGGCGCGGTGTTGGCCGCCTGGATCATATCGCGTGTGATGCCGAGCAGCGCGCAAAGCAATATGCGCGAGATTCGCGCGTAGGTGTAGCGCTTTGTCTTAACCATCGATATGAGCTCGCTTCTTGTGCGGCATTTGAGAGCCGCATCGTATATGCGGTTTTCAAGCCCTTCGCTCACATCGGGAAGCTCCGCGATATAGCCGCGTCCCTTGAGACGTAATGTCGTGATAAGCGCGTTGTCAAACGCGTCCGCAAATGCCGGAACCATTCCGTCGTTCATCTGTTTGCGTACGAATGCGGCGCAGCTTTCCGGCATGGCGTTGAGCGCCTTTTCGGTTTCTCCGGCGGATAATGCCGTGCGTATCGCCGTCGCGCTGGGCATATATTCGCCGATATCGGCGCTGTGATATGCCGCGCCTTCGCGTCTGACGATATGCGGTATAATGTGCGGCTGGTATCGCCTGATCGCTTTCAAATATTCGATGCCGAGAAGCGCTCCGGGCATCGAGGCGATATCCGGAGCGTTTGCCGCGTTCATGCGCGCGCTCGGAAAGCTCGCGCCTTTGTTGAGATGCCCCTTTAATGCTGTTCTGTAGCTCTCGTCTTCGTCTGAAAGCTTTTGCGCGAGGCCTTGAAGAAGCGATAAATCGTCCGTTTCACATCCGAAGCTCAAATGTGTTGCGCCCGCCGCGGCGAGCACGTTGACGCCGCCGGATGCAAAGCCCTGAGCGCTTTGTATCGCGTATAACAGCGGCAGCTCGATCACGACGTCGGCGCCGTCCATCAGCGCGCATCTGGCGCGCGTCCATTTGTCGAATACGGCGGGCTCGCCGCGCTGAACGAAACTGCCGCTCATCGCACAGACGATAAGGTCGTCCGGCGAGCGGCGCGTGAGCGCGATGTGGCGCTCATGTCCCAAATGAAACGGGTTATATTCTGAAATAATGCCGAAAATAAACATGCTTTTGCCCTTTTCAAAAACGAGTGAATTATATATAATAGTCGATGGTTTTTATTATACCATTTCGCTGATGGATTGTTGATATACAAATAAACCGTTTTCTGAAGGGAGTTTTGGGACAAAATGGGACTTATGGACGACATTAAGCACAAGGCGCGCATGGCGGGAAAGAGGATTGTGCTTCCCGAAGGCGCGGAGGAGCGAACTGTCAAGGCGGCGGAGATCATCGCCAAAGAACGAATCGCTCAAGTCATACTCGTTGGGAACGAGGATGAGATCAGGGAAAAATCGGCAGGACTCGACTACACCGGGGTTACCATCATAGACCCGGAGAAATCAGACAGAACGCAGCTTTACGCAGACACATTCTACGAACTTCGAAAAAGCAAAGGCGTGACCGAAGAACAGGCCTTCAAGCAAGTCAAAGATCCGCTCTACTACGCATGTATGATGATAAAGATGGGAGACGCAGACGGCATGGTGGCCGGAGCCATCAACACAACAGCCAACACACTTCGTCCCGCACTTCAGATAATCAAGACCGCCCCGGGCATTTCAGTGGTATCCAGTTGTTTCGTGATGATATTGAAGGATAAAAGCTATGGCCATAACGGCATCATGGTGTTCGGCGACTGCGCCGTAAATCCGGATCCGGACGAAGCCCAGCTTGCGGCGATTGCCGTTTCTACGGCAAAAACCGCAAAGCAGCTGACGGGCATGGAGCCAAAGGTCGCAATGCTGTCATTTTCTACAAAGGGCAGCGCCAAACACGAGAATGTGGATAAGGTCGTGAAAGCGACAAAGCTTGTGAAAGAGCTTGCGCCCGATTTGATGGTGGACGGCGAGCTGCAGGCCGACGCCGCGCTGGTGGCGTCTGTCGGTCAGCTGAAATCGCCGGGCAGCCCGGTGGCCGGAAACGCGAACGTGCTGGTCTTTCCCGATCTGCAGGCGGGCAATATCGGCTATAAGCTAGTGCAGCGCCTGGCGGGGGCCGAAGCCATCGGGCCGATCTGCCAAGGGCTTGCCGCGCCCGTCAACGACTTGTCGCGCGGATGCAGCGTGGAAGACATCGTATCGGTTGCGGCGATAACGGCCGTTCAATCGCTGAACGAATAAGAATGAAGCAACGCCGTTCATGGCATATGACATCAGGAGGTTTTAAATGAATATTTTGGTCATCAATGCGGGCAGCTCGTCGCTCAAATATCAGCTTTTTGAAATCGGCAAGGAAGAAGTGCTCGCAAAAGGTCTTGTGGAGCGCATCGGCATTGAAGGGTCTAAGCTGACTCATACGGCAAAAGGCAAAGAGAAGCTGGAGATCACGGAGCCGATGAGCGACCATAAGCAGGCGATGGGCTATGTGCTGCGCGCGCTGACGGATAAGCAATACGGCATTATCAAAGATATGGATGAAATCAACGCGGTGGGGCATCGCGTTCTGCACGCGGCGGAGAAATTTTCGGACAGCGTGGTCATCAACGACGCAGTGATGGATGCGATCCGCGATTGCATCAAGTTTGGCCCGCTGCACAACCCCGCCAATCTGATGGGTATTGAAGCATGCCGCGCCACTATGCCAAATACGCCGATGGTGGCGGTGTTTGATACGGCATTTCATCAAACAATGCCCAAAAAAGCGTATCTCTACGGCTTGTCGTATGACGCCTATAAAGAGCATGGCATCCGCCGGTACGGCTTTCACGGCACATCGCATAAGTATGTCGCTTCGCGCATGCCGGCGTTGATGGGGAAAGACAAGAAAGATCTGAAGCTCATCATCTGTCACCTCGGCAACGGCTCAAGCTTGAGCGCGGTGGACGGCGGCAAATGCGTGGATACGTCGATGGGCTTGACGCCGCTTGCGGGCGTGGTGATGGGTACGCGCTGCGGCGATATCGATCCCGCCATTGTGCCTCATTTAATGAAGGAAATGAAGCTGGATTCCGATCAGATGAGCGATTATATGAACAAGAAATGCGGCGTTCTCGGTCTGTCCGGCATATCCAGCGATTTTCGCGATTTGTCAAAGGCGGCCGCTGAGGGCAGCGAGCGTGCGGAAATGGCGCTTGAGGTGTTTGCGTACAGCGTCAAAAAATACATCGGCGCGTATGCCGCGGCAATGGGCGGGGTGAATGCGATCGTATTTACGGCCGGTATCGGTGAAAACGATTCGAATATGCGCGCGAGATGCTGCGAGGGCCTCGAATTCCTCGGCGTTAAGCTGGACGGCGAGCTGAACAAGATCCGCGGCAAGGAGCAGCGCATATCGGCCCCGGATTCCAGGGTGGAAGTCTGGTGCGTTCCCACAAATGAAGAACTCATGATCGCCATGGATACATATGAGCTATGCAAATAACCGAACGAAAGACAAGGGCGGCCGAGTCAAAAAGGACGTAGACAAATAATAAGGCAAAGTGTATAATAAGGCAATCGAAGGGGACATCCGCTTCAGCGTTTGCGGTTTTACAGGGACTTTCCGACGCGACTGGAATCGGGAAGAGACCGTTTGAAACGGGTAACAGCCTCTTTGCGCTGAGAATATTTTTAAAGCGCCCAAGGATGCTCTTGGGAATGAAGGGTGGTACCGCGGGTAAATGCTCGTCCCTGTCTGATCGGACAGGGGCTTTTTTGTTTGACGGGAGCACCGCCCTCAATTGAGCGAAGCTCATTAAAAGAAATACGGTTGCCGAGAGGTTGAGAATGCTGACAAAAGCGCCGAAAGGCACAAAGGATGTATTGCCTTCGCAAAGCGCGGGCTGGCAGTACGTCGAATCGGTCATAAGGGATATCTGCGCGCGTTTCGGGTACAGAGAAATCCGCACGCCTGTTTTTGAGCATACCGAGCTTTTCCTTCGGGGCGTGGGCAATACCACGGACATCGTGCAGAAGGAAATGTATACGTTTGAAGACAAGGGCGGCCGCAGCGTCACACTGAAGCCGGAAGGCACGGCGGGCGTGGTGAGGAGCTTTGTGGAAAACAGCCTGTACGCTGACGCGCAGCCAACGAAGATGTATTATTTAAGC
>JAJUJH010000205.1 GCA_029265435.1 Clostridiales bacterium
ATCCCACTGCATGATCTGCTTCCAACTGCGTTCGCTGAATTCCGTTGCCGTATCCTTTGTGTCATTCTTCAGCCACACATGCGCGCCCGCATTTTCATCAGTGCGCGTCACAATGCGCAGAGATCCCTGATGGTCGAATATGTAGCCGGTGATGTCGCCCGGGTTCTGGAGCACAAGGCTTTTCTCGCCCGTTTTGTAGTTCATCAGATACAGGTCGAACAGCTCCGTATCGTTGTTGAAAATGCAGAGATATATCTGGTCTTTGTCCGCCGGATTGTCTGACACATAGTAGCAGTTGTTATCGCCTCCGGCAAGCAGCGTCGCCGTTTTGCCCGAATTGATGTTGGTGGTGTATAGGCCGTAATTTTCATCGCCCATATCATCCACAAAGAGCAGCACCGTTTCTCCGTCAGGCGCCCACATCGCGTACGGCACGCCGTATACATCCGGCCAGTTGACAGCCGAATCCTCGCCCGTCTGCCAGTCGAGCACCATGAAGCTGTCGTCATAATCGGCGGTATGCCTGTAAAGTATTTTGCTCCCGTCCGGCGAAATCTGCGGGGCTGAGAATTCGTCGTATCCCATGAGCACGTCAAGGGGTATGAGACTGCTTTGTTCATCGACGGGCAATGTGGGCAGTTCGCTTGGTTCTTCCGTTGTGCCCGACTGAAAAGGCCAATTAAAATGCCAGCTGAATTGACAGCCCGACAGCATCGATGCGCACAATATAACGACGATCAGTATTATCCACCTTTTTCTGGCCATAACCGCCTCCTGAAATTGATCTGATTATTATTATAACAGACAGAGGCATATAAAAACATGATGGATCAATATTGAAAAGTCCCAAAAAACGGTCAATCCGCAGTGTAGTATTCTGCCATAGCAGCAAAAAGCTATGACAGGGTAAAAAACGCATCGGGTTTGCGTTTTCAAAGGCTGTTTGATACCGAAACGGGAGAATATCCCGTTCCCTCGAAGGAAGAATATGCGAACCGGTATTATTGCTGTTTCATATGCGGCCGGCATGGGTATTTGATATTTATGGAATCATATTGGAGGGCATGATGAAAAGAGTATTTTTGGTGGTATTTTGTTTTGTGATCGCGCTTGCAGCCGGCTGTGAGCGGCACGCCGCTCCGGTTGTGGAAATTGTGACACAGCCGCCTTCTCCCACTGCGGCGCCGTCTGCCGCGCCAATAAAAACCACCGCGCCTGAGCTGTCCGCCACGCCGCAGCCTGAGCCCAAGCGGGCGTCCGTCGCGGTTGTGGGCGACCTGCTTTGCTTAAGCGCCCAGATATCGGCGGCGAAAACCGGCGGCGGCTATGATTTTGCGGAATGCTTTTCTCTCATCGGCGATAAGCTTTCGGCCGCCGATCTGACCGTGGGCAATCTGGAAACGCTGGTCGCCGACGGATATCCGTATACGCAGGCGAACGGGGGAAGCGACGATACGAACGGAGACGGAACGGCTCCCTCAGACCCCGCGACCGATCCGGCTGCGGATCCGGCCGCCGCGCCTTCCCCCACCAAACGCCCAAGCCCGCGCATCAACGCGCCCGAGTCGTTTCTTGACGCGCTGCGAGGCAGCGGATTTGATGTGCTGACCACGGCCAATAATCATATGTACGATTACAATCAGGACGGGCTTATCAAGACGCTGCAAAGGCTTGACGAATTCGGGTTTGCCCACACCGGCGCCTACGCGGAGAAATCGGATAAAAAACCGCTGGTCATTGACGTGAACGGCATTCGGGTGGGTATCCTTGCGTATACCGATATACTGAATCATCATCCGGGCAAAGACAGCGCTTACATGATCGACGTATATGACGAAGACCGTGTGAATAAGGATATTGCCGGCGCGAGAGAAGCCGGCGCGGATTTTGTGATGGTATTTGTTCATTGGGGCAAAGAGCATACGCATGTGCCCAACAAAACGCAAAAACAGATCGCTGCGCAAATCGCAAACGCCGGCGCGGATATCATTTTCGGCTCTCATCCGCATTGCACACAGCCGTTCGACCTGATTGAAACAGAAAGAGGCGGCGTTCCCGTTCTGTATTCTCTGGGCAATTTCGTTTCCAGCATGAGCAAACCCATGCATAAGGACGGCGTGATCGTCAGCTGCGCGCTTGAAAAAGACTGTGTGACCGAAAAAACGGCACTCGTTTCGCTCTCATACACGCCCACTTACTGCGCCTCCTCCACAGGCGCGGGCAAATATGTGGTGTATCCCGCCGATGTTGCGTCGCTGTCTGAAAGCGCCGTTGCGCAGACGCTCAAGCAGTCGCGCGAGCGCACCGTCGAGGTGCTTGCCGAAACCGTCGCCAAAGCGGAGTAAACCATTGACAGAAGCGGACGAAGCGGGTATGCTTTAAATCGATTTCTCCGAAGGGAAAAGCCATGAGCCAAACGAGAACATTTGAGTGCCCGGAATGCCGGACGTCCGGCCTGCACAGTATGGAAAAACGCGTCTGCGTGGAAAAGCGGCCGGAGCTTAAAGACGATATTTTGAACGGTTCGTATTTTGAATGGGTCTGCCCCGGCTGCGGCAAGCGTTTTTTTGTCGACGATGTGTTTTTATACAACGACGATGCGCATAAATTCATGGTCTATCTTGTACCCGGATACGACGAGGACACGCTGCCCGTCCCCACGCTGCTCAAAACGGACGACGATTACGACACCGCGAGCAGTATCCTCCGCGTCGCAGCGGGGTTTGTGGACTTTACAGAAAAAATCAGGATACTGGA
>JAJUJH010000010.1 GCA_029265435.1 Clostridiales bacterium
GATCGTGCGCGCCTCCGTCATGGCGGCCGTGCTGCTGATCGGGCGGTATGCCGGACGGCAGACAGATACGCTATCGAGCCTTGCGTTTGCGTTCATCGTCTCCCTGCTTGCAAACCCGCTCGATCTTTTCATGGCGGGGTTTCAGCTTTCGTTCGCCGCCGTTTTCGGATTGCTGACGTTGGGCACGCAGCTCAAGCGCCTGTTTCTAAACAAGCTGCCGGGCCGCCTGCCCGACATGGTGTCGGCGGCTGTGGGCGGCACGGCGGGTACGATGCCCGTGCTCGCTGCGTCGTTCAACCGCTTGTCTCTGATCGGCCTCATCGCCAATATCGCCTTGCTGCCGCTTGCGTCATTGGCCATCGTGCTCGCGTTCGGAGCGACGGTGCTGGGGCTGGCCGCGGGGCCGTCGGCGTCTTTTGTGTCGCTTGCCGCAGATGCCGTGATCCGGCTGATGCTGACGGCCGTCAGGGCCCTCGGCGTACTGCCGTTTGCCGCCGTCGATGTGGCGACGCCGCCGTGGTTCGTAACGGCGGGGCTGTTTGCGCTGCTGTTTGTCACGTCCAAATACCCGCTTCTCCCGACAAAGACCAAAGCCGTTACCGCGCTGGCGCTGACGGCTGTCATTGCACTTGCCGTCCTGTTCACACAGCCTTCGGGCATGACGCTGACGTTTCTGGACGTCGGCCAGGGGGATGCCGCTTATATCCGCACGGCGCAGGGCGGTGAATATTTTGTGGACGGCGGGCCGGAAAAAAGCGCGGAGGAGGTGGTAAGCTTCGCCATTCGCCGCGGCATCACACCGGACGCCGCGTTTGTGTCGCACACGGATGACGACCATTTTTCGGGGCTTTTGGCGTTGTATCGGAAGGGCCTTTTGAAGAAGGTCTACTGCAGCGCGCAGGAGGCGGATACGGTGGCCGCCGCAATGCCTTGCGCGCAGGTTGTGCCGCTTTCGGCGGGGGACACGGTTCTGCTGGACGATGAAACAAAAGCCGTGGTATTATACCCGTATGCCGACAGCGCCGCCAAAAACAAAAACGATCTCTCGCTTGTGCTGCTGGTGGAATACAACAACCGCAGCGCGCTTCTGACTGGGGATATTTCCGGCGCAACGGAAACGAAAATTTTGACGGGGCTTTCCGAGGTGGATATTTATAAAGCGGCGCATCATGGGGCGGCGTCCTCGTCGTACCGGCTTCCGCTCAGTGTCCTTCGCCCGGATTACAGCGTCGTCAGCGTGGGGGACAACACATTCGGACATCCTTCGCCGCTTGCGCTTCGGAATATCGGGGATTACAGCGGCGCCGTCTATATCACCCGGCGCGATCATGCGGTATCGTTCCATATCGGCGATGACGTTGCCGTACAAACATGTGGTGAGTAAATGAAGAATCTTTATATTTTTTTGGGTGAGGCGTACATGGTGCGCGACAGCTACAGAAAGCTCAAAGCCGCGCTGAATATTCCATACGAAACGCTGAACATCACGGAATATAAAACGGCGCCCAAAGCGGACGAGCTGATTGATGCCTGCGCCGAATATCCGTTTATGGCGCAGCGCCGTTTGCTTGCGGTGCTCGACTGTCCGTGGCTCGGTACGGCGGGAAACGCCGAGGAAGCCAAGAAGCTTGCGTCGTATATCGAAAAGATGCCGGACACCACCGTTCTGGTGCTCGGTTCCGGCGAAACGGCCGACAAGCGCCGTGCGCTGTATAAGCGTGCGCAGGAGATAGGCGAGATTCGTGAATTCGCGCCGCCGAATGCCGCGGCCTGCGCGGCGTTTGCCGTTGCAAAGGCGAGGGAACAGGGTGTGCGCATATCGCCGCAAACCGCCGAAGAGCTTGTCGCGGTTTGCGGGTGCGATTATTTTACACTTGAAAACGAGATTTCCAAGCTTGCCGTTTACAGCGGCCATTCCGAAATCACGCCGGCGGATGTAAAGGCGTGCGCGTCGCGTTCGCTTGAATACAACGTGTTCGAAATTCACAGGCTGTTTGCGGACAGAAAAGCAAAAGAAGCGCGGAGCCTGCTTGCGGAGATACTCCAATATGAAAGCCCCGAAGGGCTGATCGGTCTTTTCGCTCGAAAGGTAAGAGATATGTATAAAACAAGGACGATGCTCGACGCGGGATTCACTACCGAGAAAATTGCCGTTACGCTGAACGCGAAAAGCTTTGCGGTGCAGATGCTGGTGAAAGAATGTGCGCGGTTTACGGCGGCGCAGCTTCGCGACGGGCTGAAGCGGCTGGCCGACCTTGATTATGAGATCAAATCGGGACAGGCTGATCCGGAACTTGCGTTAACCGCCGCGCTGCTCAGCGTTTATGGCTTTTAACGCACACAAAAAAGCCCATTAGGCTTACCCTTTTGGGCTTTCGGTATCAGAAGCAGGGCGTCCTTATGCGGAAAGAGACGAAAACGCCTTTGCGACTTGCGCCTTTTTGCGGTTGGCGGTGTTTTTGTGGATGGTGCCCTTAAGAGCGGCCTTATCCAGCGCGCCGGTGTATTCCTTAAACAGCTCGGCAGCCGCGTCTTTCTGCCCCGCAGCCACGGCCGCATGAAACTTCTTCGCGATCGTTTTCAGCTCCGATTTGATGATGCGGTTTCTCAAATTAGCCTTTGCTTCAACCCTCATGCGTCTTTCGGCGGATTTGATATTCGGCAAGTGTCCAAACCTCCATTTAATGATACTCGTATTGATAACGAACCGTATTGTAACATACCGCATATCGTTTTGCAACTGGAATTGAAGGCGATTTCATAAAAACACAGGTATACCAAAAATCAATAACAACGGAATCGGATTTTTTAAAAAATGCGATGGAAAGTAATGATCTCCAGACTGTCAATAAAGCAAAAAATAAAATTTGTGGGCAAGACGGGCTTTGCCCGCGCAGCCCACACCTTGCGGTTTTGCCCCGTTTCGAGCTTGCGAGGAACAAGCAAAGCCGGAAAGCTTGTCGGAAAACCGAAGGTTTTTCGACAAGCTGGATCTCATAGCTTTGTCTGATACGGAAAAAACTAAGAAATAATGCCCGTATTTTAAACTTTGCAATAGCCGAAAACAAACATTTATGATAAAATAACCATAAATACACTTCGGAGGAGCTGCATGTATTGTAAAAAATGCGGTAAAGTCTACAAAAAGCCAAAGAAAGTATGCACCGACTGCGGGCTGGCTCTCGTGAACGGTACGCCTCCCGCCAATGCGAACCCCAAGATCAAAAAAGGTCCGATCATTGTATTCGGTGCGCTCGTTGTTGTTTTGATTGCCGTATTTGTTATTGTGAGTCTCACGCAATAAGTGAGATTTTTTGTTGCTCCGAATAATGCAGCGGCTTGGTCATATCGGCCATGCATTATCGAATAATCATGAATGTGCCAAGCGGTTGCTGAGCCAAAAGCTTGGCTTAAGAAAGGAGCATTGCCATGTTCTGCAGCAAATGCGGTCAAAGCATTCCGGAAGGATCGGCCTTTTGCACTTCCTGCGGAAGTCCGCTCAAGAAGGATGGTCCGGCGGCCAGTCCGGTTCCGCCGTATCCGAATCAATGGGGATATGGCGCGCCGCAGCCGTTGTATCCACAGAGGAAAAAGCATACGGGACTTATTGCGGGCATTATTGCGGGCGTTGTTCTGATCGCCGCGGCGGCTGTCGCGCTTTTTGTGTGGCCGGGCTTTTTGATCGGGAACGATAACGCGCTGCTGGGTTTTTGGTACAACGAAGACCGTGCGGAAGCCATCGAGTTTAAAAGCAGCAGTGTGCGCGTCTATACGACGGAAAAAAACTACAAGGGAGAGTACGAGTATGACGCCGCAAAGGCAAGAGGCGTGATTACGGTGGATGAAAATGACGTCGATTTCGCGCTCACGGAAGACGGGCTTGAAGTTGACGGCATCGGCGTTTATGTCAAAGCCGACGATGACTTTGACGCGGATGATTTCATAAAAGAAGCGATGGCCGCAATGGCGCCGGCAACCGCCGAGCCGGCGGCTGAGCCTTCTCAAGCGGTTCCGGCGGATCCGTCCGAGGCGCCGACAGCAAGCATCGCAGCCGTGTCGTCGGACGATATTCTCGGCCTTTGGTACGAAACCACCGGCTACGGCGGAACGCTTGAGTTTTACGTTGACGGCACATACACCATCACGATGATGGGCGTTGCGGTGAACGGAACGTATGAGTACGACGCCGTATCGGGCTGCGGAACGATATATGAGGAATTGAGCGGGACGGAGTATCCGCTGACGATATCCGACGGTTTGCTCACGATAGATTCTTTGCAGTATACGCGCGATTATGTGGAGCAGTATGATTTGAACGATTTGGAGAACGCAGGTTAAGCGTTTTCCCGACACAACATAATTGGAGGATATAGGATGTATTGTCAAAAGTGTGGTCAACAATTGGAGGACGGAGCACAGTTCTGCACAAAGTGCGGCGCCGCCGTTCAAAATATGCCGCAGCAGCCGCAAACGCCGCCGTCAGCCTTCGGATATCAGGCGTACGGACAAAGCGGTGCGCCGGTTCGGCCGAAATCCCGTAAAGGCCTGATTATCGGCCTGTCGGCAGGCGGTGCGGCACTTGCCGTTTTTCTGATTCTTTTGTTTATCGTCATTTTGCCGGGCGGGGGAAAGAGTGAGCTTGTGGGCACGTGGTACGAGCAAACCGGCTACGGCGGCTCGATCGAATTCAAAGCCGACGGCACTTATGACTATAACGCCATGGGATTTCCGATATCCGGAAAGTATACGTTTAACAGCACGAGCAAAACGGGCGAAATGCAAATTGAAATGATGGGCGTCAGCCAGAACATGAGCTTTAAGCTTGACGGCAACACGCTGCTTATGGAAGGGTCTGTTTTTACGCGCGATTATGTGGAGCAGCAGGACCTTTCGGATATGCTTGGCGATCTCGATATGGGAAGCATGTTCGAATAAACACGCGGAATATCGTCTTTTAGCGCCCCGGCCGCTTTTGTTTGTGCGGCGGGGCTTTTTTCCGTTTCGGATAGATAGTTTTTTTGCATGTTAAAGAATTGGAGCCATTTCGGCGGCTTTTGTTGTGTTTTGCGAACGGGCGTGATAAAATCACCTATATTGTTGATATGGTGTGTGATGGATTTCAGGCGGGGAGAGGAGAAGCCTTGAGAGCATTTAAAAGCATTTTAGCGATTATCGTCATTGCCGCGCTGTGCGTCGGTGTGTTTTTGATATTTGAAAAAGACAACCATATATCATCTTCCGCAGAGCCTTCAACGGCGGGTCTGGCGCAGGGTTCGGTTGTCATCAACGAGTTTATGGCCTCAAACGGCGGCTGCTTTGTTGACGACAAAGGAAACAGCAGCGACTGGATCGAGTTTTACAATCCGGGAAGTACCGATGTGAGCCTTTCCGGCCTGGGGATATCGGACGATAAAAGCACGGTCAAATGGGCGTTCCCTGATGTCACTCTTAAAGCGGGCGGCTATCTTGTCGTATTTGCTTCGGGCAAATCGGAAAACGATCCCGGCGGTACGCTCCATGCCGGATTCAAGCTGAGCGCGGACGGCGGCGGCATCTATCTGATGGATTCCTCAGGCAAGATCGTTGACGAAGCGGAATATGAGAGCCAGACGAAGAACGTATCCGTGGGAAGGCTTGCGTCCGACATCACCACATGGAGCGCATTTGACAGCCCGACGCCCGGCTTTTCCAATGATGAAACGGGCGCTCAGGCGTTTAGGGACAGCCGGTATGCGCCGGACACATCGCTGCTGATCACCGAAGTGATGGCCGGCAATAAAACCACCCTTACGGACAACAACGGCGCATACAGCGATTACATTGAGATTTACAACAAAGGCGCCGAGCCGGTGAACCTGCTTGGCTACGGACTTTCCGACGATATCGGGAACGTGCTCGGCTGGAAGTTTCCCGACGTGACGATACAGCCGGGGGCGTATATGGTCGTTTTCGCGTCGGGCGAAGACATAAAAGCGACGGATATCGAAAAAGGCGCCATCCATACAAACTTCGGCATATCATCCTATGAAGAGCAGATCACGCTGGCATCGCCCGCCGGGCTGATACTCGATCAGGTTACCGTCACCGAATCACAGGCGGACATGGCATATGTGCGCACGTTTGACGGTAGCGCATATACGAACGACTGGACGTTTTCGAGCAAACCGTCACCCGGGTATGTGAATACCGACGAAGGAAACCGGCAGTTCGTCGCGGCCAATCCCCTCGCGCTTGGAGACGTTATCATCAGCGAGGTGATGACGTCCAACCAGCAGTATCTGCCCGAGGACAACGGCGAAACATACGACTGGATTGAGCTGTATAACCGCGGCAGCCAGGCCGTAAACCTGTCGGGATACGGACTGACGGACAACACGGGCAACCCCGCCAAATTCCGCCTTCCGGATAAAACGCTCGCACCGGGGGAGTATTATACGGTGCTTGCGTCCGGACTCGCGAACGACGATTCCATAAAAAAAAACTATGTGCATACCAGCTTTAAGCTGAGCGCAGGCGGAGAGATCCTCGCGCTTTTTAATGCCGACGGCGTTTTGCAGGACAAGCTCAATATCGATACGCTGCCGCGCGGTTTATCCGTGGGGCGCATGCCGCAGCAGGACGGTGTTTTTTATTTTACGCAGCCGACGCCCGGCGCGGCGAACACAAACCCGTGCGCAGGTTTTGTCGCCGAACCCAAAGCCGACGTTGCGCCGGGCAGCTATCCGTCCGCGCAGACGGTCACGCTCTCGTGCGCCACGGAGGGCGCTTCCATCTATTACTCCACCGACGGCTCGGTTCCCACCGCATCTTCCACGCCGTATACCGGCCCTATCCAGATGAGCCAAACGGGCCTTATCCGCGCGCGTGCGTTTAAAGACGGTTTTCTCGACAGCGAAACGATGACGGCGACGTATATCATCGGCGCGTCGCACACGCTGCCCGTCATCTCGCTTGTGTGCAACCCGGACGATTTATTCAACCCGCAGACGGGCATCTATATGCTGGGCCCGGACGCACAGCTTATCGAAGGCTCAACAGAGCATTATGAGGTTGCCAACTATCTGAAAAGAGGCAAGGAAAGCGAACGTCCCGCTTCGTTTGAGGTGTTCGACGAGAGCGGCAGGCAGGTGTTCGAGCAGAATGTCGCCATTCGCATACAGGGCGGCTTCAGCCGCGACAACCAGCAGAAATCGTTTGCGGTGATCGCCCGCAGCGAGTACGGCAAAGGCTCCATGGCGTATCCGTTTTTCCCCGATCTGCCGTTTACCGAATACAAATCGGTCGTATTGCGGTGCGGCGGGCAGGATCAGCTGTATGCCAAAATCAAGGAAGCGGTGATATTAAAGCTTCTCGGCGGGAAGACCAACTTCTTATCCCAAAGCTATAAGACCTATGTGGTTTACCTGAACGGGCAGTACTGGGGCGTATACTTCCTGCAAGAGAAGCGTACGACCAATTTTGTGGCGCAGCACGAAAATGTAGAGGATCCCGACAGCATCAATCTGGTGGTGGGTTCCGGCACGAGCAGCGACTCGAGGCATTTGATCAACGGCTCAAACGAGAGCTATAAAGCGCTTCTTGAGTATGTCAATACGCATGACATGTCCGTTAAGGAGAACTTTGACCATGTGGCGGAGCAGCTCGATACCGACAGCTTCATGGATACCATGATCCATGAGATTTATCTCGCCAATTCGGATTACTATAATATGGAGTTTTATCAGGTACCGGGCGGCAAATGGAAACAGATTTTCTACGATATGTGCTGGGCTTTCAACAAGCCGACACACGAGACACTCTCACGGCGCATGGCGAGCGATGTCTGCGGTTCGACGATGTTCAATGCACTGCTTTCCTATCAGCCATGGAAAGAAGCGTTTATGAAGCGCATGGCATGGTCGATGGAGCAGTTTTATACCGTTGACAGCCTGACGGGCGTGATCGACGAAGTGGCGGCTTCCGTGGCGTCCGAGATGCCGGCGGAACGGGCCAAATTCACCGATGCGAAGACGAACTGGGAGGATTCCGTCGAGAATCTGCGCACATTCGCCAAACAGCGCCCGTACGAAATGCTCAAGCAGTTAAAAAGCGTTTTCGGCATATCCGGCTCAACGCTGAGGAGCTATTTTGATTTTACCGACGAACAAATGAAGACGGGCTTCAATTTGTCGGATGATAAGATGAGCAGCCTTTTCGGTTAACGGCATATGAGAGAATGCCAAAACGCATGCGCTTGCTTAAAATGGCAGAGAGCGGCTGATGCTGTTGTTTTTTGCGTCCGGGCGTGATACAATCATTCGAGGCTTTACATAAAGTTAACAAAACGCCGCACAAACGGATGCGCCAGTATTCAAAAGCCGCGGCATCGGACCGGTTCATCATGAGCCGCGCGAAATGCGCGGATGGGTTATCAGTTAGGGGAAACATGGCACGGGATGAGGAAATTTTCAGAAAACTGAAAAAGCAGACGCCGCTCGTCAAGCGCGCGGATATTCAGCCGTTGTCGCCGCAGGATTTTGACGGACGCAAAAGCGGAATGACGGTTAATCGGCCGATTGAGAGAAAAACGGCGCCAAAAGCGGTGCGAGCCGTCGGCGCGGCTTCAAAGAAAACCGAAAAGCGCGGCGCCGAACTGGCCGAGCGCTATAACAGCGCACGCCGTCAGTCCGGCAAAAAAGCCGAGCTTGGCATTTTCGGCGAAGACGCCAAAAAGAATAAACCGTCGGGCGGAAAGGTTCAAAGGCAGCCGGAACGGCCGGATTCGCTTGAGTTTCACACGCCCGCCAAAGCGCCGCGGCAGGCTGCTGACCGTTCGGGGATTGCTTCGCATACCGACCTGCATGATTTGGATTATCTGCGGATGCCCGTTCAAAACACGTTCTTCGCAAACAGCCGCCTCTCTGTCGGCGCGGAGCCGGAGGAAGATGAAAAGCTCGAATTCCGGCATGAGCTGAAATTTTATATCAACTATCACGATTATGTCCTACTGCGCAACACGCTCAAGGCGCTGCTTCCCGTTGACCGCAATGCAAACGCGGACGGTCAGTATTTTATCCGCAGCGTGTATTTTGACGATGTGTATGAGACATCGCTCGTCGAAAAGCTCTCGGGTGTGGAAGACAGGAGCAAATTTCGGATACGGTTCTACAATTTCAACGACAATGTGATCCGTTTCGAGAAGAAAATTAAACGCGAGCAGTTTATATCGAAGGCCAGCATCTGCCTTTCGCGCGATGACTGCGACAGCCTGATGGCGGGAGACTGCGGCGTGCTTGAGGGACGGAGAGAACCTCTGGCCGGTGAAATCTATTTGCAGATGAAAAATAATTCTTTAAAGCCGCGCGTGATTGTGGACTATTGGCGCGAGGCGTATGTATCGCCGCTGGAAAACGTCCGCATCACGTTTGATAAAGACATTAAGGGCGGGCTCGGGCTTACGGACATATTCAGTCCGTCTGTGCCGACGATGCCGGCGCTTGACGAGGGATTCATGGTGCTCGAGGTCAAATTCCGCCGGTATCTGCCCGAATATATCAAGGCGGTGCTCAGCAATGTCAACACGGCTCAAAGAAGCGCGATATCAAAATATGTGCTTTGCAGAAAGTTTGAATAGGAGGAGATTTTAAATGGGTGCAAACGACATTATCAAAAAGGGTATTCTGGACAATTTCCAGATGGTCGGCGACCTTACGCTGACGGACGCAATCATCACGCTGGTTCTTGCGTTTGTGCTGGGGTTGTTCGTTTTCTTCATATACCGCCTGACTTTTACGGGCGTGATATTTGTGAAAAGCTTCGGAACGGCGCTGATTATGCTGACGATGGTAACCGCAATGATTATCATGCCGATCACGCTCAACATCGGATTGGCGCTCGGCATGGTCGGCGCGCTGTCCATCGTGCGTTTCAGAACCGCCGTGAAAGATCCGCTTGATACGATATTCATGTTCTGGGCCATCGCATGCGGCATCACGCTTGGCGCGCAGCTATATGCCATCTCTTTGGTGTCTTCCGCGGCCATCGGCGTTTTTCTGCTGATATGGAACCTGTTCAAGTCGAAGAAGAACCTGCCCTTCATGCTGGTGCTGCGTTTTGACGAAGCGAGCAAGAAAGAGGTGCAGGCTGTGCTGCGAAAGCTGCCTTCCGGCAGGCTGAAATCCAAGATCGTATCGGAAGGCTATATCGAGCTGACGATCGAAATGAATATCAAGGAAAACGAAGCGGGTATGATCGACGCGTTTTCGGCGATACCCGGCGTACAGAATGCGTCGCTGATCAGCTATAAAGGCGACGTGATTTCATAAAGCCCGCCGTTACAATTAGAAAAAGGATAAAGCCGCCTCCAAAAAGGGGCGGCTTCATCTTGTCGAAAAACCTTCGGTTTTCCGACAGTTTTCCGGTTTTGCTTGTTCCTCGCAAGCTCGAAACGGCGCAAAACCGCAAGGTGTGGGCTGCACGGGCAAAGCCCGTCTTGCCCACAAATTATATTTTATAGCTTTATTGACAGTCTGAAGCCGCATCCAAAAAAAGGGGCGGCTTTTTTGACCCCGAAAACGTTCATGATTCGGTTTTGACGAGCTTAGCGGTATATGTCGAATCCTTCTGAAGCGTGATGGCGACGGACGCGGAATAGGTTTTTCCGCCGCTGTCGTCAGCGGTCACGCTCAATGTGCAGAAAGAGACCGCTTTGCCGGTTTGATCAAGCGGCGACCAGTAAATCGTATCGCCGGAAGACAGCACATAGGTGCGGCCTCGTTCCTTTGCGGTATAATCGGGGGCACCCCATGTGATCAGCGTACCCGCGTCCACATCCACGCGCAATCCGTCCGCATTGACGCCTTTTCCGGAGTTGACGATAAACGGAAGTCCGGGCACATCGCTTCGCGTGGGCGAATAGGCGTTGAGCGTGACGGCGACATCGGGCTGAAGCACCGTCTCCTTCCAGCCTTCCGTATATACCGTAAAGGCAAATTGGTCGGGCGCGTTTATGCCAAGCGACGCCTGCGGCGATTCCGCGGAAGACGATGGGGGAGCAACCGTGTCAAGTATGGCCGGAAGTGACAGCCCCAGCGCCAGAATAACAGCCGACGCCGCGATGCCGAGTATCAGGCGTTTTTTAATGCCGCCCGGCTCGATCGGGGCGGATCCGTTTTCGTCCGGCTTGTCGGGAAAACCGGCAAGCCTGTCATCGGTCTCTTTCAATTTGCATCCCTCCTTATGCCAATTTTATACGCTGGCTGACGCAGCCGCAAGCATTGTTTTTATGGCTTTGCCCGTTTGCCGCCCGATGTATCGGATATCGACAAAACTTCTTTGGAAACCCCATTTTTCCGCAGTTGCAAACACATGTTCGTGAAAACATACATTCCATACCATATGTTGTATTGACAATAAATAACATATACTATTATAAAAATTTCATCAAAGAACATTCGGATTTTAAGAAGGAATTATAAATCCCGCAACGAATAATTCAGCAGGTGGGGAAAAGTGGGTAACAATGGTGAGATGAACCTATGAAGTGGTGAGGAGTAGAGGCTAAACCCAGCATTCCCCGGGACATGGCGGCTGAACGCCTGACGAGGCGTTAAAGGCTTCCGGAGGAGAGACGGTGCAAGGGACGCTGATTGGACGGTATTACCATAGCGTGGATGAAAAAGGACGGCTCGCGGTGCCGGCCAAGCTGAGGGTTGAACTCGGCGAGCCTTTTTATATCACGCGTCTCAATCAGAACTGCCTGAGCGCTTTTTCGGAGGAAGAATGGGAGAGGTTCGCGGCCAAGCTGAATGCGATCCCGCAGTCCGACGCGAAGGCGCAGTGCTTCGTCCGCATGATCTTTTCGGGAGCGAGCAAATGCGAGCCGGATAAGCAGGGGCGCATACTGCTGCCGCAGCAGCTTCGCGAAGAGGTGCAGATCGACAAGGATGTCGTCATGATAGGCGCGTCCAACCGTGCCGAGATATGGAGCAAAGAGAAGTGGGAAGCGTATATGCGTGAAGTGGCCGGAAGCGACGCAATCGCGGGCCTTGCGGCATACGGGGTGTAGACGATGGCGCACAAGAGCGTGCTGCTGTACGAAACGGTGGACGCGCTGAATCTGAAGCCCGGAATGACGGTGGTTGACGGAACGCTCGGCGGCGGCGGCCATTCGCTCGAAATATTGAAGCGGATTACGCCGGGAGGAAAGCTGATCGGTATTGACAAAGACACTTACGCGCTGGAAATGGCAAAGGAGCGTCTTGCGGGGTACGAGGATGAAACGGTATTCATCCACGACGATTTTCGGAATATCAAAGACATACTTGGTATGCTTGATATAAATGGGATAGACGGAGCGGTGCTCGACCTTGGGGTGTCATCGTTCCAGCTTGACCAATGTAACAGGGGGTTTTCATATCATCTGGATTCGAGGCTTGACATGCGCATGAACAAAGAAGACAAAACATGCGCCGCGGATATCGTAAACGGTTATTCGCAGCAAGACCTTGAACGAATAATTCGGGACTACGGTGAGGAAAAATGGGCGGCCAGAATCGCTTCGTTTATTGTGAGGGAACGGAGCGATAAGCCCATCGAGACCACCGGACGTCTCGTTGAGGTCATTAAGAAGGCGGTTCCGAGCGGAGCGCGAAAGGACGGGCCTCATCCGGCACGCCGGACATTTCAGGCGCTGAGGATAGAGGTGAACGGAGAATTGGACGCGATCGAAAACGCGCTGCTCCATTTCGCAAAGGCGTTAAAGCCGTACGCCCGGATCGCCGTGATCACCTTCCACTCCCTGGAGGACAGAATTGTCAAACAGGCGTTCAAACGGTTTGAAAATCCGTGCGAATGTCCGGCCGATTTTCCCGTTTGCGTCTGCGGCAAGACGCCGATGGGAAAAGTGGTTACCAAAAAACCGATATTGCCGTCGGCGCGGGAGGTCGAGGAAAACAGCCGTGCCAGAAGCGCCAAGCTTCGCGTATTTGAAGCGCGCGGATAAGGGAGTGCAGCATGCAGTCAGCGCAAAGAAAATACGATGTTGAGATCAAGCCGTACCCCGCTCAAAAAAGAGTAGTCAAGATGCAGGGGAACGTCGCATATATTAGTATCGATCCTGAACGGCCCGTAATAAAGCGGCAGCCCGTAAGGCCTGCGCACAAGACCAAAACGCCGACGAAAGCCAAAACGGCGCAAAGCCGAAACACGAAGGCGGCGGCCAAGGCTGAAGCGCTGAGACGCGAACAGGTGCGGTCGAGAAGAAATCTCATATCCACACTGTTTGTTGTGTTTGCGGCCTTCTGCGCGCTGTGTCTGCTGGTTTCGCGGTATGCGCTTGTGTGCTCGATCAACCTTGCGAACAACGGCATCAAGGACAAAATCGAGACGCTCGAAGCCCAGATCGACCGGCTTTCTCTGGACATGGAGCTCAAAAGCAACGTGGAAGAGATCAGAAAAAAAGCGCAGGATGAGCTTCATATGGCATATCCGCGGCAGGATCAAAAGATTTCGATTAATATGAGCGGCTGATGACCAGAAAATCGGGCAATAAAAGAATAGTCAGAAAACAGAGCGGCCAAAACACGCAGACCCCGTTGAAGTCAAAAAAGAGGCTGCTGTTTTTAATGGCGGCGGTCATCGTGATGTTCGCCGCGCTAGCCGTGAAAATGGCCGTTATCATATTTGTTCAGGGTGATACGCTGCGGGAGAAGGCGCTGATTCAGCAGACGAGAGATCTCGTGGTCAGCGCAAAAAGGGGCAGCATACTCGATTGCAACGGCAACGTGCTAGCCCAGAGCGCCAACGCGCAGACGGTGGTGCTCCGTCCCTCGGAGATCAAGAAAGGAAATCCGGAGGAGATCGCGCAGGTGCTGGCACAAAAGCTCGGCATGGATTACGAAGACGTGCTGAAAAAAGCCACGGACGAAAAAAAATCGGAAGTATGGCTCAAACGGCAGGTCGATAACGATGTGGCGGACGAATTGCGAGAGCTGAATCTTCCGGGCGTATATTTTACGGTGGATGTGAAGCGCTATTACCCCAACGGCGCGTTTTTGACGCAGACGCTCGGATTCACGTCTGTGGACGGCAACGGCATCGAAGGGCTTGAGGCGTATTTTGACAAGTATCTTTCGGGGCAGAGCGGAAAGATCATATCCGAGGCCGACAGAGACGGGCGGGAGGTTCCGCTCGGTGAAAAGGCGTATATTGCCCCGGTAGACGGCTATGACGTTGTGCTGACCATCGACGAGGTGATACAAAGCTATCTGGAGAAAAACCTTCAGGAAGCCATGGTGCAGCAGAACGCCAAAGGCGCGTGGGGCATCGTGATGGACCCGAATACGGGCGGCATACTCGCCATGGGCAGCTATCCCGATTACGACCTCAACAATCCGCCGAGAGACGATTCGGCGCTGCTGACGGAGCTGTCGCGAAACAAGGTGATCACCGACGTCTATGAGCCGGGCTCCACATTCAAAGCCGTTACGTGCGCGGCGGCGCTGGACAGCGGCAAGGTGACGACAAGCAGTGAGTTTGACTGCGCGGGCAGTTATGCGGTGGACGGCCAGCCGATCAAATGCTGGCGCTTTCCGAGGGGGCACGGGCATCAAACGCTGTATGAGGCGGTGCAGAATTCGTGCAATGTGGCGTTTATGCAGATGGGCCTCGCGATGGGCACGGATATCTTCTACGATTATATATACAAGTTCGGCTTCGGACAGCCGACGGGGATCACATACCCTGCCGACCAGGGCGGCATCGTCATGGCGGAAAAATATGTGCGAAACAGTGACCTCGCCCGAATTGCGTTCGGGCAATCTATAGCCGTAACGCCATTGCAATTGATCTCCTCATTCAGTGCGGTGGTAAACGGCGGTTTTTTATACAAGCCGATGCTGGTCAAGGGAATCAAGAACAGCGACGGTTCCTATATAAAGGAGTATGAACCCACCGTTGTGTCTCAGCCCATCAAGGCGGAGACATCCGAGACGATGCGCAGCATACTTGAAAGCGTTGTGACGGAGGGAAGCGGAAAGAACGCCTACATACCCGGTTACCGTGTGGGCGGCAAAACGGGAACGGCACAGAAATACGATGAAAACCATCAGGTCATGACGGGCAAACACATCGCTTCGTTCATCGGCTTTGCGCCCGCCAACGATCCGAAAATCGTTGTGCTCATCATTGTGGATGAACCGGATGTGCCCGTGGATTTCGGCAGCGTTGTGGCCGCGCCGTATGTGAAAAGCGTGCTGCTTGAGTCGTTGCAATACCTGAAGGTGGAGCCGGATTATACGCAGGTGCCTGAACCGGAGCAGGTGGAAGTGCCGAATGTGGAAGGCTTGGACGGCGCCGCGGCGGAGGCCGCGCTGGAGGCGGTGGGCCTCAAATGCGACTACAGCGGCGCGGGGACGGTGAAAAGCCAGATGCCTGCGCCCAACGCCACCGTGGATAAAGGCGTGACGGTTTGCCTTGAAATGACGATGCCGGATACGCTGGATCTCACGGGAAAGGTGCAGGTGCCGGATCTCACCGGCAAGACGGTCATGGAAGCGGGTAAAATTCTGGAACAATATCATCTGCAGCTCGGCAACACGGGCTCAGGCGTCGTCATCTCACAAAGCCCCGCCAAGGATACGTTTGTTGACGAGTGGTCGACGGTTACGGTGACGTACGGAGCTCCCGCGAACGCAGGATAACAATGAAGCCCTGAAAAGCGCCGCTTTTCGGGGCGGCGTTTTTTTATGGGGATTTCCGGGCTCTTTGTCAAGATGCGGCGCCGATGCAAAATGGAGGGCAAGGCTCCGCCCATATTCATGTAATGAAGTCTTGCGAATGAAACGTATGAAACAAATTGTTTTTATGCGTTACAACCAGCCTGCGGTATGTTATAATCCTTGCGGAATCGGTCAATCACACGTTCGGGTCAATAATGCCCGGATGTTTGGGAGGATAGTTTATTGAAGCTGGGAGATTTATGCGAGGGTCTGCGAATTGTGGGAAATGCGCAGACCGAAATAAAAAGCGTGGCTTACGATTCGCGGAAAGTGGAAAAAGGCGCGCTCTTTTTCTGCATCAGCGGCTACAAAACGGATGGGCATGAATACGCGCGGGCTGCCGTGGACAACGGCGCGGCGGCGCTGATGGTGACGCGGCTTTTGGATATCGACGTGCCGCAGGTGGTGGTGGACAACGCGCGGGAGGCCATGGCACGCATATCGCGCGAATTTTATGGGAAGCCGGACGAGCGTCTTGCGATGATCGGAATTACGGGCACAAAAGGCAAAACGACGACGACATATATGATCAAGTCCGTGATGGAAACGGCCGGGAAAAAGATGGGGCTTATCGGCACAATCGTGAATATGATCGGCGCAAAAGAGCTTCATACCGACCGCACAACGCCCGAATCGCCGGACCTTTTCAAGCTGCTGCGGCAGATGGCGGACGAGGGCTGCGACGCGGTGGTGATGGAGGTTTCTTCCCATTCGCTTTATCTCGGGCGCGTTGCGGGAATCCGGTACGACGTGGGCGTATTTACAAATCTATCGAGGGATCATCTGGATTTTCACGAAACGGTTGAGAACTATATGGCGGCCAAGAAACGCCTTTTTTATGCGTCAAAAAACGCCGCGGTTAACGCGGACGACGCGGCGGCCTCCTATATGCTCGACGGCATCGGCATCGGCCGGCTCACATACGGCATCAAGGAGAAAGCCGATGTTTTTGCCAGAAACATCGAGATCACGCCCAAAGGCGTCAGCTTTGACCTTTGCGGCGCGTGCGGCATGATCCCCATCGATCTGAACATCCCCGGCATATTCAGCGTCTACAACGCGCTTTCGGCGGCGTCGGCCTGCATGCTCCTCGGCGTAGGGCTGGAAACGATTAAAACGGGGCTTGAAGCCATGCCGCGCGTAGCGGGGCGTTTTGAGGTACTGGATACCGGAAACCGTCCGTTTACGATCATACTCGATTATGCGCACACACCCGACAGCCTTGAGAATACGCTGATAACGGTAAAGGGTTTTGCGCGCGGGCGCGTTGTGACGGTATTCGGCTGCGGCGGGGACAGGGACAGAGGAAAACGCCCGATGATGGGCGAAATATCCGGAAGGCTGTCTGCGTTTACCATCATCACGTCGGACAATCCGCGCACGGAAGACCCGTTTGCGATCATTGAGGAAATCAAAAAAGGCATCGAACGCACCGACGGCGCGTACACCTGCATCGAGAACCGGCGTGAAGCCATCCGTTACGCGATACGGAACGCGCAGGCCGACGATATCATCGTGCTGGCAGGCAAGGGACATGAAACGTATCAGGAGATAAACGGCGTTAAGCATCCGTTTGATGAAAAAGTCGTTGTCAAAGAACTTCTTGATGAAGTTTTCCACATAGGATAATCGGGAGACAAAGCAAAATGGATATTATTATCTATTCGGTGCTTGCGGCGTTTTTTATCGCGCTGGCCGCGGGATATGTCGGGGTGCCGCTTTTAAGAAGGCTGAAATTCGGCCAGCAGATAAGAGATGACGGCCCTCAGACGCATCTGGCAAAAGCGGGAACGCCGACGATGGGCGGAATCATCATTCTTATCGGCTTGTTTGCGGCTTCGTTTCTTTTCGCGCGGGGCAGCTATGAATACATGTGGTTTGCGCTTGGCGTCACGCTCGGCTTCGGGCTGATCGGACTGATGGACGATCTTATCATCGTCATTAAAAAGCGCTCGCTTGGCCTCAAAGCCTATCAAAAGATCATCGGACAGCTTGGCATTGCGGTGATTGTGGCAATGTTTGCCTACCGCAATCCTTCGATCGGCTCAAAGCTGATCGTGCCGTTCTTCGGTGCGGAGTGGGACCTCGGCGTCTGGTACATACCGTTTACGGTGATCGCCGTGGTGCTGATTGTCAACAGCGTGAACCTCACGGACGGCCTCGACGGTCTTGCGTCCGGCGTGGTGCTCATCAATACGGCCACCTATGCGCTGATATTTTTCGGCATGTATACGATGTACGTTTCCAGCGGGCAGACGCTCGCGGCGGCGGGAACAAGCAACATGATGGTGTTCTCGGCGGCGGTGACGGGCGCATGCCTCGGCTTTTTAAGATTCAACACATATCCCGCAAAGGTTTTTATGGGGGATACGGGGTCGCTGGCGCTCGGCGGAGCGATATCCGTAATCGGCGTGGTATCGCGCTTGCAGCTGCTTTTGATACTGACCGGATTCATGGCGCTGATGTCGTCAATATCGGTGGTTCTGCAGGTGGGCTCGTACAAGCTGCGCAAAAAACGCATATTCAAAATGGCGCCGCTCCATCATCACTTTGAGCTGAAGGGCATGCCCGAAACGCGCATCGTCGCTTTTTACTATCTGATTACGATCATACTGTGCCTCGTGGGCATTTTGGCGGTGAATTAGGAGGATCAATGGATTTCAAGGGTAAAAAAGTCATGGTAGCCGGCATGGCAAAAAGCGGTCTCGCCAGCGCGCGCCTTCTGCTGGAAATCGGCGCGGAAGCGGTGCTATACGATATGAAGACGGCGGAGCAGTTTCCGGCCGGTACTTTCAGCGAATTTGAAGGACGGGCAAAGCTGGCGCTCGGAGCGGATGCGGAAGCGACGGCAAAGGATTGCGACGCGCTCGTGTTAAGCCCCGGCATTCCAACCGACCTTGGCTTCATCGCACAGGCAAGGGCTGACGGCAAGCCGGTCATCGGCGAGATAGAGCTGGGATTTGCGTATTCGCAGGCGGAGTTCGTGGCCATCACAGGCACAAACGGCAAGACCACGACCACTGCGCTGTCCGGCGAGATATTCAAAAACGCGGGATTTTGCACGCATGTGCTGGGCAATATCGGCATACCGATTGCGGGAGAGGCGCTCAAAACGAAAAAAGGCGACATCGTGGTTGCCGAAACGGCCGCGCTGCAGCTTGATACCATCGACACATACCGGCCGCACGCCTGCGCGGTGCTCAATGTGACGGAAGATCATCTGAACCGCTATATCACGATGGAAAATTACACGGCGGCGAAGGAACGGATATTCAAAAATCAAACGCCCGGCGATTATTGCGTGCTCAATTACGACAACGATATCACGCGCGGCATGGCGGGCCGGCCAAAATCCAAAGTTATTTGGTTTTCGCGGAAAGTTCCGCTGCAAAGCGGCGTATTTATAGAAGAAGGGCGCATCATCAGCCGGGAGCAAGACGGCGCGCATGTGATATGCCGACCGGAAGAAATCAAAATTCCGGGGCTGCACAACCTTGAGAACGCGCTTGCGGCCGTCGCGCTTGCGCGATGCTACGGTATCGCCGAAAGCGTCATCAAAGACACGCTGATGACGTTCCCCGGTGTGGAGCACCGAATCGAATTTGTGCGCGAGCTGGACGGCGTGCGCTACATCAACGACTCGAAGGGCACCAACCCTGACGCGACCGAAAAGGCGGCCGCCGCGATGACGCGGCCCACGGTTATCATACTGGGCGGATACGACAAAAAGAGCAGCTTTGTATCGCTGTTTCAAGGATTCGGGCCGCAGATCAAATGCGTTGTCGCCATCGGGCAGACGCAGGGAAAAATATTGAGCGACGCCAAAGCCGCCGGATTCAAGGATATCGTTACGGCGGACGGCTTTGAGGAAGCGGTCATCAAAGCGCGCGCAATCGCGAAGGACGGCTGGAATGTGCTGCTGTCGCCCGCGTGCGCGAGCTATGACATGTTCAGCGATTTTGAACAGAGAGGAAGAGTTTTTAAAGATATCGTCAGCGCGTTTTAGGGGGGAGCATGGCCAAGCGTTCCATTGACTATCCGCTGCTCGTCGTGACTATGATACTCGTCATGTTCGGCATACTGATGGTTTTCAGCGCGAGCTATTATTACGCGGAGAGCAGCAAAAATACGCAAAACGACCCGCTCTTTTACTTCTGGAAGCAAATCATCGGGGCCGGGATCGGTCTTGCGGCCATGATCTTCTGCTCGCTTTTCGATTACAATAAATATAAGAAACTGCGTTTTATCATATTGGGCATCGGGTTCGTGCTCATGCTTCTTGTGTTTGTGCCGGGCATCGGTATCGAAAGGAACGGCTCGCGGCGCTGGGTGAACCTGGGCATTATCGACCTGCAATCCATAGAAGTGCTGAAACTGGCGATCATCATATTCATGGCGGGCGGAATTTCCATCAATTATGAGAAGATGAAGCAGTTTAAATACGGCATGGCGCCTTACCTCGTGCTGCTGATGCTGGCGGCGCTTTTGCTGTACCTGCAGCCCAATTTCAGCGCGGTGGTGACGCTGGCGCTGACCATGTTCGTGATGATGCTTGTGGGCGGCGCCAACCTTTGGCATTTCGTCATCATGGGCGGCATCGGCATCGCGGGCGGAGCGGCGATGATGCTTACCGAAACCTATCGTATGAACAGGATATTCGCTTATCTGGATCCGTGGAAGTACTCGGGCAAAGAAAGCTATCAACTCGTGCAGTCGCTTTATTCCATCGGTTCGGGCGGCTTTTTCGGTCTGGGGCTCGGCAACTCGAGGCAGAAATATCTCTTTCTGCCGTATATGGAGTCCGACTGCATTTTCGCGATCATCGTGGAGGAGCTCGGCTTTTTCGGCGGCATACTGCTGCTGACCGCCTTCGGGATATTGATTTGGCGCGGCGTCCGGATTGCTCTGCGCGCGCCCAACATGTTCGGCACCATGCTCGCGACGGGCATTACGGCGCTGATTGCGATACAGGTATTCATTAACATCGCCGTGGTGACGGGGCTCGTGCCCCCGACCGGCGTGGTGCTGCCGTTCATCAGCGCGGGGCGCACCTCGTTGATCATTTTTATGGCAAGCGTCGGCGTGCTGCTCAATATCTCCAAACAGTCGCATGCCGTCTGAAAAGCACAAATCGGCCCTGCCGGCATATGATATTATCATGTGATAGATGATATGCGGGGGAGGCCGTCATGGCAAAATTAATCATAAACGGAGGCTCGCGGCTGGAAGGAGAGATCGCGGTTCAGGGCGCGAAAAACGCGGCGCTTCCCGTGCTTGCGGCTGCGCTGTTAACCGACGAGCCTGTGATCATATATAACTGGCCGGCAATTTCCGATGTGTACCATATGCTTTCGATATTGGAACACATCGGCGCATACGTGGGTTTTGAAAAAGACCGTCTGGTGATCGATACCCGGCGGGCGCTCCGTTGGGAAATGCCCGATAAGCTCGCGAAAGAGATTCGTTCGTCGATTTTTATGATGGGGCCGATACTCGCGCGTTTCCGCATGGCGCGTTTTACTTACCCGGGCGGCTGCGAGATCGGGAACAGGCCGATAGACCTTCACCTAAAGGGGCTTCGCAGTCTCGGCGTCAACGTCACCGAAACGGGCGGGCATATTATGTGCGAGGGGAGACGGCTTAAAGGCGGAGACGTGCATCTCGATTATCCGAGCGTGGGCGCAACCGAAAACCTGATGATGGCGGCCGCGCTGGCGCCCGGCAGAACGGTCATCCGCAACGCGGCAAGAGAGCCGGAAATCATCGAGCTGCAGAACGTCATCAACCAGATGGGAGGCGACGTGAACGGCGCTGGGACGAGCACGGTCGTGATCGAGGGCAAAAGCCGTCTCGGCGGTTTTACGTACCGATGCATGCCCGACAGGATCGCGGCGGGCACGTATATGATGGCGGCGGTGGTGACCGACGGAAAAATCACGCTGAAGAACGTGATACCCGAGCATCTGTTTGCGATCACGTCGAAAATCAGAGAAGCGGGCGCGAAGGTCGATATATATGACGATGCCGTTACCGTGACGGGACAGGGACGCCCGAAAGAGATGCATCTGATTGAAACGGGGCCGTATCCGGGTTTCCCGACGGATATGCAGGCACAGATGTGCACGGCGGCCTGCATCGCGAAAGGAACCAGCATCATCGTGGAAAGCGTGTTTGACAACCGGTTTAAGCACGTGCCCGAGCTGCAGCGGATGGGAGCGAATATCGTCATTAAAAACAATGTGGCGGTCATCAGAGGCGTGGAAAGGCTGCACGGAGCTGAGGTGACGGCGATGGATCTGCGCGGCGGCGCGGCACTCGTGCTGGCGGGATTGTGCGCGCAGGGTGTCACGGTTGTGGATCAGGCTAAAATCATCGACAGGGGCTATGAAACATTTGAATCGGAGCTGAGCCTGCTGGGTGCGGATATAAAAAGAGAGGAGTAAAGGTTGAAAAAAGGCAGAAGGGCGCTGGCTTTTGTATCGCTTGTCGTATTTTTCGGGGCGCTCGTTTTTGTCACATACAAGATATTTCAGATCAGAACGGTCACTGTGGCGGGATGTGAATCGCGCAGCAGCGACGATATTATCGCGCTGTCGGGGCTTGAGTATGATGCAAGCATATTTTCCGTGGACAAGCAAAAGGTGATGGAGGCGCTTTCAAAAGACCCGTATATCAAGCCGGTCAGCGTCGATATCCGGTATCCCGACAATGTGCTGATTACCATTGAGGAGAGGCAAGAAACGGCTTGCATTGAAAAAGACGGGGCCTATATCATCATCGATCATGAGGGATGGGTACTGCGGTTTGAAGCGGGCAACGGAGAGCCCGGCTTTCCTCTTGTGAAAGGCCTGCCTGCCGATACCGCCGTTGTGGGAGAGCGGATTGGGACAAGCGATACGTTCAAAATCGGTGTGCTGACACGCATGCTCGACGCGCTCAAAGGAGCGGAGATTGCGCCTGTTATCGTTGATGTGTCGCTTGCGGCGGATATCGTCGTCACGCTTCCGGACGGGATGAGGGTGGAAATGGGCGACGACCTTGCGCTCGATGAGAAGATTAAGCTCATGAAGGCGTCGCGCGAAGAAATTGCGAGCAGCGGCAAGTCCGGCGGCATTCTGGATGTTTCATCGGCAAAAAAAGCTTACTACAGAGAGAAATAGAATCAAATTTATTGTTATTTGTTATAGACATGGTATTATATATAAGGGAAGTGATACGATTTGTTTCTTTGATTTTTAAGGGGTTATCTTGCGGGCTATGAAAAACGTTGCGGCGGCCATCGAGTTTGGCACGTCGAAGATCATGTGCGTGATCGGCCGTGAAAAATCCACGGGGCGCTTTGAAGTGCTCGGGGCCGGCGAGGCGAAATATGAGGGCATCAAAAACGGCCGGTGGCTCAAGCCTTCGAACGTGGAGAGAGCCGTTGAAAAAGCGGTCGCGCTTGCCGAGAAGAGAGCAAAAAAACGGATCAAAGAGGTGTTTGTCGGTGTGCCCGGCGTTTTTTCTAAGGTGGTCTGCCAGGATGGTTATGCCAAGGTGCAAGGCGGCACCGTCACTCAGGACGATATCGAGCGGCTGATTGAAAACGCCGAAAAGGGTTATGACGATTCGCTCTATACGATAGTCAATTCGACGCCTGTTTATTTTGTGCTTGAGGACGGCCATCATTACATCGATGTGCTGGATACGAAGGCCGCCGAGATACAGGGCGTGATATCGCTGATATTCGCAAGGAACGATTTTGTTGAGGACACGACGGCGCTGCTGCGCAATATCGGCGTGAATGCGGCGGCGTATATCCCCGAGGTGCTCGCCGAGAGTCTGTTTCTGGTTCCTCCCGAGGAGCGGGACTGCAGCTCCGTGCTGATCAATGTGGGATACTACGATACAAATGTGACGGTTGTATATGGCGATGCAATTGTTTATAATAATACAATAACCGCCGGAGGCATGCAGATTGCGAATGATCTGTCCATCGTGATGAATCTCGATGTGGATTCGGCTGAGCAGATCAAAAAGCGGTATTCTTTTGGCCTTGAAAATACTGGCACGAAGTTATATGATTATGCCAAACAGAAATCGGGGCGTCTGGAAAGGTACAGCCACGCTCTTATTTCCGAAGTGATCGACGCGAGAGTGGAGCATCTGGCGATGCTGATCAACCGCTCGTTTGAGAACAGCCCGCTGAACATTGCGAGACGCACGCGCATCTATCTGTCGGGCGGCGGCCTTGCGATGATGAAGGGGTCAAAGGACATGCTGCAAAAGCTGTTAAAGCGGCAGGTGCGCATACCCGTGATCGATGCGCCGCAGCTTTCAACGCCCAATTATTTTGCGGTGCTTGCGATACTCGACTATGTGTTCGAGGCAAAACGCCATGACGGCTCGGGCGGAATAGCGTTACTGGAACGGCTGGCGAAAAAGATGTTCGATTAGGCGTTCTGAATAAGGGGGTCAATATGCCATTAGAGATTGATGTTGAGCAGGACAGCATAGCCAAAATTAAGGTGATTGGCGTAGGCGGCGCCGGCAACAACGCCGTCAACCGCATGATCGATCATGGAGTGACGGGCGCCGAATTTTATGCCGTCAATACGGACAAGCAGGCGCTTTTGCTCTCAAAAGCAAAATACAAGATTCAGATCGGTGAAAAGCTCACCAGCGGTCTTGGCGTCGGCGGAGATCCGACGGTCGGACGGCGCGCCGCCGAGGAAAGCATCGACGAGCTGACGTCGATTGTGGACGGCGCGAATTTGATCTATATTGCGGCGGGGCTTGGCGGCGGCACGGGCACGGGCGCCGCGCCGGTAATTGCCGAGATCGCGCGGCAGAAGAAGATTTTGACGGTTGCGGTTGTCACGATGCCGTTCATGTTTGAGGGAGGCCAGCGTCTTCATCGTGCAAAAGACGGCCATGCCCAGCTCATGGACGTGGTGGACACGATTGTGACGATACCGAACGACAAGCTGCTTCAGGTGATCGGAAAGGGGACGTCGATGCTTGAGGCGTTCCGCGTGGCGGACGATGTGCTGAGGCAGGGCATACAGGGCATTACCGATCTGATCGTGAAGCCCGCGCTTGTGAATCTTGACTTCGCGGACGTGCGCACGGTCATGATGGAGCGCGGCGTGGCGCATATGGGTATCGGCGTCGGTTACGGTGACAATAAAACGATGGACGCCGCCAAACAGGCGATTCAAAGCCCTCTGCTTGAAACAAGCATTGAAGGCGCAAGGGGCATACTCTACAACGTCACGGGCGACCCGACAATGAGCCTGCTCGAGATCGAAGAAGCGGCGAACCTCATCAGACAGGCGGCCGATCCGGATGCCAACATTTTCTTTGGCGCGGATACGGACGACAGGCTTGAAGACGAGGTCCGCATCACGGTGATCGCAACGGGTTTCAGCGGAGCGCCCAAAAAGCAGCCGCAGACGCCCGCGCCGCCGATGAAGGAGGAGCTCGATTTTCGGGGACAGGATGACGACGACATCTTTATCCCGGTCAG
Organism: Clostridiales bacterium; assembly: GCA_029265435.1. Lineage (GTDB taxonomy): Bacteria > Bacillota > Clostridia > Christensenellales > SZUA-584 > SZUA-584. Next base: position 25,267 of record JAJUJH010000010.1, read on the forward strand.
GCCGGAGAAAAAGACGCTGTCGGGCGGCGGGTTTGAGACGGGCAATGAGCTGGATATTCCGCCGTTTTTGCGCCGGAAACGCATCAAGAAAGATTTTTGACCGGATGCCCGCTTAGGCGGGCATTGCTGTATGCGGCTTTTGGGGAGAAAACGGAGGCCGGTTTCGGACGGAATGCCGTGATTGTCGGAATCGTTCTGCCGCAAACGGCCGGCAGGGGGCGGGAAGCCGGCGTCAATTGACTTTCTGACGCTGCATATAATATAATGGTGCGACAAATCAGGAATGGAAGTGCTGACTTGAAGATATTTAACACGATGACGCGCAAAAAAGAAGAGTTTGTGCCCATAGAACCGGGTAAAGCAAGGATATACGCCTGCGGGCCGACGGTATACAATTTTTTTCATATCGGCAACGCGAGGCCGTTCATTGTATTCGATACGCTGCGCCGTTACCTTGAGTATTTGGGATATGATGTGACGTTCGTCCAGAACTTTACCGACGTGGACGATAAAATGATTGCGCGGGCGGCCGAGGAAAACACGACGCTGAAAGAGCTCGGCGAGCGCTTTATCGCCGAGTACTTCAAAGATGCGGGCGGGCTTGGCATCAAACCAGCGACGGTGCACCCGAAAGCCACCGAACACATCGCGGATATCATCCGTCTTGTTGAAAAGCTTGTGGAGACGGGCCACGCCTATGAATCGGGCGGAGATGTGTATTTTGACGTATCCAGCTTTCCCGCGTACGGCAGGCTGTCGGGCCAGTCGCTTGACGACCTGCGGGCGGGTGCGCGCATCGACGTCACGGAGGTCAAAAGAAGCCCCGAGGATTTTGCGCTGTGGAAAGCCGCGAAACCGGGGGAAGACAGCTGGGAAAGCCCGTGGGGCAAAGGCCGGCCGGGGTGGCATATCGAATGCAGCGTCATGAGCATGAAATATCTCGGCGAAACGATCGATATCCACGGCGGCGGTCAGGATCTCATATTTCCTCATCACGAGAACGAAATCGCGCAGTCTGAGGCGGCTACCGGAAAGCCGTTCGCAAGGTATTGGATGCATAACGGCTACATCAATGTCAACAACGAAAAAATGAGCAAATCCAAGGGCAATTTCTTTACCGTTCGCGATATCAGCCGAAAATACGATCTCAAGGTTGTCAGGCTGTTCATGCTTTCGGCGCATTACCGCAATCCGGTCAATTTCAGCGAAGACCTCATTGCGCAGGCGGCGTCGGCGATGGCGCGCATCAAAAACTGCCGCGACAACCTAAAGCATATCGCGGCGTCGGGTGGCACGGATCAGACAAACGTGACAAAAGACGTCTGCGCGCTTGAGAGCCGTTTCAAAGAGGCTATGGACGACGACCTCAATACCGCAGAGGCGATCGGCGTGATATTCGAATACATCCGCGACATTAATCTGATGTTTGAAGCAGGCAAGGATGCCCGCAGCGCTAAGGAAGCGCTGGAGGCGCTTGACCGGGTGCTGGATGTGCTCGGCCTTGTGCCCGATGAGGATGTGATCCCGGACGATATTCTGGCGCTCGTACAGCAGCGCCAGCAGGCGCGCAAGGAACGGGATTTCGCCAAAGCGGATGCGCTGCGCGATCAGCTCGCGGCGCTCGGATACGAGCTGAAGGATACGCCCGAAGGCGTCAGAATAAGCAAAAGATAAGGAGCTTTTAATTTGGACGATATGAATAAAATGATGGCGATATTTATGGCCATCGCCGGCGGGTTTGCGGTCTACTCGGCTGTGACGGGCAAGGGCCCGGTGTACAACAACGATTATCCCAAAGCCATGAAAGAGGAAGCGAACAAAATGCTTCGTACTTTCTGCTGGATTTTCGGGCCGATCGCCCTCATTACCGGTGTGCTTGATTATATGGGCATGACATGGGCTTATTGGGTGAGCCTTGCCACGATACTGCCGGGTATCATCATTTATACGGTGATGTTCAGAAAACGGTTTAAGCAGCACCTGAAAAAGAAATAAAGGGCTGGCGGCAAACCCGTGGCGGGTTTGGAGGACTTGAAAATGAGCACTTATATGACGGCCGGTCATGAATGGATACGGCTGGATGCGCACGTCGCGTTTGTGGGGCTGATGAAAGAAGCGGTTGCGGGCGACGTTGTCTATATTGAGCTTCCGGCAGTCGGGATTCAGGTCAGGAAAGGAGAGCCGTGCGCGAAAGTCGAGTCGATAAAAGCTGTCAGCGATCTGCACGCGCCGGTTGACGGTGTGGTGAGCGCCGTCAACGATACGGTGTATGACGATCCGGACAGCGTGGTAAAGCCGGACACATGGCTTTTTAAAGTCGATTTTGAAGGCGAAGCGGATACAAGCGGATGGACGGAGACAGGTTGAAAAACCGCCAATATCGCTGAGAATATAAGGTGTGGGCAAGACGGGCTTGCCCGAGGCAGCCCACACCGTTCGGTTTTGCGCCGTTTCGAGCGCAAAGCCGGAGAACTGTCGGAAAACCGCTAGGTTTTTCGACAAGCTGAAGGCTGTTCGGAATAAGAACAGCCTTGAATGATTCCCGGGAAAACCGGCTGTACGGGAGGTGGAAAGCCGCATGGCCAAATTCATTATTGTCGTGATGGACAGCGTCGGTATCGGCGCGCTGCCGGACGCGGCGCTCTTCGGAGACGAAGGTTCGGATACGCTTGGGCATATCATCGAGGCGTATCCGGATATCCGTATACCGAACCTGAAAAAGCTGGGCCTTTGCAGGCTCAAGAACCTGGAATGTGACGGCGGCGTGATCGGTGCATACGGCAGGGCCGCAGAGGTTTTTCCCGGAAAAGACACGACGGGCGGCCATTTCGAAATCAGCGGACTCATACTGGACAAGCCGTTTCCGACGTTCCCGAACGGTTTTCCGAAGGATTTTATCGAAGCCTTTGAGAAGGCGGCGGGGCGGGGCACGATCGGCAATTATGCCGCGTCCGGAACCGAAATCATCAAGCGGCTTGGCGCCGAGCATGTAAAAACGGGCCGGCTCATCGTCTATACGTCGGCGGACAGCGTGTTTCAGATCGCGGCGCATGAAAGCGTGGTGCCGCTGGACGAGCTTTATGCGATATGCGAAAAGGCACGCGGCCTGCTCGTCGGCGACCTCGCGGTGGGCCGTGTGATTGCCCGCCCGTTTATCGGGGAAGAAGGCGCGTATGAACGCACAAAGAACCGCCGCGACTTTTCGTTCGCGCCGCCGGGCGAGACGATACTGACGGCGGTGAAAGACGCGGGTTTTGAAGTGCTCGGAATCGGCAAGATCGAAGATATCTTCGCAGGCGTGGGACTGACGATGAAGAACCATACAAGGGATAACGAAGCGGGCATCACCGCCACGGCGGACGCCATCAAAGCGGATTTTGACGGCCTTGTATTCACGAACCTTGTGGATTTCGATATGCTTTACGGACACCGCAACAACGTGAAGGGATATAAGGAAGCGCTTGAGGCGCTTGACAGGCGCATACCCGAAATCCTCACGGCGATGAAGCCGGATGACATCATCATATTCACGGCGGATCACGGCTGCGACCCGACGACCCCAAGCACCGATCATTCGCGCGAATACATTCCGATATTCGTATACGGAAAAGACGTGAAGGCGGGAACGGATATCGGCACGCGGCGGACGTTTGCCGATATCGCCGCAACGGCGGCGGAGTTCTTCGGGCTAAACAGGTGGCATGTCGGCACATCGTTTTTAAAAACCGTGACGGGGGGAGAATCACAATGACGGCGGAAAGAATCCATATCGCATATGAAACGCTCAAAAAGACCGCAAAGCGGTGTCCGGAGCTCTGCGTGGTGCTGGGCAGCGGCCTTGGCGGCTATGCCGATACGCTCGAGAATGCGCAGAGCATCGCATATTCGGATATACCCGGTTTCCCCGTCTCCACGGCGCCGGGACATGCGGGCAGGCTCGTGTTCGGCGGCAAATTCGGTGCGGATGTTGTTTGCATGCAGGGACGCTTCCATTGCTACGAGGGGTATACGGCCGCCGAAACGGTGATCCCGCTGCGCGCTCTGATACGGCTCGGCGTCAAAAAGCTGCTCGTCACCAACGCGGCGGGCGGCATAAACACATGCTTTCGGCCGGGCGATATCATGGTGATCGAGGATCATATCAACTTTACGTTTTTAAGCCCGCTGACGGGCGCCAATATGGACGATTTCGGCCCGCGCTTTCCCGATATGTCTTACGCATATGATAAAACGCTGATACACGCGCTGAAAACCGCGGCGCTTGAAAACGGCATCGATATCAAAACGGGCGTATATGCCATGATGGCAGGCCCCGCATACGAAACGCCTGCGGAGATCAGGGCGCTGCGCACGCTGGGCGCGGATGCCGTCGGCATGTCATCGGTACCGGAGATCATCGCGGCGGCGCACGCAGGCGTGAGATCGGCGGCGATTTCGTGCATCACCAACATGGCGGCAGGCATACTCGACAGGCCGCTCAGCCATGAAGAAGTGATGGAGACGGGACGCATTGCGGCGGACCGCATGCAAACGCTGATCGACGGGTTCATCAGACGGGTTTAGCATTCGGCCCGGCATTGCGCATCAAACGGGCGGCGGTATACATTCGCTGAATGAAAAAACGGCCGCTGCGGCCGCCGTTATTCAAATATCTTGGGGCGACCGAACGCGTTCCAGCTTGGACAGACGAGCACGCCGCCGCTGACAATGTTTTTATAGATTCTCCTGCCGACCGTGCGCTTGAGGACAACGCCCGCAAAACCGCCGACGGCCTCATAAATATAGCCATGGCGTCCCACGATCCCCATATGCGACACATGCCCGTCCGTTCCCATCATAAAGACAAGATCGCCGGGCTTGAGGTCTTTCTTTTCGATCGGCGTGCAATCGTCGTAATATGTGTCATTGGCGGTTTTGTCGGTGTATTCGCCGTAAAGCCCCGCCTCGTTCGCAGCGTACCACCACAAGCCGCTGCAATCCCACGCATAGTCCTCGGGAAACGCAAAGCCCTGCTTTTCCGCGTTTTCGGCAATTCGATATAAATACTCAAGACGTCCGTCGCTGAAATAGTCGGGATATTTCACAAACATTCTGTCGATAAAATCTTTCGTTACGGGCGTGGCCTGCCCGCCGATGACGTACTGCCCGCCCACGCATGTATCAAGCACATCGAGCAGCGCGGCCACTTTCGCGGAAGGCTCCGGCTCGTCCGCATATATCCGTTCATAATATGCCTTATCCGCTTCGGACTCGTCGGCCGTGAGAGGCGCGCACGACGCTGCGAGAATCACGGCTGCCAACAGAACGACAGCCGCCGTTTTTTTTGTGAACGCATTCATATGACAAATTATACCCTTGCTTATTCCATTCATCAAGCGGCTTGTGAATGCCGCATGCCGGCACCATACGGCTTTTTGGCGGATTTGGCGGCGTGACAGCGCGGAATATCTGATATGCGTTCGGGAGAAACTAAGCGCAAAAGCAAAAAAAGGGGATAAACGGTGATGAAAAGAATCCTGACAGCCGCGCTCGCGTTGATGATCGTTTTTTCGGCGGCGGTGACGGCATACGCGGAAGGCTTCGACGCCAAAGCCAAAAGCTTTATACTGATGGACGCCAATTCGGGAAGCGTGCTTGCGGAGAAAAACGCGGATGAACAGCTTCCGTGCGCCAGTGTTGCCAAGGTGATGACAATACTGCTGCTGCTGGAAGCCGAAGAGTCCGGACGGCTGTCGCTTAACGATACGGTGACGGTCAGCGAACACGCGGCGTCGATGGGAGGCACGCAGGCGTTTTTGGATCCGAACAGCACGCATAAGGCGGAGGATCTGTTGAAGGCGGTGATCGTATGCAGTGCCAACGATGCGGCGGTCGCGCTGGCCGAAAAAATATCCGGCAGCGAAGACGCGTTTGTGGAGATGATGAACAAAAAAGCGGAGGCGATGGGGATCGATGCCCGGTTTGTGAACGCGACGGGTCTCGGCGACGAACAGAAAATCAGCGCGCGCGATGCGGCCGAAATCTGCAGGCAGCTTGTGAAGCATGATCTGCTGTACAAGTGGAGCGGCATATGGATGGAAAACTATATCCATCCCGACGGACGCAAGACGGAAATGGTGAACCAAAACCGGCTTGTGCGTTATTACGAGGGGTGCGACGGCGTCGCGACAGGCTCGTCGGGCGCGGCCGGATATTGCATCGCGGCGACTGTCAAGCGCAGCGGCGGACGGTTTATATATGTCGCGCTGGGCGCGCCGAACAGCGCGACACGCTTTGACGACGCCAAAGCCGCGTTCGATTACGCCTTTGCCGGGTTTACAGCCAAAACGGTTGTGACCGAAGGTCAGAAGCTGGGCTCCGATCTTGCGGTGGCGGGCGGTACGCAGCCGTTTGTCGACGTATACGCAGGGCAGAGCTTTTCCACGCTGATCGAAAAGGGCAAGGAGGGGACGCTCGAAAAGGAGCTTGTGCTGCTTGAGAACCTTGCCGCGCCCATTAAAAAAGGGCAGGTCATCGGTTATCTGCGCATACTGCTGGACGGTGAGGAGATCGGCCGTGTGGATGCCGTTGCGGGAGACGACGTGGCGGAGAGAAATTTCGGTAACGCATTTAAGCGCATACTGGTATGGTGGCTGTTCGCATAGAAAAAAAGAGGCGTCGCTCCGCCGGGGCGATCGCCGGCGGCGTCTGCGTTGACACGCATCGCTCCGCACTGTAAAATAAAAACGCAGACGGGAGGAAAGCGATGCGCATACTGATTGTAAACGACGACGGCATTCATGCCAAAGGCTTGCGGACACTGGCTGCGCGGCTCAACCGCGGTCACGATGTGACGGTGGTCGCCCCCGAATCGGAGAGAAGCGCCACGTCGCATTCCATCACGATATACAGACCCTTGCGGGTCACAAAAACGCAGCCTTCGGGCCTTGAGGCCATACCCTGTTATGTGGTGGACGGTCAGCCGGTGGACTGCACAAAGATCGGCATTGTCCATATTATGGGCGGGCGTGTCGATCTTGTTGTTTCCGGAATCAACCACGGCGCCAATCTGGGCTCGGATATCATGTATTCCGGAACGGTGGCGGCCGCGCTTGACGCGGTAATTATGGGCCGAAAAGCGCTCGCGGTATCGTGCGCGTCCAAATATGCCGAGCATTTCGAGAGCGCGGCCGAAATGGCCGCCGGTCTCATCGACGGAGGGCTGTTTGACGGAGAGCCGGACAATGTGCTGTATAATCTCAATGTGCCCGATCTCCCGCTTTCAAAGATCAACGGGATCAGAGTGACGTCTCAGGGGCGCACCGCGTACGACGACGAGGTGGAATTGCGCAGCGATCCTCACGGTAGACAGTATATTTGGATGACGGGCAAGCTGCGCGAAGAGCCGTCGGAAGCCGAGACGGACGTTGAAGCCGTCCGGCAGGGTTATGCATCTTTAACGCCCATCAGGTATGACATGACCGCAAAAGAACAAATCGGACCGCTTACTTGCAGGATCAACAAAATGAAATTGCATTTTTCGTAAATTCTGATATAGTATTGTTATTAATTGTGCGGCAAGGGGGATAATCATGCAAGTTAACGATATAATAAAAGTCATAAAAGAACGCCAAAGCTCAATGAGCAAGGGACATCGCGCGATTGCGTCATATATCATCGACCATTATGATACGGCGGCTTTTATCACCGCGTCGCGCCTTGGAGAAACGGTGGGCGTCAGCGAATCCACCGTGGTGCGCTTCGCGTGCGCGCTCGGTTACGACGGCTATCCCGAACTGCAAAAGAAGCTTCAGGAAATGATACGCTCCAGGCTGACCAATGTGCAGCGAATGGGGCTTGGCTCAAACATGTCTGAAGAAGAGCTGGTGCGCTGGGCTTTGCGCAACGATATCACGAGCCTTAGGCACATCCGTGAGGTGCTCGATTACGGCATGATGGAAAAGGCCGCGGACATGATACTGCAAGCCGATCATGTTTACATTCTTGGGCTTCGTTCCAGCGCGCCGCTTGCCCTTTTCTTCTGGTATTATCTCAATTACATACGGAGCGGGACAAGCCTTGTATCGTCCAGCATCGGCGGCGATATTTTCGGCCAGATGATGCATGCGGGCAAGGGGGATCTGGTTGTGGCTATCAGCTTTCCGCGTTATTCGTCGCGAACGCTGGACGGAGTGAATTTTGCGAAGAAGAACGGCGCGACGATACTCGGCATCACCGACAACGCGCTTTCGCCGCTTGCGGGCGTGGCCGACGCGAATCTGTTCGTGAATTCGGACATGAACCTCTTTGTCGACTCGCTTGTGACGCCCATCAGCGTTGTCAATGCGCTCGTGCTTCTGATTGGAATGCGCAAAAAGGACGGCTTGAGGCAGAACTTTGAAATGCTCGAAGATTTGTGGCGGCAATACGACGTTTATACGGGCAAGGACGAAATTTGATGCGTAAGGTATGCGTGATAGGCGGCGGGCCCGCCGGAATGATGGCGGCCATTGCCGCGGCGGAAGCCGGCAGGGATGTCACGCTGTTTGAAAAAAACGAAAAACTGGGCAAAAAGCTTTATATAACGGGCAAAGGGCGCTGCAACGTCACCAATGCCGCGCCGATCGGGGACTTTTTTCAAAGCGTCGTGCGCAACGGCGCGTTTTTATACAGCGCGCTTTATACGTTCGACAACATGCGGCTGATGAATATGCTTGAGGGGCTTGGACTGCCGCTGAAAACGGAGCGCGGCGGCCGCGTGTTTCCCGTTTCGGACAAATCCAGCGATGTGCTCAAAGCACTCGGCAAAGCGCTCGATAAAGCGGGCGTTCACGTAAGGCTCCATACCGCCGTGACCCGAATTGCCGCAGAGGATAACCGCGTGACAGGCGTTGTTGTGAACGGAAAAGAGCTGTTTTTCGACAGCGTGATACTGGCCACGGGCGGCGTATCGTATCCGTCAACCGGTTCAACGGGCGACGGGTATGCGTTCGCAAAGCAGCTGGGGCACAATGTCGAGCCGCCTTGCGCGTCGCTCGTGGGGCTTGATACGTTGGAGGAAATGGGGGAATACGCGGGCATCACGCTGAAAAACGTCGGGTTTGCGCTGAAGAAGGGCAATAAAACCGTTTTCAGGGAGCAAGGCGAACTGCTTCTGACGCATACGGGCGTTTCGGGGCCGCTTGCGCTGTCGGCCAGCGCGTATATGGACGGAAGCGAAGGGTACAGCGCAGAGATCGATTTTAAGCCCGCGCTCGACCATAAAACGCTGGATAAGCGGCTGCTGCGCGATTTTGCCGAAAAAGCCAATAAGGATTTCGGAAACGTGCTTGGCGGTCTTGTGCCGGCAAAGCTTGCGCCGCTGATCGCGTCGGCAAGCGGCATCGGCCTTGGCACAAAGGCTCATTCGATTACGCGCGAACAGCGCGGCGCGCTCTGCCGCACGCTCAAGGCACTGAGTCTCGGCATCAAGGGCAAAAGGCCGGTTGCCGAAGCCGTGATCACGCGCGGCGGCATCGATGTGCGCGGCATCGATCCTTCCACGATGGCGAGCAGAATCGTTGAAGGGCTTTATTTCGCGGGCGAAGTGATCGACGTGGATGCGCTGACGGGCGGCTATAATCTGCAGATCGCCTTCTCGACCGGCTATCTTGCGGGGATTAGCTGTTGACAGAACGCCGCGTTTATGGTAAAGTACGTATGCTTGAAAGCAGAAACGCCCGTTTCTCACCTGTCGGCAGCGGCCAGATACGGTAAGCAGCTTTAATCGAGTGTAAACGGGTCTGTTGTACCCGTTTTTTTTGTTGGGTCAAAAGCGTTCGCTCAAACGGCAAATCAAGGTGGAGGTGTTTACTATCGCTAACGAACATCAGATTAACGAGCAGATTCGGGATAAGAGCATCCGCGTGATCTCCGATGAAGGTGAGCAGTTGGGGATCATGTCTGCGCGTGAGGCGATGGACATTGCTGAAGAAAGAGGACTGGATCTTGTAAAAATTTCCCCGAATGCGCAGCCGCCGGTGTGCAAGATCATGGATTACGGGAAATTCCGGTTTGAACAGTCCAAAAAGCAAAAAGAGGCGAAAAAGAACCAGCATATCATCACAATCAAGGAGGTCCGGCTGTCGACCAATATCGACAGGCACGACCTTGATGTGAAGGCAAAAAGCGTGAGCAAATTTCTGAAAGCGGGCGATAAGGTCAAGGTATCGCTGCGTTTTCGCGGCAGGCAAATGACACATACGGATATGGGGCGTGAAGTGATGGAAGATTTTTTCTCCATGGTGAAGGATGACGCCGTGATGGAGAAGAGCGCCAAGCTGGAAGGCCGGAGTATGTTCATGATATTAGCACCAAAGAACTAACCAAGGAGGACGATGCAAAATGCCAAAAATCAAAACGCACAGGGGCGCGGCCAAACGGTTTTCTCTGACGGGAACCGGCAAGGTCAAGCGCGCGAAGGCTTTCAAAAGACACATTCTCAATAAAAAGAGCGCCAAGAGAAAGAGAAATTTGCGTCAGGCGGCATTTATTGCGGCGGTTGAAGAAAAGAATATCAAGCAGCTTATTCCCTACAAATAGGCCGACGACAGGAGGAATGAAAAATGGCCAGAGTCAAAGGGGCTGTCAACGCCCGTAAAAAACATAAAAAGGTTTTAAAACTTGCGAAAGGATATTTCGGCGCAAAGTCCAAGCAGTTCAGAGCGGCCAACCAGGCTGTGATGCGCTCGCTGCGCTACGCGTATATCGGCCGCAAGCTCAAAAAGAGAGATTACCGCAGCCTTTGGATCACGCGTATCAACGCGGAGGCCAGAGCCAACGGCATCAGCTATTCGCGCCTGATCAACGGCCTGAAAAAGGCGGGCGTCAGAGTGAACCGAAAGATACTTGCCGATATGGCCGTGAACGACAAAAAGGCGTTTGCGGGTATGGTATCCGTCGCGCAGAAGAAGCTGAAATAAGCGTTATCGAAAGAGCCTTGAATCCGAAGGCTCTTTTTTCATATACACGCTTTTTTTGACGGCCTGCGGCGGACCGGAGCGACGAAGCGGCATCGGGAAAGCGATGTGTGCGAAAGGAGCGCTTTTTTGTTTTCCTTTGCCTGCGAATATCTGTTATAATACAAACCAACGGATGGGACGGCTGACTTTCCGGCATGGCGGTTTTGGGCGGCACTTTGTGGCCCGGGCGGCATGCATGGCGGAGTACGGCCGGACGTCGGCAATCATGATTGCGTCAAAGCGCGTCCGCCGCAAACGCACGGCGCGCTAAACGAACGAAGGAGCAAGTGATGAAACGATTCACCATTGTATTGGACGGCATAGCGGACAGACCGCAGCAAAAGCTGGGAGGGAGGACGCCGATGGAGGCGGCAAGCACGCCGGGGCTCGATGCGCTTTTTGCAAAGTCGAGGCCGGGCACGGTTCAAACCATTCCTGCGGGTCAGGAGGTCGGCAGCGCTGTGGCGAATATGAACCTATTGGGATACGATCCCGTCAGATGCTACAGAGGCCGTGCGGTCATCGAGGCGGCCGGCGCGGGGCTGCCCGTTAAGGCGGGTGCCCTCTATGTGCGCTGCAACCTTGTGACGCTGGAGGGGCCCGATTTCGAAAACAGCGTGATGCAAAGCTACAGCGCCCACGATATCGAGACGCATCTGGCGCACCCGCTCGTGGAGCGGCTCAACAGAGAAGTGTTTCAAGCGCCGTTCAAGCTTTTTCATACGGATTCGTTCCGCAACATACTCATTGCGGACGGCGAAGGAGCTGTTGCACCGAAGCTTTGCTTCAAGCCCGCGCACGACATGATTGGCGGCACGGTCAGGGATTTCCTGAAGGGCGGGCCGGAGATGCAGCCGTATTTTGATATGATGCGCAGGGCTTATGATGTGCTCAAAGAGGACAACGAGACAAAGGCCAACGCGATATGGTTCTGGGGCGCGTCGTACGCGCCGGAGTTTGACGCGCCGCCCGCCGGACGACGGGTGGTGCTCGCCGAGACGACGCTGATGCGCGGCATCGCGGC